>JBBRVS010000121.1:0-16082 GCA_038246645.1 Pyrinomonadales bacterium
CAGCCAATTTTTCAAGAATCTAAAAGAAAACTTGTCAAATTTTCCAAAAATTGAGCAAAAAATCTACATTTTTGATATTTCCTATTTCAAAGATTTTCAGCAAATTGCTGATATTTATTAAAATTTGGATCTACTGATACTGTTATTTTAACAGAGAGTTTTGTGTCCTGTTTCATTAGACCACCTCATTCCTTATTGGTTTAATTCTTCAAAAGTTTGAAACCCGATTGCGCCGGCGTGTTTGATTTTCCCAAAGAGAAAATGCTCTCCTTTGTCTGCAGTTGCCATTTTTCCCGGTCGGATTTTCGCTGATAAGTTTCGCGGAAAAAAACGGGCGATTTATCAGTCTGCACCGTAATCCTATAAGCGGTTTTGCTTTCGTCTTCTTTGCCGTTGTCGGGAAGGTTAGTGAAAATTTTCGTTCCGCCCAAACTGACCGGATTGTTTGCGCCGAACTCGTAGATGTCAATCGAATCGGTGTAATACCCATAACCCAACGACGACCTCAAAACTATTTCCGACAAGCCGTTGCGGTTGATGTCGGGAAGAATTTTCAAACTCGTAAAACCGCCGAAAACGTCCGCATAAACAAAATGCGCGACGACTTCCTCGCCCTGGGTGATAATCAGTACGCTGATAAAGCCCGGATATTTCATCGTGTCGTCCGTGCATTTCCGGTATAAATAAACGACTTGTGCCGATTTCGGTTTCGTGAACGAACCTTCGGCTAGTCCTTCGACCGTCACGTCCGTGCCGCTGCATTCAAATTCGGTGGAATCTTTGAACATATTCTGGATCGCCGTCTGTTCGGTGCGGACAATTTCGCGGACGAAAGGAGTTTCTTTTTCGCCGGATTTTTCGTTGTCGTCATTTCTGCCGTCGAAAACTTCAATTCTTTTTGTTTGTTCAGAGTCATTTGATTTTTTGTTTTCAATCGCTTTCTTTTCAGCGGCGATCTTGTTTTCGGCGGTCGATTCCGGCTTCACATTTCCCGTTTTCGCGTTATTGTCTGATCTCAGATCAGACGCGCTGCAAGCCATTATTCCGCCGAATCCGAGCAAAAGCGCGCCGATTAAAATCAAAAATGTATTTATCATCTGTTTGGTAAAATCTTTCTTCCTTTTGAGCATTTGCCGCAATCGCGCCGAAATATTTCATCAGCAAAATCATCGTTAAGTTGTTTTTCTTCATTGTTTTAGCTCTAATAAAACGGGTTCGGCACCGGCTCTTTTTAGTGATTCCAAAACTTTATTTATCCTTTCATCGGTTACGGATAGTTCCTCAGGAATTAGAAAAATGATTCTTGTCAAAGGATGTTTTGTTTCTTCGCGTAACTTTGTTTCTAACTGTTTTCGAGCGGCAAAAATATCCTTCAATTTATTTTCCAATGGCGCGAGGTCATTAATTGTTACAGATTCTTCATGATTTAATTTAACTTTTCCGTCTTCGCTTAAACTGACTATTAAAGCCAGCGGATCAGGTTTGTCCGAATTTGTTCGAGATATTTCGTCATCCTTTTTTTTAAGGTCGAAACCGATTATTTTTCCTTCGGATCTCAAGTAATACATTTTCGCACCTGATTTCCGTGCATCATTCAGCAAATTTACATTTTTTTTAATCGCGACGGGAAGGTCCGAATCAATGATGATTTTCGAATCATCGTTTTTTTCAAGTTCGTCTTTAAATTTGGCGTAAAATTCCGGCAGTTTGTCTTCGGAATCAAGCTCGGTCGAAAAATTCAAATCCGGCTCTTGTTTGATTGATGCTTTGATTTTCGCGCCTTTTTTCAGTTCAATCGTAACGGTTATCGGAGCAGGTTTCGGTGCCGCTTCATTAATCGTATTGTCACTGTCGGAAGCTTTCGCGCAGGCAAAAGAAAAGAAATTCGACAACATTATTCCAATTATCAGTTTTGTAAAATTCACTTTTTTCATAGAATGCTTTTATTATCTGTCCCTTACTGTTTTTTAAAAGTCTTCCCGATGTAATAACCGTTCAAACCGGACGATGAAAGTGTTTCTTTGACAATTTTCAAATCCTTGCCGTCTTTCTTTAGCTGAAAGGAAACTTTGGAAGTTTTCGTTTCGATATTTTCGCCGTCGTCAAATTCCTGTTTGACGGTCAGCTTGACGTTGATGAATTTCTCGCTCGCATCCCAACTCCACGAGCCGTTTCCCGTCGCAGTGCTGCCTTCATCTCTTTCGTTAAAAACGGCGATGTTTTTTGCTTTTAATTCGAGGGAGCGTTCACCTGAAATGCCGATTTCACAGCATTCGTATTTGCCGAGAACGTCCGGTTCGCTCGGTTGTTTAACAGCTTTTTCAAATTCGTAGTTTTCAAAAATTGGCGGATCACCAAGCGTGTAAATGAGCAGAATTTTATTGCCCTTTTTCCAGCGAAAGACGATGTTTCCCAAACGCGCCGCCGGACCTGCTTCCAATTCGGGATATTCTTTACAAATCGGCGTTTCATATTCACAATTCTCGTAACCGTCTGCGGAACGCTCAGGCTGCCAGCCGTCATTGAGAATTTTCGGACGGACAACCGTTTTATAGTCGTCGCCTTTTTTGAAAGCGGCGAAAATTTCCTTTTGTTTTTCCGTCTTCGGAGTCTCCGCTTTATTCGACTGATTATTTTCAGCCGCATTTTGTGCTGACGCGGTTACTGTAGTTTCGTTTGAAATACTGCCTTTTTCCGATCCTGAACACGCCGACATTACTAAACTGCCGAAAACTAAAACGAAGGCTGAAATCAAAAAAGTTTTCGTATATCTTTTCGTAAAAGGTTTTTTCATTGATATTTATGACTATAAATTCACTTTCGTAAAATTAAATTTATTCACTTTTTTTCTAAATTGGCTGCATCCGGCACAAGAATCGGCTCGATTTTTACGTCGTATTCATAAATCGTTGAAGTCTGTAAAATTGCTTTTTCTTCGCCTTTTCTTGTTAGATATTCATACTTTACGATTCGCCCGGCGGCATCCAAATAAGACAGATATTCATTGATGTAAGGTTTGTCTCCGGTCGAATAAACTCTACTGGTTTTGATATTGCGGAATATTTTTACAGGCTTTGCATCAAGTGTGCTGTTTTCAACAAAAAATTCTTCTTTTGCGGGCGGCATTGAAAGGGAAAACGTCCTACGGTCGCAGGGTAATTCGTAGGTCGCCCATTTACTCCCGTTCGATTCATCATAACAATACCAACCGACCTCAATTCTTCTTGTCGAAGTTGTGCCTTTCGTAGTTACTTTTATATATTCATAGCGAATTTTATCTTTTGCGAGAAATTCTTTGATTTCATTTTCCCTCAAAATCGTTTCCACCGTCTCTTTTTTGTCGTCAATAAAGACCTCTATTGGGTTCGGTTTAGATTTTGTTTCCCGACGCGGAAAGGTTGTTTCGGTGGTTTGTAAAGCCTTGTCAATTTCTCGGTCGAACTCCTCTTCGGTGATGCTCTTTTCCTGACCAAACGCCATTGCCGTCAGTCCGGTAAAAATGAAGAGCGCGCTCGTTAAGATAAATAGTTTTTTACTGAAGTTTTTCATTTGTTTTTATTAAAAGCTGTTTCCAAAAGACATATTCTAAATCTTCTTTAAATCATAGTCGCCGCGCTTTTCCCATATAAACTTTTCGGCTTTCTTCGTCAAAATCCACTTGTTTTTGCTGCCCGTTCTTTCGTAAGTTTCCTGCAAAAATTTCGGTTGTTCCGACGGCTGAACCGTTACGCGGTAAGCGGTTTGTTTCGCCTTTTCGCTGTCCGTATCGTCGCCGGCAATATATGAAGAAGTAAAGTATTTTGCTTCGCCGAGAAAATTCATCCCGTCGTTTTTCGATTCAAAAAGATAGGCAATCACGTCGGCGTTGTCTTCGACATTTCTGAACAAAACGATTTCTGACAAACCGTTTTGATTAACATCCGGCAGAGCCTTGATTGCAAAATAAAACGCATAATCGCCCGGACCACCGCTGAAATGCGCGACAATGTTTCCGTCTTCGAGAATGACTACGCCGTTGGTATATGAAAATCTATACAAAACGGCTTTTTGTTTGGAATTCGCTTTGGTGAACGCGCCTTCGACAACGCCGTCAACCGAAAATGCCTTTTCCCAATCAGTATCGTCCGTCAAACCTTCAAGCTGCTTTTCCAGAAAAACTTCTTTTGCTTTGACGCGGACTGCTTTTTCGACGAGAGCCGCGTCCGCTGTCGAAGGTTTGGTGTTTTTCACTTCGCCGCCGCGTCCGTCGAAAAGTTCGATTGTTTTACTTTGAACAGTGTCGGAAGTTTTATTTTGAGCGGTTTTTCCGGTATTTATTGCCGTGTCGGTGGTCGCCGTATTTTCATTCGCGTTTTTATAATCGGCAACGTCTGCGGTCAAACCGCAAGCGGTTATCATTCCCAAACTTGAAAATAATATCGTCGCAAAAAGTTGATTTTTGTTCATAAAAATTAAAAATTTCTCCCGTTTCATCATATCTAACGTAAAAAATAAAGATAATCCGTAAATTTAGTTAAAAAACGGCTTCGCTTTTTAACTAAATTTACTTAACCGATAAAGCAAGAGATTTGATAATCCGCTCGGCTTTTGAAATTTCATTCGGGTCGCCTTCCGTCGTTACGGATATAATCTGGGCTTTACCGTCGAGCAGCCGATAAGTTTGCCAACTTGCCAAAAAACTCCCGTTATTTACTCTGTACAAACCAAATGCGCCATCCACGCCGCTCAAATTTATAATTTTCGATTCTTTTACATTGTTGCCGCCAGATAGTTTATTAACTTTTGAATCTCCGATCAGACTCATCAGAATCATAAAATCCGGCGTTCGATTTTTAACAGGAATATCAACGACGACTTTGTTGAAATCGCCGTTATAGATTGTTGTTGAAATTTTGACTTTCAGCGACGAATCAGAGGTAATATCCGATACCGGAGTTTTCCAGGCATAACGGTAGGTTGTCCATTCAAGGTCTTTGTTTTTAGACGTATCTTCTTTAAGCGGCTCGGCAATCATATTGGAAGAAACAGCGATGTTTTCGATGCCGAATTTGTTGATTGATGCGGTTTTGAATGTTTCCGATGACATTACGGCGAATGATTTTTGTTCAAAAACGGCTGAATTAAGTATTTCTTCAGCAACCGAAAGCTCACTTTTTGCGCCGCTGACGGTGATTTTCAGTTTTTGCGCTTTGTTGTCAACCAGACGATATGTGTGCCAAGTCAAAACAAAACGGTTTTCGTGTCCGGCGACATCGCTCATTTGATAAACGCCTTCAACATTGAAGTCCCGTTCTATACTGTCTCGTCCTTGTCCGACACCTTGACCGGGTTTTAATTTGTTCGGCGTGAAATATTCCACCTTTTTAACCAACGAATCAGGCTTCTCTGCGGCTTTCGTTCCGGCAACATAATCAATCTCCAAAAGTTTTTCTTTCGTCGCGCCCGCCGGTTTCGAGTCAATTGCCGCTTTTGTAAAATCGGCATTGTAGAGCGACGTAACGACTTCGACTTTCAGCAGAGATTCTTTGCGCGGATTCAGCACTTCATAAAAAGCCGTATCTTCAGTCCAAACGGCATTGCCGTCTGTTTTGATTTCAAAATCTCTGAAATCTTTGATGTGTTCTGACGTTTTCCGGTCAGACGGCAGACTTGAAAACATTTTTGACGGCAAAGATAACAACAAAGTTCTAATACGAATTTGCCTGATTCGATCACCGACCAATGTTTCAACTGCGTCCGATTTCGCCCGCAACGGAGGTGTCGGCGACGGTAGCGGCGGCGGCGGTTCTTCAACCTTCACGACTACCGGCTCCGCCAGATTACTGACGGAAACCGTCAACATACTCACGCATTGACGCTTCGGTCGTTTGTCATTTTCACCGTTGGCTGAAATCTGCACGGAAACCGCGCCGCGTGAAAAATTCCACCAGAGCAATCTATTGTGTTCGCCGTAATAAGGCGCGGACGCAAATCCGGCATTTTTCAATTCTTTGCTGTATGAATCGAAATCAACCGCGCAGACCGGCGCGTAGTCGTCTCTTCCCGATTTTTCGTCATCGTTCAGATAGTTAAAGGAGAAATTCAGCGCGGCATCTGTTTTATTTTCATCGCCCGAAGACGGATAAACTGATAGATTGTATGCCCATTTTGACGCTTCTTTGACAAGTCCACCAAAGCCGTAGTTTTGACGGTTTTTTTCATCGTAACGCACTTTGATTTTCATCACGCGCTCGATATTTTCGGGCGAAATGTCTTCTTTGGTTTTGATATCTTTAATCAATTCAATCATTCGATAGCTGATTTCTTCAGCTTTCAGAGTCGAATCGTTTAATTCATCCTGCGCGGCAAGCGGTATAATCATTCCGCCGAAAATCAATATAATCAATAAAAATAACTGTTTTTTCATAATTCGCTTAGCAAAATTACTATTCCAAATTTCTCTTCTCGCTCGCGGTGATGACCGGCAAAGCCATAATCAAAATAAAGCTGTACTCGCAGCCGCCCGTTTCGTGTTCGCCGACGAACCAGCCGAAACTTGCGTGAATCAAAACGATTCCGGCGACAAGTAAAAAGATAAAACCCGCCGATAAAATCCTGATAAAATAACCGAACGCAAACAATAATCTGCCGATGATTTCAAACGCCGTAATTGCCTAAATCCAGGCGACACCGAACGGAAAACCTTTGCTTTCTAGAAATACGTCGAACTGCGCGACGGTTGCGCCGGCAAACCGCACAGACGAATGCGCGAGAAAGATAATGGCGACCGAACCCCGAAGCAGTGTCAACGAATTCACCCGTGAGATAAACGGAAATTTATTCATTAATTTACCAGTAAAGATCTTTCAGCTTAATTGTGCCGCTCATATTCAGAACGATCAGTTGGCAACCTTGACAGTTAAAGTATTCGAGATTGGTCAGACCTCTGATGTCAACGGTTACTTGAAGCGGATTATTTTCCAGATTGACATACTTCAAGTTCGGAGCCTTTCGGAGCGAAACCGTGTCAAGCCGATTATTTTGGCATTCAATTCTTTCCAGTTTATTCAGACCGCTGACATCGAGTTTGGCAATTAGATTATTGGAACACCTCAAATCTTCAAGGTTGGTCAAAGTGGAAACATCCAAAGTCCTGATATAAGCATGCGGCGAGCGTATGGTTTGAACAAATAAATTCTTCAGCTGCGATAAACCGGCGACATTTACTTGTTCGAGCGGATTATCGTAACAATACAATCCGGTCAGTTTTTTCAATTTTGATACATCCAGCACAGCAATTTTATTGCTGTGACATTCAAATTCTTCAAGGTTGGTAAAACTGTTGATGCCTTCCAGGTTAACGATTCCGAGATTTTCGACTTTCAGGTTAATAACTTTTTGAGCTTCGGAAACCTGAATTTTCCCGTCGTCATTCGTGTCATAACCGAGCGCGATTAACCGTTGTCTAAAATTCGGATCGGGAATTCTAACGACTTGAGCGTTAGCAATAACCGGTAAAAATAGTAATAAAAATAAAAATGCAGTTTTCATAAAATGTTTTTCAGTGATTATTTGAAGCCTGTGCATAAATCGTCGCGTAGCGACAAATTGAATTTAGCCGTGCGTTTCAACGGACGGAAAGCGTCAGAATCGAGTTTCGTCGCGTCAGCGACTATTTAACATTCACCGGTTTTTCAATCGTCGCTGACGCGACGAGCGTATTAATTGCTTGCGCCCGTGCGTTAAAACGCACGGCTAAATTCAAGCCACCGCTAACGCGGTGAAAACAAACGACTTTAATTTGCACAAGCTTTAATTATTTAGTCGTTTGCGGACGCGGCGGCAGCGGAAATGGCGTGAACTGAGCCGAGTATATTTTCCAGTCGCCTTTTTCTTTTCTCAAAGCGTAAACAACCAATCCGACAGCATTCGGCTTTTGCTGCGAATCAGTTTTTGAACCAACCGAAAATCGGCTGATCAGAATCGCAAATTTTCCGTAATGGCGAACCTTGAATTCATCCAGAATATACTTTGGAGTTTTTGATTTAGCTTTTTCTACGTCGTCAACTTTATAAAATCCAATCGCTTTTTCACGCACGTCAATCTCGCCTTTCGGCGAAATTTCGATGTAATCGGAAGCATAGACCTTTTCGAGCGTTGCCGAATCGTAATTTTCCTGCGCTTCGACAGCTTTTTTGGCGACTGAAATAACTTCGTCGTCATTTTTAGTTTGCGAAAATGCTGAAAATATAAACAGCAGTATAAAAACACTCAATAAAATTGTTTTTTTCATATAAATTGAATCTTAAAATGTTCTCTTCAACGTAACATTCACGGTTTCACCCTCGGTTTTAATTTCGGCAATTCCCGAAATTTCCACTCCGCCGATGCCGCTGGGGAAAGTAACCTCGGTTTCGACATAATATTTGCCGGGAGCTAAACCCTTGAAAACAAATTCGCCTTTTAATGAATAGACCTTCGTTAAAATCCGAAACGAATTGACCTCTCTCGAAATTGCCGCGATTCGTTTGCCCTTTTTGTCTTTTTTCCGCAGCTCGAAAAATTCGGTCAGATACGGCGTAACCGGATAAAGCGTCACCACCGTCCCGACGCGGGCATAAATAGTATCGCCGATTTTTCGCCGGATTAACCCCGCCCGTTCTTCGGAAAAAGCCTCGCCTTTGATTTCCGACTTGCCCGTATTGAGCATCTTCATCGCCATTTCCACATCAAAAGCTGCTGTCGGCGTAATGATCTCAATTTGCTTTTGAGCGCGAACGCTCTGCAAACCGAAAAAGATGCCGACAACGAGCAGCGTTATTAATTTTTTCTTCATAATTTGTTTTTAAGTAATTCCGATAATATAAATGTAATCTTCATTTTTAGAAAATTCCGGCAAATCGGTTTTTGGAATTGTTGGCTTGCCTTCGACATTATCATTTAAGTTTTAATCTCCAATTTCAGTTTGTTGGCTGCCTGAAGAAAGAGACGAATCTTCCGAATCATTTGTTCCGACATTTTTTGAACTGCACTCCGAAAGAACCGCAATTATCAATATCAGACAGATAATATCTGATCTTAATGACCTTTGCTTTAGCATCTTTTTCATAGTATTTATCTAAATTTATTGAGTATCTTTTCTTCAATAACACTCAAACAAAAATTCTATAGATTCAACAATCTTATTTGCATCTTCTTTATATAGGATTGAAGTTAAACAATTACGAATCACTTCAATCCTATATTCATAATTTATTTAATAATTAGATTTATTTTTCTCAATAATCTAAAACAAATTAGAAAATTGAAAATTTCTAACTTCGGTCAAATCAACATTATTTAAAAACTATGCCTATTCCAAACCGAAAATTATTTGCGGTGCCAAATTGAAGTTTGATCGGATTGTAATCAACCTGAATAGCACGAAAATCAATCCTGTCATTGATTCTTATATCCAGACCGCCACCAAATGCACCGGCTAATCCCGCACCTGAATTAGTCTTACCTTCTGACGCACAATTTGGAATTCCGGTGCAAACAATATTGTCCAACTTTGCACTTGTCCTGCCGACACCTACAAGTGCGTGGGCAAATGGCTTGAATCTGGCAGTTGTCGCATTATCCTTAATTCGGATTCCGCCTAGAATGTTTGTAACTGAACGTTTTGCATCAAATTTTATTGTTGGGAAAGGTAAAGGAGGAGATGCTTCACCTCTGGAAATGATATTTGAGTCATTCTTAAAGTGCATAGAAAAATCGGCTTTGATGCCAAAATACCTATGAACATTGTAAACACCCGATGCATTGAATCCATTAAAACTTCTCTTAGCAAAACCCTGAGTTGTTGTTATTGGTAAAATAGAAGTTGCGTCAGGACCATTTACATTATTATCTACATAATTGCTGGAAAACCCGCCAAACACTTCAAACTTCTTATAGGTTGAATCAGATTGTGTTTGTAAATTTGTCGATGATTTCTCATTTGATCGTGTGTCTGAATCCGACTGTGAAAATGTAGTCAAACTCAAAAATAAAACCAAGCAAAATCCTAAAATCACATTTTGCATATTATTTATTACTCCTAATATTTATATATTTTTTGTTAATCCGTTTATTGATATTTGAAAGCTCTAAAATGCGGACACTTCTTTAGAGCAAAGTTAATAATTTTGAAATGTATTTTCTTTTTCCAAAATATTTAATATTTGAGAATCAATAAACACAAGATTGGAGATATGTAATCTGGAATTATTCCAATCCTGTGTTCACTTCCTTTAGTAAATTACCAAGTGCATATTCTGTAACAGTTTTCCGCTCTTCTTATGCACCAATTGTAGCCCGGACCACCTTCTTCGTAGGTATTACACTCGTTTGCCAGTTCAGCACATTGATTGCATTTTGGCGTTGCGGTTGCAGCACTTACTTGTGATGTCGAATCAAAAGCTGTAAAGAAGATACCAAAAGCTAACGCTCCCAAAATTGCGAATTTTGTAATTATTTTTTTCATATTATGTCTCCTAGTATTTAAGTTATAGATTTTCCATAACTTCTTTTTCTTTCTCTGTAGAAAGTTTCCCGATCCAGAGATTTAAAACTTCGCCTGTGTCATCCATTAAGATCAATGTCGGTGTTCCACGTACATTGATTTTGTTCGGCGAAACTTGTCTTATTTCCCGGATATTATCAACACCGTTTTCTTTCAAATATTGAATGCCTTCTTCACGCGAATCGGGCAAAACGGCGACCACTTGAATACCTTTTTTCTTTGATTTTTCAATCAGGGTTTTATAAAAAGGCATACTTTCAGTACAGAATTGACAGTCTTTTTGCAAAACCAACAAAAGTGTTTTTTGGTTTGCTTGCCCTTGAAAATCAGGTAAAGAAATTTTCGATCCTTTAACTATTTCGGCTGGCTTAGATTGTATTTCCGACTTAAAGTAAAACTTTTGAACTAATAAACCGCAAAGCAAAATTGCTACTAAAATAATTGCGATATTCGTAATAGTTTCGAGTTTGTTCAAAGACTTCATAATTTTTATTGCTCCTTTTAATTCAAGGTTTGATATTTAATTTTTGCCGATGTTTTCCGCTCCGATCAGCACCATATCAACGCAATTATTTTTGAATGATTCATAATCTCTACCGCTTCCTCGAACATAAACGTGGACAAAAAGATCGTCGCGGCTGAAAACCAAACCTCTTGCAATATTGTGAACTCCGATAGCTGTAAAATATAAAAATCCGGCTGATTTCAAATCTTTCCGGAAACTTTCGATTGCGACACAAGCCGAACTCATATCAGCATCTTCATTCGGATTATCTATCGAAAACCTGACCGTGTCAGTTGTTTTGTTATCCTTTGATGGATACGGATACGCAACCAAACCATATCGCCAAGACGAATTTTTAATCTTTCCCCAAAAGCCGTAATTGCTTTGATCTTCTTCGTTGAACCAAACATTTTCGCCCATTTCGCGTTCGATATTTTCAGCCGATAAATCTTCTACCGATTTGATATTTTTGGTAAATTTCAAGATCAATTCGGCAAACTCCTGAGCCGTCAAATCTTTGCCCGACGGGTTGTTTACATTTTTCTTAAATAAAGTTCCGACAGAAATAAGCGGGTTCAAATGCTGTGTGTCAATAATTTCCAAATCATCGCCCTTTTGTTTGAATTTCAAGGTTATTGTCGAATTAACTTTCGGCAATATAACGGTCAAAACATCATTTTCAAACGTCCAATTTCCTTTTATCGTCGAAGCACCTTCGTATTCAAACGAATACAGAACAACACCTTCGCCTTGAAAATTGAACATAAAATTAAACGGCTTGTCGGAGTCTTTGCCTTTGTAAATGTATAGATCATTCGGCTCGATTTTCGGACTTGATCCGTCTTGTCCGAAGGCGTTTGAACTGATGCCGAAAATGATTGACAAAATCGTCAAAACCGTAAATTTATTGATATGTTGTTTAATAATTTCACTCATAATTTCTCGCAAAAAATGTAACTTTATTTCTTCGATCTTAATAACGTAAAAATCCGGCATTAACCGTAAAAAATTATTTTTGCTATAATCTTTCGGTTTTGAAAAGATGTCGGGAACAAGCAAACTTAAAATTCGTTCAATACTTCTAAGTCGTTATGAATAAAGAATATGAAATATATTATGAAGCCTTTGACATCAAGGATGCCGATGAGCGTAGGAATTTCATTTTAGAAAAATGTGCCGGTGATAAGACTCTTTTTGATAACATTATGCGGCTTTTTCCTGACGAAGAAATTTTCGATGACGATGTTTATGGGAAATATATAATCGAAAAACTGATCGGCAGTGGCGGAATGGGAATCGTCTATTTAGCGAGTTTTTCGGAAGATTTCGGTAACGAAATATTTACCAAACAAGTCGCACTAAAAACCATCAATCCCGAACTCAAACTAGAATCGAAAAGCATCAAGATATTTCTCAAGGAAATCAAAACTCAAGCCGAATTAGAGCATCCGAACATCGCACGCTTTCTCGACATCGGAACGAGCGAAAAAGGCAAACCTTTTTTCGTGATGGAATATGTTGACGGCGTTTCCGTTACTGAACACTGCAACAAAAGCAAACTTTCGATTAGTGAAAGAATAGAATTTTTCCGCCAAATTTTGAATGCCATCGAATATTCTCACAGCCGGGGCTTTATTCACTGCGACATCAAACCGAACAATATCATCGTTGACACAAAAGGAACGCCGAAGGTCATTGATTTCGGGATCGCTTCAAAATACGGCTCGTTTGTTTCCGAAAAAAATCAGACGACATTTTTCCAAAATGCTTTTACGCCGAATTACGCCAGCCCCGAACAGATAAAAGGCGAGAAAAATCTCACTGAAACAACCGATATTTATTCGCTCGGAGTTGTGTTATACGAACTTCTCACCGGGCAACTTCCGCTGGAATTAAATAGTAGCGATTCTTATCCGCATTTAATTTCGAGTTTGGAGAAAAATGTGCCGCCGACGCTCAGAAAATCCGTTACTAAAGTTATGGATGAAGCGGAAAGGGAAAGGCTTTTTCTAGAACGGGATTGTCAAACAATTTACGAACTTAAAGAGAATTTAAGCAATCATTTAGATGAGATAGTAAAAAAAGCGATAAATAAAAAATCAAGCAAAAGATACGCAAACGTCAAAGAATTTGATTCGGAAATTGCAGAGTATTTAAACGAAGATTCATTTTTCAAGCAGATAAAGTCCGCCTTCTCGATTCTCTATAAAAAGACTCTCCGTAAGATTCGCAGAGTTTCGCCGAAATTGGCAATCGCATCATTTTTAGGAATGATCGTTTTGATCGGCATCTTATCTCAAAGCCTGACTTTTAGGACGATTCCATATTATCTACAGTTAAAATTATCGGATGATACAAACCAAATTGATTTGAGCGATTCTCAGAAAACTGCTATAAAAAGTTCAATTAACGAATTGAAAGAATTAATCTCGGTTGATTTCAATAAAGCCGTTGGCGAACTTGAAAATGAAAATCCCACAGTTAAAACGAATGTTTGGTCATTGACAAACTTTATTGTCGGTTTATCAAGTGCCGATTATCCACTTGACCAAACCCGTTTGAATTCGGTCTTGGACAAAACTCAGACCGAAGATGGCTGTTGGAAAGAAGAAAAGTTTGCTTGCAAAATGATAATTTCGGGTTGGGTGATGCTCGCCAAGAAGAATTTGAACAAGCCTCTTTCCGAACAGCAACTCGAATTCGTTTTGAAAAATCAATCATCAGAGGGCTGGTTTCCCGCATATCCTTATCCAGATGATGCCAAAAATGCCGCAACTTATCCGACGGCAATAATTGTCCTCGGTTTAATCGAACAACTTCAGCAAAATTTGATCGATAAAAATTATGAGGAAAGAGTTAAATTTGCTATAAACGAAGGAGTTACTTGGCTTCTCAAAACCCGAAATAGAAATGGCGAATTTCTCTGGAGCGACTGTCCAAAAGTTGATCTGATATGGCAAACACCGTCGTACGGAGTTGATGGAACGATAATTTATACGCTTCATTTTGTTGCCAAATCAGGTTTGGTTCAAACTCCGAATTTAACAAATGAACTCAAAGAAATAGATTCGATCTGGCTCGATAAACTCGACCAAACACCTAACTTTCCTTTAGAACATCAGATTGACGGACGATGTTTCACGGTTTCTGCGGATGGCGGAATTATGGATCGGACAATTCGTTTTTCAATGCCCTGGTTAATCCTCGCAACTATCGAAGCTTACCCAAACGGTACTGTCTGGCAAAAAGCCATCGCCACTAAGCGTTTAGAAAATATTCCTTTTTCGCAGAAATATAAAGGTTACACCTTCGGTGCATCGGAATATATAATTTCACTTACAGAGTTGCAGAAAAGTTATCAAAAATGATCGAAATTTATTTGGATAACTCCCGTTTTAGCCACGCCAATGCAAAATGGACATCTTTTTCAACCTTCGATAAAGAAACATTCAAATGCCCGGCAATCTCTCTATTTTTCATCCCTAAAAAGTATTTATTCTCGATAATTTCAGCATGAAATTTCGATTGTTTTTCGAGTTTTTCCAAAGCATCATTTAGATATTCGATCTGTTCGGCTTTAATATCCAAAGCTCCAAAAATATCCGGCGAATCGTCTATAGAAACTATTTGGAAATTCCCGCCACGTTTTTCGGCAAACTTCCGCCGCATATAATCAATCAGATTATGCTTGATCTTGATCGTACAGAATTTGATAAATTCATCCAACTCCGCCTGATTCGGCTCGTCTTTTGTTTGGGTAAAAAGTTTGTTGAACTTTTCAATTACAGCTTTATCTTCAAAAAGTCCGTCCGCTACTTCGGTTTTTTGCAATGTGTAAAATTGATTGGAATATCCCGTCTTTCGCATCTGATGGAGAGCGATCTGTCTAAGTTTAAAGACTATTGCAAGTTGTTTGTCTTCAGCAATTTCTTTTTCTTTCATATCAGTATCTTAAAAATTTATATAATTTCTTCCGTGATATATTTATAACGAAAATTTTAACAAGATTCCGTAAAAATAATTAAAATAAACAAGGCTTTCTGCATAGATACACAAAGCCTTGTTTGTTCATTGATTAAGTTATCAAAGAACCATTAAAACTTTTCTCAAAGTAACTTTTTATCTCTATCAACAGCGGCGATCACAAATAACGCCACGATCAATATGAAACTATATTCACTTCCGCCGGTTCCATGTTCACCGACAAACCAGCCAAAACTCGCGTGAATAAGAATTATTCCGACAATCAATATCAAAATAAAACCTGCTGAAAGCCATTTAGCAAAATAACCAAATGCCAACAAAATTCCGCCGACAATCTCATAAAAGGTAATTCCCCAAACCCACACGACTCCGTTAGGAAACCCCTTAATTTCCATAAATTCACCAAATTGCCCGACAGTTGAATTCGTAATTCTAACAATCGAATGAGATAGAAAAATAAAAGCAACAGAAATGCGTAGAAGAGTGAGTAAAGTTTCAGTCAAAAGAAATGGGTATTTTTTTATAAAATGTTTCATCAAGTTCATTCTTTTGTTTATCAAACAAGCTCCAAAATACTTTCTAGTTTGAATTCTATTGAAACTTTCTTCTTTATATCAGGCTGGCGAATTAAGCTATTATTTATCTTTGAAATATTCAAAATGATTACAAAGCATAATGCTTTTACCAGCTAAGAATACAATTTGTGACAAACCACATATTTATTGATTTATAATAGTTACTATTAAATCTATTTTGGTGAGTGTTTGAAAAATACTTACAAAAATTCCAGTTTTTTTACCTAACTGATTTACAAAGATATTGAACCTTGCATCTGATTCCTGCGTAAATTTGGCAGATTATGAAACTAAGTCATAGATAGAATTTATGATAGAAACAATAAATATCATCGGAGCGGGTATCGGTGGGTGGACTACTGCTCTGACTTTAGAGCAAAAAGGTTTGAATATTTCTGTTTTTGAAAGTTCTGCGGAAATAAAAACTGTCGGTGTGGAATTAATTAGTCGTTCCTTAAAAAGCACTTAACTGTATTCTTTACTGTAATTTAAG
>JBBRVS010000122.1:0-15998 GCA_038246645.1 Pyrinomonadales bacterium
GAAAATCTGGATGGCATGATATTTCTGCGCTGCGCCTTGCTTTCAGGGAGATGGAAATTTGTCATGCAAACTATTACAAATTTCTAAATGAGGGGGGACAAATCGCTATTGCACCCGTTGAACTTATTCCGCATAACAAGTTAATGAAACTATTGAAAAACTAACAACTTTTTAAGAAGAGTGTGTCCGATAATAATCACAATAACAACCGAGATTTCACCAAAGTTTGCCGGGTTGTAAAGAATAAATTTCGCAGAGTGTCAATTTATTTTGCAGACGAATAATGCCGATAATACTGAAGATCAATAAAAAGTAGGCAGAATGATAGACAAAGTATTATTTAAATCAAAATTGGCTCAAAAATTTACGGGAATTACTTGCTTAAAGAGTATTCGAAGTATTGAAATTGGGATTTTTTGATCAATTAAATTTTTTAAAAACTTTCAATCATTGAAGTGATTGTAAGGTGGTCTGATAAAAGTGGAAATGGATGACGAACGCGTGTTTTCAAGTACTAATACCATTTCTACCTGGAAACTGTGCATTAGAGGTCAGTAGCGGTTTGCGTCAGCAACTGCGTCACCAGCTGATACCGAGGGACGCATCGGCTGACACCGACGCTACTGACTCATTGCATATTTCTGAAGCCCTTTATGTGAAAAAATATCTTTTTCCAAAATTCTTTTTCTATGAATTGTAACCTTTTTAAATTTCCTGCCACCCGATAATGAAAGTTCTAAAAAAAAATTTTTTCTATTAAAAAAATTAAATATCAAATTATCAAAAATTGAGGAATTGGAGAAAAATACTAATGAAACAAATTGTAAAAAAACTGCAAATAACAAAGTTCGCTTTAATTTTTTCGGTATGTCTGTCGCTGGCTCTGTTCGGGATTTTTTCGGTAAATGAAGCGGCAGCACAAGTAAGTCAGCTCAGAAATGCCGAAGGAGCAAATGCAAATTTGCTCGGTAAACGGGCGGCTAAGGCAAGTCCGCTTAGTCTGGCGGATGTTTTAACCGGGCTGCGCTCGAAAAAAACTTCGCTGGCGCAGCGAAATAAGTTATTGGCGAGTGCCGTTAAAGAACGCGGCATTACCTTTAAGCTGACACCGGAAATTGAAAAAGAGATTAAAACCGCCGGCGCAAATTCTGTTTTGTTGGAAGCTATTCGTCAAAAAAGTCCGAAACCGCCGACACCTGTTCCGGCAGCCAATCCGTCCGGCGTAATGAATGCTTTTAACGTCGAGCATAATGTATTCATCGGCGGTAAAAAAGGTATGCTGATTCGTCCGGATTTTACGGTTTATAATCTGAAAAATATTGATAGCCAATTTGTTATTCTCTTTGAAACAAATACCGGAAGATCATTAAAAGCCGTTAGTTCGGATTATGCCGGCACAACCGGAAGTTTGATTGTCGGAGATTTTTTGACACCTTGCTGTGAAGTGTCCAGTTATAAAGACTTACGCTCCTTTTTGCCATATGCCGAATTAAACCTTGGAACCGGAAATCACGAATTGCGAATGAACATCAATTTAATCTATAACAATGGAACAATAATAACCCGGTTTGACTATTACTATTTCACATTTCGGGTCGGTTGATTCGGTAAAACTAATATTTGATTATGTTCAAAGACATTTCGGTAAAAATCGGAATGTCCTTTTTTTATAAGGACTTTCCTATAAAATTTTTGCCGTCAAAAACTCGTGTTTTTATAAATTGCGTGTAGGCTTTAGTTGGAGGATTGGTAGAAATTCGACCTGCGGCTTTAACCGAATAGAAAAATTTATCAATTATCCTTTTGGCTCTGGCACAATTTGCATCTCTTCGTGGCGGTTGACGAGTTCATTTGAATCAAGTTCTCTGCCGAAGTCAAACTGGTTCTTAATAATGTAAAATCACATAACGTAAATTTACATTATGGAATTTGATAACTTTTTTTATTTGCAGAATTAAGGTTACTTATTCTTGAAAATATGTAACCTTGATTTCTAGGCAAAGTGGTCGAAAATTTTCCTCAATGAAAACTTTCAAAGACCTTCAAATTCAAAGTTCCGAAAATTTTACGTTTTTGTTTTAATTCGTCAATGGCGATGTTGATCATAAAGTAAAAAATCTTTATCAAGGAATTCCAACTTCCAAAGAAGCTCGTCGTATGCGTAAGATTCATCTTCTTCAGGCTCGCCGCCACGTCGTTCGAATTTTTTGATCAATACCTTTATTTGCCCGGTTGCCAAAGGATCAATCGCAATATTTCGGACGCGAAGCCAATTAATGAATCGGGCTTCGGAACTTTCGGAATTAATATCGCCATTATCGGCAATTAATTTCAACTCATAGGATTTTAAAAAATCTAAAAGCTTCTGAGCCTTTTGCCCGTGGTTCGATATCTTCATAATCCGAGTCCAGATGCGGGAGTTTTCAATCGCTAATTGAGATGCATCAAAAAAAAGACTTTATCCTTCATAAAATCCGGGGTTGAATTTTACGTCGCATTCAAGAAATTAATAATTATTCGACGATTATTTCACCGGCTAGCCTCTTTTCGAGATAATGACAAATTTTGATTTATCGAATTAGCGTCACCTTAAATAATTTAAGTTTTGACCATTCCTTATCAGCCGTAACTGCCGGAACATTTAATTTGCGAGCCAGGGCGAGACAAGCGCGGTCGCCTAAAGATAAACCGTATTGTTTGGTAAGAGGTCTCAGCCGGGCAGCTTCCCACGCCGAATCTTCTGTAAAATCCAAGATTTCTCCGATTCCTAAGACGGAGACGGCGATTTGCGCGCTTGCCTCGTCCATCCCGGCTTCGAGCAGTTTTGCCGCGACCTCTGTTAAATTGACGCTGCTGACGGCTGATTCCGCCAACAGAGGAATGACTTTTTTTTCGCCCGGCTCACCGTTGAGGACCGCCAAAACAGCCGAAGCATCCAGTACATTTTTTATCATTAAACGATTACTCCCGACCGGCTTCTTCACGGCGTTCGGCTAATAACTCTTCGACAAGGCTGCGGTTAGCCGGAATTTGTTGCCGAACAAGTTGCTGCGCCTGCCGTATGGCTTCCGCCTGAGTCAAAAGTCGCACCTCGCCGTTGTTTTGCAAAACAAGAGTGAGGGCATCTCCGACCCGGAGTCCTAAACTTTTGCGAATCGCCGCTGGAATGACGACGCGGTTTCCATTTGTTAATTTGGTAACTTCAGCAATCATGTGCAAAATTATATTATATGGCTAAGTTTTTTACAATGGTGCAAAAGTTAATATAGGTTCTATTATAAATTTGTCCAAATTTTATCGTTAGATTACATATTATCCAGAATGTGTAATCTGATTTTAACTAAAATAGCTTATGATAATGGGTGTAATTAAAAGTGGGACACACTTTTCGCCAAATTCAACAGACTTTTAAAAATTGACAAAATTAGTGCTGTATATTGTTCTTTTAAAAATCTATCTACAATATATAGCAGTCAAAATCGTCATCAAAAATTATTGATATTTCTATGTCCCACTTTTAATTACACCATCCGGCACAAGAACAATAGCTGAAATACGAAAGACGACTTCCGAATTTGTGTTTTGGAACGCTGATTGCTTGAAATATCAATTAAATCGAACGAATAATACGAATTTATTATGAACAACAAAAAGAAATTTCTGATCGGATATGACGGTTCTCAGCAAGCTGAGACGGCACTTACGGGTTTGCCTCGGGCGGGTTTGCCTGGCGAAGCCGATGTTTTTGTGGCGACGGTCGCCGAATTGTGGATTCCGATGCCGCGCAGCTACGGCGGTGTTGAGACAAGCTATGTTGATGAAACTGTTACGGGCGAAGCAAAATCACGCGAAATTGCCGCGAAAGCCGTTGAAAAACTAAAAGCAGGTTTTCCGCATTGGACGGTAAATTATGGAACGGCGGTCGGTTCGCCGGCGGGAATTTTGCTGGCGAAAGCGGATGACTGGAAACCGGATTTAATCGTCGTCGGTTCACACAGCCGCGGAACGATTGGTCGTTTTTTCATGGGAAGCGTCGCGCAATCTCTGGTTAATAATGCGCTCTGTTCCGTGCGAATCGTGCGCCAATCAGAAGAAACAGGCGAAAAGTTGAATCGAATAATCGTCGGTGTTGACGGTTCGGAAGGCGCGGACGCGGCGGTAGATTCGATTATCAGCCGCTTCCGGGCTTCCGAAACGGAAGTTCGCGTGGTTTCCGCCATGAGCTATCTGATCCGTTCAAACCTTAAACAATTTGATCTGGTTGAACCTTCCCGGATTGCCGACACCGAATTTTATAGGGAAGAAAAAGAAAAATCCGAAAGAAATATCAATCGTGCCGTCGAAAAACTCGAAAAAGCCGGTTTTTCGACAACTTCTGTTATTGAAAGTAAAGACCCGCGAGATCTGCTGGTCGAAGCGGCTGAGGAATGGAAAGCAGATTGTATCTTTCTCGGCGCAAAGGGAATGAGCCGGATAGAACGTGTCTTGATCGGCAGTGTTTCATCAGCGGTTGCCGTCCGCGCTCACTGTTCGGTCGAGGTTGTACGCAAACCTGATTAAACAGTATTAATTGTTTGACTGATCCAATTTAAGGATTAAAAATTAATGACTGAGAAAAAATGATCCGCGTATTTTTTCTCAGTCATTCCGTTTTCATTTCAGCTTTCGAAACGTAAGATAACCGAACAAACGCTATTTTGAAATTCTTTTAACTTTCGGCAAAAGAAACGATTTTGTCCAGGCGGGCGGCGCAGGCGCACGACCCGAATCTAGCATTTTCTGCCATTTTTCATCCGTCAGACGATCCGCCGCCGGATGCGTGAATTCGTAATAGCTGAAAACCGCGCCGCGCGTTAAGACGAGTTTGCCTTCGACCGGAACGATGACGAAAATTTCATTGGCGCGACCGACCGCTTCTTCCAGAACTAAATTACCGCCCGTGTGAACGTCGGCGATGACCGCCATATCCTTATCCGATTCATTGACCAGTTCCCAGTAATCGGGCTGTCCGGTCATTACCGAAAGCGTCAGATATTCGAGTGTGCCGCCGATGTGGCGGATGCTCTGATATTCGTCTTCGGTCAGTTTTTCGTTTCTGAGTTCCTTTTCGGAAATTTGCTTGAGCGTCTGTAAAGTTTCTTCAAAGGATTCGAATTTAGAACTTAATTCCTCCGACAAAAGTTCGCGTTTGGCGAGTCCTTCGCGCGATTGTTTGAGAAGATTCTGCATTCTCTCCCAAAAACGAACATTCGGCTCGACATAACCTTTATACGGCGCGGGTTCTTCGCCGTCGCCCATTTCCGCGCCGCTCTGCTTGCCGTAAAGAATGGTGTCGTGTCTGAGCTGCGCCCACGATCCGAGCGCCGTTTTCAAAGATTTATCCTGCCACGCCGCTGTTTGCATAAACGACGGATAACTCGCCGGCGCGGGTTCGAGCAAGGGCTGCAAGGAGTAAAGCCAACTCCAATAGAGATTGGAAGTCCAGGTTTCCCTGCCGGTTTGCGAGAATTTTTTGATCAATTTCGCTCTTTCGGTTTTATATTCCGCCCAGTTGTTCGGATTATAAATTTTCGGGTTCGCGTCGAGAATCGCCATCGCGCGCCCGCTTCCCAAAACCGTCATAACATCTAATCCGGAAGGAAAAACGCGCAGAACCGGAACGGACAATTTCTGCATGATTTCGCTGTCGGGAATATATCTCTGCCCCATAAACCGCAGTTGAACGGTCGGATCGGCGGTTTTCGGCTGATTCGGCTCGGCTTTGCTTCTAAATTGAATCTGCGCCGGACGAAGCTTCTGCGCAGCTTCTGCAAAAGCATCGAATTTTTCGGAATCGGTCACAGCCGCCGCCGGAAAATTTTCACCGAATATCTTGTCCGCTAACTTTTTCCATTCGGCGGGCGTTACGTCGTCAGCCGCGCCGACATAAAATGCGGTCGGCTCATAGACTTTTTCCCAATCCTTTTCAAGTTTTGCATCGTAGAGCGAGCGCGTCATCAATAAACTCTGCCGGATGGTTTCATCGGCGCGACCTTCATTTGTCCGCAGGGCAAACGGCGCAAGTCCGTACCACATCATCGAGCGGAAAAAATTTTGCAGAGTTTCGCTGCGCGTGTAATGCCCGCGCGGCACAAACTGCGAATAATCGAGCCGGTACGGAAAAATCGCGCCTTCCGCAAATCCTTCGTGCCGCTCGATCAGAGCGAGTTCCGTATTGATCAAATTTTCGGCTTCCGGCACTCCTTGCGTCTTTATTCCCAAAAGTCGCGCCGCGACCGCAAAATAAGCGATGTTTTTCAAAACCGCTTGTTTTATTCGCTCGTCTTCGGCTTCGGTAAAGGTTTTGATCGAATGAGCGAGCATTCCTTTTGTCAGATTTTCCAAAACCGGCGTTAAGGTTTGCTCTTCGACCGTGCGAAGTGTGAAATCAAAAAAGATATGATAAAGATGCAGAATCGAATCAGTCGTGACGAATGTCGGAATATCCCGGTAATCATTGTCTTCGTAAATGTGAAACAGCTGTTTGGAATCCGTCGGTGAAACAACGAAAAGATTTGCGGTGAGCATCTTTCGC
The DNA here is from genome assembly GCA_038246645.1 of Pyrinomonadales bacterium. Classification (GTDB taxonomy): domain Bacteria; phylum Acidobacteriota; class Blastocatellia; order Pyrinomonadales; family Pyrinomonadaceae; genus JAHCHG01. The sequence goes on from JBBRVS010000122.1 coordinate 6,575, forward strand.
TGCTCAATGCTGAGCGGAATATTTTTGTTAAAAGCCTTTAGATTCACAACTTCCGAGAGCGACGGCGAAACCTTGTAGGGTTTCACACGCGCCGTTTGTTGAGCAAAAACAGGCGGCAGACTGCCGATTAAAAGAATTGCCGAAAATACCGTTAAAATTACGCTTTTTCCTATTTTTTTTAATTTCATTATTCGTTCCTCGCTTTACTCTCTGTCAAAACAATCCGTTTGCCGTCAGCCTCGACAATAATTTTTCCATCTGCGGCATTTATAATTTCTATAGAATTCCAATCGCCGCGCTGCCATTTTTTCGTAAAACCGAAACTGTCCCAATCATAAACGGCTAAACTTCGCTTCCCTTCGAGCGTGGTTTCCGTAGCGATTAATTCGTCCGCGCCGCTTTTTCCGTCCAGATCGGCAAACATAAAATCCGTGAACGGTCGGCTCAGGGCAGAACCGAGCCATTTCGGAAAAGCTCTGTTTTTATCAAAGCCGTAGATAAAAAGACAGTTGTGCGGTTTCGGAAAAAACTTGGTAGATTTGAAAACTCCGACGGCGATTTCGAGCTTTCCGTCGCCGTCAACATCGGCAATACGGAGTTTCCAGGGTTGCCAGCGTGCCGGAACGCCCTGCCACAAAAGCGTTTCGCCGCGCCGGATCTGCAGGGTTTTTTCGCGCCCGCTATTGAGTTCGATACTTTCCTTAATTCCGTCAAGATCGAGATCGGTTTCGATTATTTGGGAAAAAGAAGTGTCGCGCAGCACCTGTGCGCCCGAAAAACCTGCCAGCAAAAGGATTAAAACGCCAAATCGCATCAGCCGTTTCAAGGATTTATAAAGATACTGCTTTGTCATTTCTCCAGCTTCCTGTTTTTTCGGTTTGGGGTTGACGAAATGCAGATTCCACGTCCAGGTTTCCATCCCGTTTTCAAGGTCGCCCACGACTTTTTTACCCGCCAAAAAAAAATCCGGCTTCTTGGGATCAACCTCTCCTTCCAATTCAATGTAGCCGACACCTTGCTTTCCCTCGCCTTCTCTGATAGACGAAAGAGGAATCGGAGAACACTGCATAATGTTTCCGCTTCGCTCGTATTTTTCCGTGGTGATTATCATTTCGATATTTCTCATGGTGACTCTATACTTTCCATTATTCGGCGCATTGCTGACAAAAACCGAATGTATGACCGTATTTGACCCGAGTCATCACTGATCACTTTTTCATCTCCGCTCACCTCTTTCATTAAAGGGTTTCGTTCCGGTTCGCGGCACGTCATCGTTCCGTTTTCTTTCCTGTTGGTCTCCGCGTAATATTTGTATTTTTGGACGACGCGCGGGTAGGTCGTGTTTCCGGAAAATCCCAGAGTCATCGGTTGCAGCAAAATCTCGGCTGTTTCCAAAAGGTTTTCAGATTTTGCGGTAATCATCGTGTTTGGTTTTATGTCAGGACGGGAACTGGAACCTTCCCAGGTTTCCGTTTTTGATATTTGTTTTTGACGGGTATAAGTGATCGTTCCCTTCCAATGCGGTTCGCATTGATCTTTTTTAAGAAAACTTGAGAGGTCTTGAAGTAAAGCTTTCGCTACTGAGTCGGCAGTCTGCGGCTTATCCTTTCCGCCTCCCGTTTGTTCTAATCTGTTGGCTATCATTTTCCCCGTCCGACTGTCGAAAATCTTACCGGAAATTACGGTTGCGCCGTTTGGCAACGTAGTCGCGGTGAAGTTGGCGAAATACTTCGCACCCATGGCTCCGGCTATTTCTTTTAATAGCTCATCCAGCGTCTGACCTTCGCGCTCTGTACCATACACTTCCTTCAAACGCTCATATCCGATGAGAGCGGCGACATCTGAATTACTCATCGTATCCACGCACGGATACTGTTTCATAAGACCGATCAGAAATTCATTGAGAGCCATTTCTGCCGCCGTATAATCTTCTGTTTTCGGTTTCGCGCTGTTAGAAGCAAAAACCGAATCGCCATTGCTTTGCCCCGATCCGGCAACGGCAAAGTGTGTCAGCAGAAAAAAAACCGCGCAAACTTTTAAAACAACCGAATGCGGAACGTAAAGCCGGGTTTTGATTGATGCATATTTGATTTTTCCCAGCATTGTTTTATCCTGCTTGAAATTTATAAAAGCCGACCGGTTTGATCGGCTGAAAGCGGTTGGCGGCGTTTGAAAGCAGAAAAAGTAAGATCTGATTTTTGCCGAATGATTTCCGGGTTTTTTCTGACGGAGAAAAGCGCCAACCGCAAATTTTTACCAAAGTCCGCCGCCTGTTGCGGCGTAATACGCGCCGGCTCGAAGTTCCGGCAGTTTTTCAAAAACCAGAACGGTTTTGTTTCCGCCGGCATCTTCGATTTCCAATGCTTCGTCGCCGCCGCCGTCAATAAATTGTTTCGGAAAAACGCTCTGCACATTTGAAATAAAATGCGTCAGATGATTGCCGCCGCCGGTTCGCCGGTTTTCAAACATAATTTCGACGACCGAAGAATTTTTCCTGCCCGTTTCAAGCACGATGCCGCTCAGAGGCATTTTTTTAACTTCTTTTTGTGCGCCGAATTCATCGAGAATTTCAACGCTCACCAGCCTCGACTGATTTCGTTCGCTGAAATCATCGAAAAATTGTTTCCAATCATTTCGGTCAATCATTGTCTTTTGCATTTTTCGTCCTCCCGTTAATTTAATCGGTTTTAACTGTTATTTCCTGCGGTTCCGCCTTTTCCGCTTTCGGAAGAGTCAGGCTCAAAATACCGTCTTTGAGCGTTGCCTGCGCGTTGTCGGTCTTTACTTCGCGCGGCAGGTCGAAGGCGCGGAAAACCTTCCGGCTGTGCCATTCGGAATACAGAGTATCTTCCAACTTTTCTTCCGAAGCCTGTTCGGTTTCGCCGTTGATCGTCAGTCGTTCCGGTTCAACAAAGATTTTCAATTCTTCAGCCTTGAATCCGGGAATTTCAGCCCGAATTTCCAGGTTCTTGTCCGTCTCTTTGACTTCGATCGGAACGCGGCGCACTAATTCCGATTCAGCCCGCAGCCAGTCTTCGAGATCGTTTCCGAACTCACGACCGCGTTTTTCAAAAAGTTCAAAGGCGCGATGCGCGACCATTTGCGCGGTTTCCTTGATCTGTTCAAAGACATTTTCGTCCTTGTCGGTCAAAACCGGAATTGTTTTACCGGTAGTTTCCAGTGCGGTTTGTTGCTGTACCATAATTTTTATCTCCTTTTCAAATAATTTTCATCCATTAAAAGGCTTGATAAAAAGTCTCTTAATTTCTGAATAACGATTGTAATTGCAATGGATGTGCCAATGATAAAAAAGCCGCTGATAATTGAATTTATCAGCGGCGGCGCAATAATTATAAATAAATTTCGCGTAATTTTTCGCGGTTAAATGAAAAAATACACAGTCGGTTTAAATCGGCTTTGAAATAAATAACTAATGATTGATCAGCCTTTAATTTCAGCTTAATCAAATGTTCAAAATGAACCGGCAAGTCCATCTTCGGCTTAAAATAAGTAATTTGAGTGTTTGAAATCTCTATTAAAAAAAACGCCGTGTATTTAAACGTCGTTTTTTTGTTGTCAATGCGCCGTCCTTTCAAAAATTATCACCCGCCCGAGTTTTGCAGCAGTATAAATGAGGGTTGCCGTCCGGAGTTTTAACATTCAATTGTCAGATTATTTCAGACACTCGTTACGCCCGGCGGTGTCGCTCTGACCGCTTGGTCAACTTCATATTATTTATTCCAGGTTTCGTAACACGATCCGAAAGCATATGTTAGCGGTTATTGCCGACATATGCTTTCGGATCTGGGATAAACCTTAATTTTTGGTTGTACTGGGAATTTAGTGGAAACACCATAATTTAATCACTTCGGGGTGAGGAGACGGAGCGAATGGGTTGCACTGATCGCTTATTTACAAGATATTTAGCTGTATAATCAAAAGTTATGTTTTTTTTCTTTTGATGCGGTTCCACTAAATTCCCAGTAGAACCAATAAATAATGGAGATTATACTAACCTCGAAAAATTTTAAATTAACTCTCATAAATTTGTCCTTCTTTCAAAACTTGTAAAAAAAGAGACTGCAAACTTTAGACCGTTCGCGGATGTTTGATTAAAATGTTGATTTGATGAGGATTTAAACCGAAATCATTAGTTATTACGCATAACTGCGCGCGAATTTTTTCACGCTTTTATGCGGAACCTTACGCAGTAAAATAGAGAATTAAATTTTATTCAGGTTTTATTTTCTCGATGCAAACTGCCGTTACCTTATATTCGGGCGTTTGTACAAAGCGGTCGCGGCGTGAACTGGTCAGATTGTTCAGGAAAATCGCCGGATCGTGAAAGGTCGTAAATAATTCGCCGTTTTTCACGCTTGCGTTGATTTTTACAGGCAGTTCGATTTTTCCGTAGCGGCTGCGCATTTTAACTTTTTCTTTATTTGAAATCTTTAAGTTTTCAGCATCCTCAGGCGAAATATACAGCAGATCGGTCGGGCGAAGTTCGATATTTTTCGTCCGCGAAGTCATCGTTCCGGCATTGAATTGATAAAGCGTTCTGCCGGTATTGAGCAGAAACGGAAATTCTTCGCTGATCGTTTCCTTAGTCGAAATAAATTTGATCCGGCGCAGTGCGGCGCGTTCGCCGGAACTGAATTTTTCCGCGTGTAAAATTTGCGTTCCCGGATGATTTTCGTCCGGGCAGTTCCATTGCAAACCGGCTTTTTCGATTCGCCCGTAAGTGATTCCGCAGCTTCCCTTCCAAACGGCGCGGACTTCATTCCAGATATCTTCCGCCGAATTGAAATCAAAAAATTCCCCTTTATCCAAAGCTTTTGCCAAGCCGCAGATAATTTCCCAATCCGATCTTGAATTGCCGATCGGTTCGATAACTTGGCGGACGCGCGACACGCGCCGTTCGCCGTTCATAAATGTTCCGCTCTTTTCAAATGAAGACGCGGCGGGAAAAAACACGTCGGCAAACCTCCGCGCGGTTTCATTTAAGAACATATCTTGAACGATCAAAAGTTCGAGATTTCCGAGAGATTTCGCGGTTTCGGAAGCATTCGGATTCGTTAAAAAAACGTCATAGCCGATTGCCCAGAGTGCTTTAAGCGTTCCGCTTTTTGCCGCGTCCATCATCTGCATCAGATTTAAGCCTTTTTGTGCCGGAATGGTTGTTTTCCAAACTTTCTCAAAATCGGTGCGAGCCTCTTCGATGGCGATGCTTCCCGTTAAAACGCCGGGATCGCAGCCCATCTGCGCCGCGCCCTGTACATTGTTTTGCCCGCGCAAGGGGTTTACTCCCGTGCCGCGTTTTCCTAAGTTTCCCGTCAGCAAAGCGAGATTGACCAGACACATCACGCCCTCCGTGCCTTGCGTATGCTCGGTCGTGCCGAGTCCGTGAACGCACATCGAAGGTTTTTCTCCGGCGTAAAGCCGCGCTGCGCGCCGAATATCCGAGGCTTTCAGATCACAAATTTCCGCCGCCTTTTCGGGCGAAAATTCGCGGACAAAATTGTGAAATGTTTCAAAATCCTTAACCCGCGTCTTTGTAAATTCTTCGTCAATCAAATTTTCTTCGATAATTATTGAGGCAATCGCATTTAACAGCGCGATATTTGTTCCCGGTCTGAGCTGCAAATGAATATCGGCATAGCGCGTGAGTTCAATTTTGCGCGGGTCGATAACGATTAAATTCGCTTTGCGCCGAAGAACGGCTTGCTTGATGCGCGAGCCGAGAATCGGATGATTTTCCGTCGGATTCGCGCCGCAGACCAAAATCGTTTTCGCCTGCTCGATGTCGGCGAACGAATTGGTCGCCGCCCCCGCGCCGAGTATTATTTTAAGTGCCGCCGCCGAAGGCGTGTGGCAGACGCGGGCGCAGTTGTCCACATTATTTGTTTTGAGGACAACCCGCGCAAATTTCTGCGCAAGATAATTTTCCTCATTCGTCGCCCGCGCCGAACCTAAAACCGCCGCGCCGTCCGCGCCGTATTTTTCCGTGATTTCCCGCAGCTTTTCCGCCGTAAAATTCAAGATTTCATCCCAGCCGACAACTTGCCATGTGCCGTTTCTTCGAATCATCGGTTCGGTTACTCTTTCATTTGAATGAACAAACTCAAAGGCGTAAGTTCCCTTGACACAGAGATGCCCGTGATTGACGGGCGATTCTTTGGCGGGCGTGATCTGCACGATTTTTTCGTCGCGCGTACCGACATTCATCTCGCAGCCCGTGCCGCAATACGGGCAGACGGTTTTTGTCCATTCGGTCGGAACGCCTTTTTCAAGAATTGATTTGTCTTCCAAAGCTCCGGTCGGACAAGTGTCAACACACGCGCCGCACGAAACGCACGAACTTTCGCGCAGATTCGTGCCGGAATCGGGAACGATGCGCGTCGTTTGTCCCATCCCGAAAATCTGCCAGACGAATTGCCCCTGTATTTCGTCGCAAATCCGCACGCACCGGTAGCAGTCAACGCAGCGCGACATATCAACTTGAATATAGGGATGCGACGCGTCAATTTTTTTTGGGTCCGGTTCACCGGAAAAATCCGTATCTGAAAGTCCGTATTTTTCCGCCAATTTGTGAAACGGTTTTTCGGGAAATTTTTTGAAGGCTTCGAGCGGATACTTTCGCGCCAGCATTCGCAGATTCATCCGCCGCGCCCGTTCGATTTCCGGCGTGTGCGTTGCGATCTCCGCGCCGCCGATCAGATCATTTTCGCAGGCGACAACCGGGTGAGAAAATCCTTTGATTTCAACCAGACACAGACGGCACGCACCGCACGGCTCGATCCGTCCGTCATCGCACAGTGTCGGAACTTCGATCTTCAAAATTTGCAGGGCTTTGAGAATCGAAATCCTTTCCTCAAATTTAACCTGCGTTCCGTTTATAATTGCTTCGATCATTGATTTTATCTTACATTTGCGCAAGTAAGAATAAGTTTTAAGATATGTTGATCTTAAAACTCCTGTAAATAAAAAGTTTTAACTTCACTTTAGGCGTTTCCATATTCCATTTTCCATTGATGCTTATTGATGTGCCAGTTCTTCGTATTCTTCCAAACACTCCCGGCAGATAAAAGGATTTTCCAGTGTTTCTTTGATCAATTTATTGACGTTTTCAAAAATCAAATCGTCAACAAAATACGAATCCCCGCAGATACTGCAATAGAGTTCGTGTTGATTTTGTCCGGATTGATAATTTGTCGGCGCCGACAAATTATTTTCACGGTCGCCATCGTAATATGATCTTAATCTTTGCATTTTTTTCCTCCTCATAAATCTTTAATTTATTTTCACTAATTTATTTGTTTCCTACGCTTCGGCGCGGCACTCCGGGTGACCGCATCCACAGTCGGTCGAATCAAGGGCTTTTTTGCACCAATCGCTGCAATAATCGCCGCCGCCCTCAACCGGACAGCCGCACGGACTATGAGCGCATTCTTTTTCAATTATATTTTCTGCAATTTTCATAAACACTCCTTTTATAGTCATTTAAATTCGCTTATTCCCGCTCGTTTTTAACTCTTAAATACGGCAAATTTCATAAAAGACTTTTTTAATTTGTAAATAACCTTTATTAAGGCAACACTTGTGCCTTTTAAAAGATTAAACCGTTAAATGAATAAATGCTTAGAGTTAGCAGATTGCTTGGTTTTTGGGGGAGTTTTGAGAAAAACACGGGACGCGAGTTTTCCCGCAAATACTGCGAAATCTTTCACGATTTTTTTGATTTGAGAGTTTGGTGGAGAAAAGCGGAAAGAAAGGGTGGTACGCGGTACGCGGTACGTATTTCGCGCTTGGCACACGGCTTGCACATTGTTATTGGAAATTATTGTTCAAATTTCGAAATTCAAAACGGCAGGGCAAATCCTCATGACGAAAATGTTAAAGGAATTAATTAAAACCAGAGCTTTAGTTTTTAATCTGTTGTTGTGTTTGATATGCGGTTTGATCGCCGGTTGCGGCGATACGCAAGTAATGTTTTCGGCAGATCAAACAAAGGCGCGGAACATCACCGCAACGCCCGCCGAAGTTGCCGATTTTCAGGAAACGAGAGCCGTATTTCTGGCGGTCGGCGATATAATGCTGTCACGCGGGGTCAATCAGATGATTGAAAAAGAAAACGATCCGCTTTTGCCGTACAGCAGGTTAGAGGATTTGCTCGAATCCACGGATTTCAATTTCGGCAATCTGGAATCGCCCGTTTCAGGCAACGACAAAATTGCGGGGCGCGGCTTGGTTTTTAACGCCCGAACAAAAAATATTGACGGTTTGATAAAATACAATTTTAAAATCTTAAATCTTGCCAACAATCACGCCCTTGACCAGAAATTGAGCGGATTAGTTTTTACCCGCGAATATCTGGAAAAACAGGGAATTTCAGTAATCGGCGCGGGCGAAAACAAAGCCGAAGCGTGGCAGCCGCAAACGATTACTGCCAACAAAATCAGAATCGGTTTTATCGGTGCGTCCTACTCATCAATTAACGACGGCGGCGCGTCCCAAAATGAGTATGTCGCCCGCATTGAAGATATTGAACTGTTAAAAGCGGCAATCAAAGAACTTGAACCGGAAAGCGATTTCATCGTCGTTTCGATGCACGCCGGCATCGAATACACCCTGAAACCCGCTCGCGCACAAAAAGATTTTGCCCGGGCGGCGATTGACGCAGGTGCTGATCTGGTGATCGGCACGCATCCGCACTGGGTTCAGACTTTTGAAGAGTATCGCGGGAAATATATTTTTTACTCGCTCGGCAATTTTATTTTCGACCAGCGGCAAGCAGGGACGAAGGAAGGATTAACCCTGCGCGTTACTTTAGCACGCCGCCAAACCAAAAACTCACCGGACATTTTTATCCGTTTGGAACAGATCGAACTGATTCCGGTTGTCATTGAACGAAGCGGAGTCCCGCGACCCGCTGCCGAATTCGAATCGGAAGCTATTTTGAAAAAGATCGGCGCAGACGGCAGACAAATCATAAAATTTCCGGCACAGTAAAACGCTCTGTTTTGCTAATGCCGCATCGCTCACGCAATTGTGAATAGGAACCCACGAACGGGAAATAAGTTTCTTAGCTTTTTACTTAAACAACAGTCTCTATGAGGTTTAGTAGGTTTTTCACTTCCCAAATTTTGTCCAAAAAATTCTACAAAATTTGGGAAGTGAAAAATTCCGGTAAACCCAAATAAATCAATTGCTTAGCACAATTCCTATGGAACTTTTTTCTCGTTCGTGGGATTTTAACCAATATGATTTTTATACGGGACTCGTTACTTCGGTAACGGATGTAGATAATAATCTGACTGGAGCGACCGTCTATGATGCCCTTGGTCGTCCGGTAAAAAGCATCGCGGCGCAAGGGACGGCTCTGGAGATGTGGGCGACGACCGAATATGACGATACTTTGCGAAGA
>JBBRVS010000123.1:0-15852 GCA_038246645.1 Pyrinomonadales bacterium
ATACGGACTGCGAAGCATTTATGACCGATATGAAATTTAAGGTTGACGAAAGAACATTTTATTACCCGGACGTTTTCGTAACTTATGAAGAAAATCCCGAAAGTGCATTTTACCGCCAAAATCCGGTTTTAATTATCGAAGTTCTCTCGCCCTCGACGCGCCAAACGGATAAACGCGAAAAACTGCGTGTTTATCCGCAAATTCCGACGGTTCAGGAATATGTCATTGTCGAACAGGACGAAATAAAAATCGAAATTCACCGCCGCCAACCCGACGGACGCTGGATCACTTATTTTTACGACCAAAGCGACCGCGATGAGATAATCGAATTTCAATCGGTCGGATTGGAAATAACTCTCGTTGAAATTTACCGGCGTGTGAGATTTGAAGATTGACCGCAAAAAAACTCCAAACCGTTTAAGTTTTGGAGTTTTTCATTTTTCTAATTTTCTTAAAACCTACAAACGCGGCAGTTTTATACTAAAGCGCGAACCGAGTCCGACTTCGGATTCGACCTCGACATTGCCGCCGTGCTGTTCGACGATTTCTTTAACCAAAGACAAGCCCAAGCCGGTTGATTCTTCTTCTTTATCCTGCCCGTCGCGGGAAACGCGGTAGAATTTTTCCCAGATTTTTTCGTGTTCGCTCGAATGAATGCCGTATCCGCGGTCTTCGACGACGACGCGCAGGAAATCCGATTCCAGAATCGTCGAAATAATTACCGAAGTCCGTTCGGGAGAATAGCGGATCGCGTTGTCAATCAAACTCGAAATAGCGCGTGAAAGCAAGCCTTTATCGGCGGCAATCGGCGGCAGATGCGGATTTGCCTGTTCGACCAATCTGATCCGTTTGCGTTTTGCCCTTTCCTGAAAATCACCGACAATTTCGTGTACGACCGAATCGAGTTTGACCGGAGTTTTGGAAACTTCCTTTTTATCGGATTGTTCGAGATTTGAAACCGATAGAAAAGCTGTCAGCATTTTCGAGAGCCGGTTTGATTCATTGGCGATAATTCCCATAAATTCGCGCTGCTCTTCGGTCAAATTATCGTCCGTCAGCATAATTTCGGCAAAACCCTGAATGCTCGTGATCGGTGTGCGAAGCTCGTGCGACATCAAGGATGCCATATCGCTGCGGAGTTTTTCGTTTTCCTTGACGGCGGAAATATCGCGGAAGGTAATCAAAAAACACGCCGGTTTCATCGGCACATTCGTGTCGTGAATTGATTCATTGTCGCCCGGAACTTTAACGAGCGAAATTTGCATTTTCAGGGTTTTATTCGTTTCGGAAAAAAACAGTTCACTTTTATAAGATTCGCCGGTTTGCAAAACCCGGCGGATTGCCAGATTCGGTTCGTTGAAAACATCGGTTTTGAAGCGTTCGAGCAAAGTGAATAAATCAATTTCGTAAAATTCCTGCGCGTTGAGTTTGGCAAGATGGCGCATCTGACGATTCAAATACGCCAGAGTTCCGTCCAGATAAGCGATGGCATGCGCTTCGCGTAAATACGAACTGGCAATCGCGCTGAATGACTGTTCTTTGATTATGCCGTGAATCAGGCTGATAATGTCGAGCCGGTTTTCCGCCGAAAAAGTCGAAAAGAAACTCCACCATTGCTGATGCGGCAGATTTTTTTGGCGCAATTCCTTGCGTTGAAAGTTTTGGGCGAGCTGTCCGCTGAAGGCTTCGAGAAGCGCGACATCGGCGCGTTCGAAATTCTGCTCGACCTTGACGAATAAAACGCCGATAACGACATTTTCATAAATCAGCGGAAGCGCGACGCGAGCCGATTTTTTTCCGGCATCATCGGTTTTTAGAACAGTTTGGCGAGTTTTCAAAGCATCTTCGCAAAGTTCGATGCTCTCGCGCCACGAAGATTGCCGGTCAATCGCCGAATTGTTTCGTTCATCATTTCGCGCCCGTCCGATCGGATTGAGTTCGCCGCTTAATTCGCGGCGAAAAACAATCGCTTCCGAAACGGGTAAGAGAGTTTCAAGCAATTTCAAACCGCTTTCGATTCTTAAATCCGCCGATTTTCCTTCGAGCAGATGTCCGGTCGAAGCCAGATAGACGAGTTTTTCGGTGAGTTCGGAATCAATCGCCCAGATTTTTTTCAAATGAACCACAAACAGCGATAGCAAAACAGTCAGCGAAAGCGGAATAAACATCAAACTCGTGTCGAGGAATTTAGCCGCTAAAAGGCTCGCGCAAAACCAGAGCGCAAGATAACAAACGACAGGCGGCAAAACCTTTTTCATACTGACTTTTTCCGCCCAAAAACCGACCGTCAAACTCACCGCAATCAAAATCAGAACCTTCCACCAACTAAAAGTCGCATTTGCCGGCAAAACGAGTTCCTTTATGAAAGAAAAAACTCCGCCGCCGAAATTCCACAAAACCGCCACGAATAAGGCAACCGCTATAGATAACGAAAGCGAGATTATAACGCTTTTGTTCTTGAAAATAGTCATATTTATTGTTTGTGGAAGAAACGATTTTTGATTTTCGATTAGTTGTTTTGATGTGAGTATTGAGATAAAATCTGTTTAATGATTAACAAACAATGTTGTCGCTTAGATTATGCTATAAAGTATAAGATAAAATCAAGCAAAATTTATGAATTTACGGCAACTTTTCCGATTAATTCATTTCAAATAAACATTTTAAACGATTATGCCGTTGGGCTTTTGCCCTTTTTTGCGAAAAACTACATAATAAAAACTTAATTTCAAGCAGTAAAAAATTATGAAATTCATCACGAATTCGAGAGCTTTGTTGATCGGTTTATGGCTCGGTGCAGCGTGTTTTTTCAGCTTTGCCGTGGCTCCGAGCGCGTTCGGCGTTCTGCCGACGCGTGAATTGGCGGGCAGTATTGTTTCGCGGACGTTGATGATCGTCAATTTCAGCGGAATCGTCATCGGCTTGCTTTTGATTTTAACGACGCTGGTTAAACGCCTCGATCTAACGTCTTTCTGGCTCTGGACGGAAAGATTTCTGCTTTTGATCGTCGTTGCGGCGTGCGCCGTCGGGCAATTTGTCATCGCCACCTGGCTGGCGTTTCTCCGCGCTCAGATCGGCAAACCGATAGACGAAATTGCGCTCGAAGATCCGCTCCGAATCCAGTTTAATGCTCTGCACCAGTATTCGGTCTGGGCTCTGGTAACAGCAATGATTGCCGGACTTATCGTGTTTTTTATAATTTCGGGAAAAAGTTTTAATAATTCCGCCGAAAAAACTTCAAAAGATGTAGATTTTCAAAACGATTTTGTCAATTAAAAATTTTTGTCAATTAAAAATTATGGAACTGATTGAAAAACTTAGCGATTTTTCGGGGCGTTATAAAAGTTGGAACGCCAACGAAGATTTAAAGAATTATCCTTTTGTCGAAAATGTTGATGCGCCGTTCACACCGGCGCGGCGCGCTCTGCCGATGCTCAATCTGGCTTTGATTTCCTCTGCCGGAGCATATATTGACGGCACGGATTCGTTTGATATAACGGCGCGCGACGGCGACGCGAGTTTCCGGGAAATTCCGATCGAGGTCGAAGCCGAAGATTTGCTCTACGCGGCTCGCGGCTATGACGCGACCGCCGTTAAAGAAGACCGAAACTCGCAAATTCCGATTGATCGCCTGCGCGAATATGAAAATAATGCCGTCATCGGCAGATTAAACCACGTCTGGTGGAGCATGGCGGGCTGGATTCCGAATGCGCGGCTCGTTGCCGAAGACGCCGCGCCGAAGATTGCCGAACGGCTCGCCCGCTACGAAGTTCAAGCCGCGCTTTTAATTCCGGCATCGCGTCTTTGTCATCAAACTTTGGGAATTGTCGCCCGCGCCATCGAACTGACCCGGATTCCGACGATTATGCTTTCGGTTGACCGTCTGATGACCGATAAAGTGCGTGCTCCGCGTGTTGCCTATTACGACGGCGAATTCGGCTCGGTTGCCGGAAAACCGAATTGGAAACAGCATCAACTGCGAATTTTAGACGAATCTCTGCGCTGGATCGAAACCTTAGATCAGCCGACTTCGCGCAAATTAGTTGTCAAACTCGAAACCGAAACCGAAATGGCGCGCGGCGAACGATAAAAAACTGAAGAAAGTTTTAACCACAGATTAACACAGATTAACACAGATATTTTTTTGAATATGTTTTAGACATTCAAAAAAATTTGTGTTCATCCTCGGTTCATCTGTGGTTAAATTTTTGTATGCTGCGAATCGAAATCATCAATCGCATCAAAACGCGCGAAAAGCCCTGGGATTTTATCATCATCGGCGGCGGCGCGACGGGCGTTGGGTGCGCTCTGGACGCGGCTTCGCGCGGGTTTGACGTTTTGCTTCTTGAACAAAACGATTTCGGTAAAGGCACATCGAGCCGTTCGACGAAATTGGTTCACGGCGGCGTTCGCTATCTGGCGCAGGGCAATTTATCGCTGGTGCGCGAAGCCTTGAAAGAACGTGGCATTTTATTAAAAAACGCACTGCATCTGGTTGAAAAACGGGCGTTTATCGTTCCGTGTTACAGCTTTTGGCAAAAGTTTTTTTACGGCACGGGCTTGAAAATTTACAATCTTCTTTCGGGAAAATACGGCTTCGGCGCATCACGGATTCTGTCGAAAAAGGAAACGATTGAAAAATTGCCGAATATAAATCAAAAGAATTTAAGCGGCGGAGTTTTATACTTTGACGGGCAGTTTGACGACGCGCGGCTTTTGATTGATCTGGCAAAAACCGCCGTTGAAAAAGGTGCGCTTCTGTTAAATTATGCTAGAGTTTTCGGCTTTGCCGAAAACTCCGGCGGGAAAATTTCCGCCGTCAATTTCACCGATGAAGAAACGGGCGAAGTTTTTGAAATAAAAACAAAAATCGTCATCAATGCAACGGGCGCGTTTTGCGACGCGGTTCGACGGTTTTCCGACGGACATTCCAAAAACATCATCGCGCCGAGCCAGGGGATTCATCTTGTTTTTGATAAATCTTTTTTGCCGGGCGAAAATGCGTTGATGATTCCGAAAACAAGCGATGGCAGAGTTCTTTTTGCCATTCCGTTTTATAATAAAACTTTGGTCGGAACGACCGACACGCCGATCAATAAAGCGGAATTAGAACCAACCGCGTTTGAAAATGAAATCGAATTTATTTTGGAAACGGCAAAAAAGTATCTGGCAAAACCGCCGGAGCGTGAAGATGTTTTAAGCGTTTTCGTCGGCATTCGTCCGCTCATAAAGTCAACAAATGTAAAAAACACCGCCGCGCTTTCGCGTGATCACACGATTGAAATTGACGAAAAAAACCTTTTAACGATCACGGGCGGAAAATGGACGACTTATCGCCGTATGGCTCAAGACGCGGTAAATCAAGCGTTAAAACTTGCCGGTTTGGACGAAAGAAAATGTATTACCGAGAAGTTGAAAATTAAGAATGATCGCGCCGAATTTTTGCGGAAAATAATCGAAGAAAATACCGTTTTAACCGAAAAAATTCACAAAGATTTTGCATATCAAAAAGCCGAAATCGTATATGCCGCAAGATTTGAAATGGCGCGGAATGTTGAAGACGTTCTGGCGCGGCGCACACGAATTTTGTTTTTAGATGCAACCGCCGCAATTCAAACCGCGCCGCTGGTTGCGAAAATTATGGCAAAAGAATTGGGGAAAGACGAAATTTGGATTGAACGGCAAATTGTTGATTTTGATAAAACGGCGAAGAAATACATAATTTAGCCGCAAGAAAGCACAAAAGACACAAATAATTTTTTGCGTTTTTTGTGCTTTTTCGCGGCTAAAAACATTTTACGGATTAATCCAATTTCAGAGTTTTCAGATAATTGCGGAAATCAGTACCTAAGTCTTCGCGTTTTAGAGCAAATTCAACTGTGGCGATTAAAAATCCGAGTTTATCGCCCGCATCGTGGCGCGTTCCATCGAGTTTTACGGCGTAAAAATCTCTCTGTTTAAGCAGATCGCGCATCGCGTCGGTGATTTGAATTTCGCCGCCCGCGCCTTTTTGGGTATTTTCGATTGCCGGAAAAATATCCGGCGTTAAAATGTAGCGTCCGATGATCGCCAGATCGGACGGCGCGTCTTCAAACTTCGGTTTTTCGACCATATCTTTGATTTTGAAAACTCCTTGTGAGACTTCAACCGCATCAATCACGCCGAACCGCGAAATCGCTTCGCCCGCGACCTGCATTGTTGCAATCACGGGCGCATTGTATTTTTCATAAACTTCGATCAATTGCTTGAGCGCGGGCGTTTCCGAATCAACGACATCATCGGCAAGCAGAACGGCAAACGCTTCGTTTTGGGCAAAATCCTTCGCCTGCAAAATCGCGTGACCCAAGCCTAAAGCCTGTTGCTGGCGCGTGTAGCTGATTCGGGCAATATTGGCGATGGCGCGAACTTGCTCGAACATTGCCATTTTGTTTTTTTCCCGAAGAATATGTTCGAGTTCAAAAGAGATATCGAAATGATTTTCGATTGAGTTTTTTTCACGCCCGGTGATAATTAAAATTGATTCGATACCTGAATTTACGGCTTCTTCGACTGAATATTGAATGAGCGGTTTATCAACTAAGGGCAGCATTTCCTTCGGCGATGCTTTGGTCGCCGGTAAAAATCTCGTTCCCAAACCCGCGGCGGGAAAAACTGCTTTGCGAATTTTGTGTGTCATAATAATTTTTGTTAAATTCTTGTTTAATTTTGCTTTCAGCAAATTTATAATTTTAGGTTAAAAATTAAAGATAAACAAACGCGATTAAATAAACTGTTATGTTAGACCTACATTACGTCAGAGAAAATTTAGAAGAAGTAAAAACCGCGCTGGAAAACCGCAATTTTCCAACGACGAGTTTGGATAGTTTTGTCGAACTGGACAAAACGCGCCGCGAGATAATCGGTGAATCCGACCGCATAAACGCCGAGAAAAATTCTGCCAGCAAAGAAATCGGCACGTTGATTCAAACGGGAAAACAAGCGGAAGCGGAAGCGAAAAAAGCGGAAGTTGCCGGACTGAAAGACCGCCAGGGCGAACTCGACCATCTCCGCAAGGAACTCGAAGCGAAAATGGACGAACTGCTTGCCGGTTTGCCGAATATGCCGCACCGGGACGTTCCGGTCGGCGCGGACGAATCGGCAAATGTCGAAATCAGAAAATGGGGCGAGCCGCGCGAATTTGATTTCGAGCCGCAAGATCACGTTGATCTGGGGGAAAGTCTGGGAATTCTCGATCTCGAACGCGCCACGAAAATTACGGGTTCGCGTTTTGCCATTTTAAATGGCGCGGGCGCACGGCTCGAACGCGCGCTGGTCAATTTTATGCTCGACATTCACACGACCGAACACGGCTACACCGAAACTCTGCCGCCGTTTCTGGTTAATCGAAAATCGCTATTCGGAACAAATCAGTTGCCGAAATTTGAAGATGATCTGTTTCACATCAAAGACGAGCGCGAATTCGCACTGATTCCGACGGCGGAAGTTCCGGTAACGAATTATTATGCGGAAGAAATGCTGGAAGCCAAAGATCTGCCGAAGTATTTCGTGGCTTACACGCCTTGTTTCCGCTCGGAAGCCGGAAGTTACGGACGCGACACGCGTGGTTTGATTCGGCAGCACCAATTTGAAAAAGTCGAACTGGTCAAACTTACTTTGCCTGAAACCAGCGAAGAAGAACACGAAAATTTAACGAAAAATGCCGAAAGAATTTTGCAGCTTTTAGGGCTTCCCTACCGCACGGTCGTTTTATCAACCGGCGATTTGGGTTTCGGCGCAAAGAAAACCTACGACATCGAAGTTTGGCTGCCTTCACAAAAAACTTACCGTGAAATCTCGAGTTGTTCAAACTGCGGAGATTTTCAGGCGCGGCGGATGAATCTGCGGTTTAAGCGTTCGGGCAACGCCAAACCCGAATTTGCCCACACATTAAACGGTTCGGGTCTGGCGGTCGGGCGCACCTGGATCGCGATTCTGGAAAATTATCAGCAGGAAGACGGCTCAATCGTCATACCCGAAGTTTTGCAGCCGTTTATGAACGGTTTGGAAAAGATCGAGGCATAATGACTGGAGCGCGGGGCGTTTCCCCGCTTGCAACCGTTGCGCCAGCAGCGGAAAGGCGTTCGATTTCAATCAAGCTTTTTGAAATCGAACGTCTTTTCGCGCTCACGCGCTCATTGCAAGCGGGGAAACGCCCCGCGCTCCAATCGTTAATCCCGGCTTAATCCGACCACGGTTTCGGTTTTCTTTCCCAGCGGTGTTTTTTCAGCTCTTCCAGTAATTCATCAGAAAGAGCATCTTTATCGCTCGCGGCAATGTTTGATTCGACGTGCGGCGTTTTTCTCATTCCCGGAATGATCGTGCTGACCGTTTTATTCGCCAGAATAAAGCGCAGAGCCAATTCCGGCAGAGTCATGTCCGCGGGCAGAATTTCCTTTAATTTCTCGACCTTTTCAACCGTCGGAATCAGGTTTTCGGCGGAAAAATACTTGCTCCGCCAATCTTCTTCGGGAAATTTCGTGTCTTTCGTCAGAGTTCCGGTCAAACTGCCTTCGTCAAACGGAACTCGCGCAATTACGGCAACGCCGTTTTCCCGGCAAGCGGGAAAAAGTTCGTCTTCCGGGTTTTGGTCAAAAATGTTGTAAATCACCTGAACAGCATCAATCATTCCGCTTTTTACGGCTTTGACGCCGTTCCAGGGTTCCCAGCGGTTCAGGCTCAAACCGATTGCCGAGAAAAGTTTCTGCGCCCGCAGGTCTTCCAACTTTTTCAGCCAGCGGTCGTCTTCGAACCAGGTGTCCTGCCAGGTATGAAGCTGAATCAGATCGAAACTCTCTAATCCTAAATTTTTCAACGATTTATTAACAAATTCCTCGATGTGATCGGGCGGATAACTCTCGTCCAGCGTGTATTCGGGCAGAGACGGATAACCGAGATTTTTCGGCGGAACTTTGGTGGCGACGAAAAGTTTTCTATCGGGATTTTGTTTAACGATCTTTCCCAGAAGCTCTTCGCTGTGCCCGTCGCCGTAAACATACGCCGTATCGAAAAACGTGCAGCCGAGATCAACCGCTTTTTGCAGAGATTCCAGAGATTGTTCATCATCGGAACCCGTCCAGCCCGCCATGCCCCACATTCCGTAACCGATTTCGCTGACCTTCCAACCGGTGCGTCCAAATGTTCTGTATTTCATAGGTTTTTGTAAATTGTAAAGATTTTGAATATACTTTTGACGGTCATAAATCGAGCATTTCGGCTAATGTAGAACAGTCTGTCAGCCTGCTGCCGCCCGCCGGACAAACAAAATTGCTTTATATTCCAACGATTGAACAGGCTGCCAGAGCCTGTTCTCCATTTTGAATAAAAATCTCAATTTATGACCGTGCAGAATTTAATTTAAACATATCGAAAACTTTTCGGCAAATTTGATTTAAACTATTCTTGTGAAAAAAATCAAAAAAATAATCTCCGGCGGACAAACCGGCGCAGATCGTGCGGCGTTTGATTTCGCGCTGGAAAAAGGTTTGGAAATCAGCGGATTCGTGCCGACAAACCGAATTGCGGAAGACGGCGCGATTCCCGCCAAATATCCGAATTTGCAGGAAACCGAAACAGAAAATTACGCCGAAAGAACCGAATTAAATGTTAAAAATTCGGATGCGACAATTATTTTTTCTCACGGCAAATTAATCGGCGGTTCGCTTCTCACCCGACAATTTGCCGAAAAATACAAAAAACCTTGTTTGCATTGTGATTTTTTAAAGCCGGATTTTGAAAAAGCAAAAAAATGGCTTGATTCGATTGAATGTGAAAATTTGAATATCGCCGGTTCACGAGATTCGGAAGATTCGGAAATTTACCGCAAAACAAAAGATTTTCTGCACAGATTGGTTTCTTGAAATTTGCAAAAATTTTACTTTTTTCTTTCGAGCAAAGCGGCTTCGGCAATTTTTGAAATCCACCAGAAAGAGCCTTTGATACCGAGATGTTCAAACATTAATTTAAAAACCTTCGGATGAAGCGTCGCGGTTTTTGCCAGAACTTTTTTAAATGAGGAAAACGGCATTCGGTCCTGAAAGAGTTCGCGGCTGATTTTTGTGTCTAGTTTTGATAAGGCGAGCATTACGGCGTTCATCGTTTCATTGACGACCGACGATTTGCTTTTCGGCATCGGGCGCATAAATTCCGCCAGGCTCGACATTTGCGCGACGCGCGGTTCGTAAGCGTTGATCTTTTCGAGAGTTTTTTCGTCAAATAATTTTTCCTTAAAAGCGTTTTCCGCTCCTTCGGTCAGTTTTCTTAAATTTCTGACGTGCGAACCGAAACCGCAAAATGTCAGCGGACTCGACAGTCCGGCGGCATCGCCGACCAGCAAAATCCGGTTGGCAGCAGTTTTTTTGACATTGTTCCAGCCCTTGTGATGAACGCTCGGAATATAACCGAAAACGGGTTTTATCACGCGCCAGCCGTAGGATTTTTCCTTGTAATCGGGCAGTTTTTCAAAATAGTCTTCAAACAGGCGAAACAAGGATTTATCGGCTTTTGATTCGACCGAATCGTAGAAAAACAGATACGTCGTATATTCGTCCTTCGCCGGACTTCCGGCAAAGCCTTCCCAGATCAATTGGCGATTTTCCGAGCTGTCTTCGGTTGAAACGAGAATTTCGCCGATTGAAAAATCAACCTGTTTTTCGCCTTTTCCGTGCGCAAATCCTTTCGCCACCGTGCCGACCGTCGGGCAAACGTGCGTGATCGAATGACCGCTATTGATCTGGCGCGAAACGGCTGAATTCGTTCCGGTGGCATCAACGAAAAGTTGTGCCGCAAAAAATTTTCGCTTGCCGTTTTGCGTATCTTCACATTCGATCAAAACTTTATTTTTTTGAACGTGAGCGCGGACAAAAAGCAGGTTGCTGATGATTTCCGACTCCGTTTTTTTGAGTTTTCCGGCGGCGAGATTCAGTAATTTATCGGCTTCAATCGCCACGTCCAACACATTATCCATATAGAGCGGCGGAGTTTTCACGCTGGAATTTCCGTCGTAAAATTTGACAAAACCCGTTTTATACCGATTGACGACCGCCGTTTCAATTTCTTCATCGGTAAAAAGTCCGGCGCGGACAAATTCTTGAAGTTCGTTGTCGGAGATATTCCAATCGCGGTGAGTTTTGCCGACGGTGTGCGCGTCGAAAACCAAAACTTTACGGTTGTATTTGGTCGCCATCACGGCGGCGTGCAGCAGACCGAGCGTACCGCCCGCGTAAATTATGTCGAATTCGCCTGTAATTTCCGCATCTTTCGGGGCGGAATTAAATAAAATAACTTCGTCCGATTTATCGGGATTCGTCCGAAAGTTTTCCCAACGCTGTTCGATTTCCCAAATTCGGCGGAGATACGCTTCCCGATTTGAAAGATGGGCGAGATTTTCGATGGTCGCCGGAAATCGGCGGCGAATTTCGGTTAGGTCAAACTGCTTCATAAAATTTGTAAAATATAAATTAGCGCGTAGAAGATTCTAACGAGAATTAAACGTTGAATATTGCCGCAGATATTTTAAATTTCTTCATTCTTAATTGAAAATTCTATTATTTGATACCTTTGATTTTATCACAAATTCGCATCCGCAATATTTCTTCGCAGAAGTAAAAAAATGGCTTGCTTTTAATTTTCTTTATCGCTAATATCTCTTGGCTACGCAATTATTTAGAAAAATTCAGGAGATTTATTTTATGAAAAATGTTCAAAGCGGCTTTTTCAAAAAGATGCTGCTGACGGCAGCATTTGTTTTAATCAGTTCGGGCGTTGGTTTTGCCCAATCGGATGACGGTTATAATTTTAAGGTTTTTAATAACACCAATATGGTGATCAAACAAATCCTCGTTTCCGAAGACGGAAAAGAGTTTAAATACTTTGACATCGGCGCCGGCATCGGAATCGGAAAAACCGTAACTTTGGTTTGGGATGAATCAACCGATGATGAATCGTGCATCCAATATTTTAAGGCTGTTTTCAGCAACAAAGAAATTTCCGAACCGGTCGCGTTTGATTTTTGTGAAGATGATTTAATTTTAGAATTCAAATAATCTAACCCTGATTATCGAAAATTAAAAAGCACAGGCAAAATTTTGCCTGTGCTTTTTTGTATTGATTTCAAAATGAAAATTTCTTATCTGACCGGACTGACGGTGCCGCCGACATTATCATCATCTTTGGTCAAGACATAAATTGCCGCAACTGCCACAACGCCGGCAAAAACTGCAATCAAAGCAAATTGACTAGCATCACTGACTTTGTCGTCATCATCATCCTGCTGTGCCGGAAGAGCGGCTGTATCGGCATTGTAAAGACCGCTTTCGGTTGCATTCACCGCAGAACCTTCGGCATTTACGATATTTACAATTACGCCTTCGCTATTTAAAACCTTAATCTGTCCGGCGGTCAGCGTTCCGTTGATCACGTTTTCACCGAAGCTCAAGCCCAAAACCGAGTTCGGAGCTAATTGAACCGAACCTAATTTTCCTAATTTAACCGTTGCGGTTACGCTTTCGGTTGTGGAAATCGTCCCGGATGAAAAGAATGTGCGTCCGCTGAATGCTTTTTCACCATTGAGCATTACGGCAGGTTCATTACCATCAACACCGCTTCCCGAAATAATCAGTTCCCCCATCGAAACATTTCTCTCCGGCGCAGCCGAAGTAACCAATGAGGTGGCGGCAAAAACAGCCACCATCAAACAAAAAGCTGTAACATTGCGAAGCCAAAAAAGTCTATTTTCCATTTTCATAATTTATCGAATCCTCCGTTGAATAATCTCAATTTACCAACTTTAATCTTTAGTGAAATAAAGAGCGAAATTCTCCCTAACCAGCCTAAAAAGTTAAAGTTAGTTTCAAAATCAATATCGTTTTATATTTTTGATATTGATAAAATAGTTGTAATATTGCCAAGACTATGTGAATCTTACACTTATTTGTAATGAATTGACAAGTTTAAATTTGCCTCAAGTAGTTTATTTAATTCAACTTTAATATACAAGATTTTTTTTCAAAACCCGACAAAATTATTTTAATTTCGCTTTATTCCAAAGTTCATCCATTTCACTTAAACTCGCCTTTTCCAAAGTTTTAGCCTCTTTTTTCAATTCCGATTCAATAAATTTGAATCTCCGGCGAAATTTTCGATTCGTTTTCTTCAGAGCAGTTTCGCCGTCAACATCCAGTTTTCTGGCTAAATTCAGGACGACAAAAAGCAAATCGCCGATTTCTTCTTCGATATGTTCCTGATTTTTTTCGGCAATTGCCGATTTCAGTTCGCCGGTTTCTTCGCTTAATTTATCAAAAATCTGTTCGGTGTTTTCCCAATCAAACCCGACTTTCGCGGCTTTTTTCGTCAGTTTTTGACCTTCGAGCAGTGCCGGAAAATGAACCGGAACATCATCTAAAATCGAATCTTGCGGTTTTTCCGGTTTTCCGCTGGCAGCGCGTTGGTCTTTTTTGAGTTCGTCCCAATTTTGCAAAACATCGTTGGCGGTTTTCAATTCCTTTTCGCCGAAAACGTGCGGATGCCGGAGAATGAGTTTTTCGGTTACGCCCGCGACGACCTGCTCAATCGTAAAATCTTTTTGTTCCGCCGCAATCGCCGAATGAAAAACGACTTGCAGCAGAACATCGCCGAGTTCCTCGCATAAGTTCCGCGTGTCGCCCGTTTCATCCGCTTCCTGAATCGCATCGAAAGTTTCGTAACATTCTTCCAAAAGATACTGCGCCAGAGATGCATAAGTTTGCTCTCTGTCCCACGGACAGCCGCCCGGCGCACGAAGCCGCGCCATGACATTTACAAGTTCATCAAATTTTTCGGACATAATTTTTTTTTAATGGTGAATGATGAATGATGAATGTAAGAAATATTTTAACCATTCACCATTCACCATTAACTATGTGATTTTGAACTTTCTTTCGTCAAAATGCTACTATCAAAAGTATAAAAATTTTAGGAATTTACAGGAAAAAGCAATGATTGGAAAAGAAGAATCGAATGAAGAACATTTGGAATTGAAAGTTACGGACAAACGTAAATTTAACATTGACGGAAGTTTGCGCGAAGGCGTGGTGATTGAAGCGGAAAAACCCAAAATGGAAGAACCCCCGATTTACGAGCCGGACGCGAAAACGGTCGAAACTTATGATCAGGCTTCCGCCGAAAAACAAGCTCGGGAAGAAGCCGTCGAAGAATTCGGCTCCGAACTGGGTTATGACGATGAAGATTTTCCCGGCGCGAATGATCCGGCGAGTTTCGTTAATTTTCTTTCAACCCTCGCTTCGCAAGCCGCCGCCGCGCTCGGCGCACTGCCGCATCCCGTAACCGGACAGCGCACGGTTGATCTCGACACCGGAAAATACTGGATTGACGTGCTGGCAATGCTCGGCGACAAAACCCAAAATAACCTTCACCCGCAGGAAAAACAACTTTTCGACGGACTTTTGAGCGATCTGCGAATGCAGTTTGTCTCGCTGACCAAAGCGAGTGAAGAACAATTAAAAAAACAAGCCGCCCAAAAATTTTCGGCAAGCGATATTCTCGGCAAGAAATAGTTCAGCGAGTTGACCGAAGTTGACCGGGTTTGCCGAGTTAAATCAGAATTTAATGGAGAAATGTTATTTTGGAGAAATAATATGGCAACCTTTAAAAAGTTTGAGGAAATACAGGCATGGCAAAAAGCTAGAGAAGTTACGCGAATCGTTTACTCAATCTCAAACAATGAAAAATTTGTGAAGGATTTCAGTCTGCGCGATCAGATAAAACGAGCGAGCGTTTCGATTATGGCAAATATCGCCGAAGGACACGGAAGACGAACCAGCACGGAATTTGCGAATTTTCTCAATATTGCCAGAGGTTCGGCAATTGAAGTTCAATCGCATCTTTATGTTGCATTAGATTTGAAATATATCAATCAACCCGAATTCGATAAAATTTACGAAATGCTTGAAGAAGTTTCAAAAATGACTGTTTCTTTAGCAAAATATCTCCGGAAAAATGTTTGACCGCTTTACCTGAATTTATTAATTTTGTCTAAATATAAATGGAAAACTCAGCAAACCCGGAAAACTCGGCAAACTCGGTCAACTTTTATGAAACTAACCTTTCTCGGCACAGGAACTTCGACGGGCGTTCCGTCAATCGGATGCGACTGCGAAACTTGTCTTTCCGACGATTTTCGCGATAAACGGCTGCGCGTTTCCATTCTCATCGAACACGCCGGTAAAAAGATTCTGGTTGACACTTCGATAGATTTTCGCCAGCAGGCACTTCGCGCCAATATCAAATATTTGGATGCGGTTTTAATTACGCACTGCCACGTTGATCACGTTTTCGGCTTAGACGACATTCGACCGCTCAATTTTCGATACGGCGCGATGGGCGTTTATGCCAACGAGATCGCTTGGACAGATCTAAAACGCATTTTTCAATATATTTTTCAGCCGACACATTTCGGCGGCGGTTTGCCGCAACTCATTCCGCACACGGTCAAGCCGAATGCGCCGTTTATGATCGGCGAAGATCTGCATATTACGCCGCTCGAAGTCATTCACGGCAAACTTCCCGTTATCGCTTACCGTTTTAACGATTTCGCCTACGCGACCGACTTAAAAATAATTCCGCCCGGTTCGATGGACGGATTGCGCGATCTGGACGTTTTAGTTTTAGATTGCGTGCGGATCAAACCGCATTCGACACATCTTTGTCTGGAAGAAGCACTCGCTTATATCGAAGAACTAAAACCGAAACGCGCGTTTCTTACGCATTTGAATCACGACATTCTGCACGAACGCGAATCAAAACTTCTTCCCGATAATG
>JBBRVS010000124.1:0-15810 GCA_038246645.1 Pyrinomonadales bacterium
CTGGTTTTTGCTTTTTTAGTTTGATTTGGCGAAAGATTTCCGTTTTTTAATCGGCGGGAAAAAGCGGAAATCACTTCCGCCAATGTTATTCTTGCACAATAAAAACTATCTTGGTTGGAAGAACGAAAAAGATTTATAACCTAAGCAGTTCCCGTTTCCAAATCATATCTTTTGACGGTTGCACTACTGTCAAAAAAGTAGCCAGCCATTAATTTCTATCCTCGATTATTGTTTCAGAAATCGGCTTTCCTTTTATTTTCATCGGTTCAAAATCTTCGTCCGATTTGTTCCAATATTCGGGAATTTCCTTAATGATTCCTTTTGTTAAAAGCTGTTCGGCAATTTCATTTTCATTTAAAAAATCGTCTGATGAAATACTGTCTAAAACTTCCTTTTTCTGCATCGGCGGCAGTTTTTGAATTTCCTTAATAATTTCCTGCGGTGTCATCATTTTATCTCCTGATTTGAGAAATTATATCTTAATACAAATCATCTTTAAGTTCATCAACATCTCTGCCGGAAAGTTTTAATAAATAGATGCAAGCCTCACGAAAATCGCCTTTTTCCGGCGACCAGCGATCTACAATATGATAACGATTATCTTTCACGCCTTCCAAAATCCACTGTGCACCATCGCGTCCCATTTTACTTGAAGTCGGCATTTGCCAGAAATTTGCTCTATTAATTAGATCCAGAAACTTTAAAAAATCTTCTTCTGTTAAAGAAATCTCTTTACTTTTTAAAATCCTTACCGGCTCCGAACTTCCTGTTCCATCAAGTTCTTTCGTAAAAAGTTTTATTTTACTGTTCCTTTTTTCGATTCTGACAAAAATTGGATGATGAAAAGACCTAAGCCAGAAAAAACGATATATTTCGGTATTTTCGTTTGTAGATTTCAGCAAAGATTTTTCCTTCATTGCTCGCAAACGTTTTCCATACCAATCACCTAAGAAATCATCTTCCGTTTCATAATCATTCCAAGATTTAGAAGGAAAATAGCCGCTTTTACCTTTTTTGATTTCAGAAATTTTCTCTGATTTCCCGGGAAATCCTTGCAAAAAAGTACAAACTTTATTGGATACAAATAGAAAGTCATTTTCTGTAACTTTAGGAACAGGATTAAACTGCAAATAAATAAACGCAACCGCTCCTAAACCCAAGAAAAATGTTATAACGGAAATTATTAACCGAAAGATATTTTTTTTTATAAAATTCTCCAAGTAAAAAGTGTTTGCTAAAATTAGACAAAAATTTTCCGAAAAAGTTCCGCAAATTATCTTTTCGGAACGTAATAACCTTTTCTCGTGCGAATGGTTAAGTTTTGCCCGTTTTTGACCGTTAGGGCGATTTCGCGGAATTTGCCGCGCATTTCGCTTTCGTCCTGCGGGTAATAGCTCAAAATGTATTGCTGGGAAAGTTCGGCGGAAATCTGCGTGAAAGCCGCGTCGAGTTCGCGTTCGTCAATCGGCGAATAAACTGCGCCGCCGGTTTGCGCGGCGAGTTCCTGCATCCGGCGTTCAGCGGAAAGATAGCGCACATTTGCGCTTCCCGTCCGTTCGCCCGAACGCTTGAAGTTTTCAAATTCGGTCGTTTTTACCACGTAAATCTGGCAATTTGCCGCTTGCACGGCTCTGACAGTGTCTTCCAAAGACGAATCGCTCAGAGTATCTTCACCGTCGGAAACAATAACAATGACGCGCCTGCCCTGGAAATCCTGTAAATAATTTGCCGATTGAATTATTGCATCAAGAAGTTTGGTTGCACCTTTCGGCGGACCTAAACTATCAATCGCCCGGGTCAATTGCGAAGTGTTATTTGTCAAAGTCTGTTCCAAGATGATGCCGGACGCAACGCTGTAAAGTGCAGCAAGGTCTTTTTCCGGGCGCAAGACTCTTCTGAAGAAACGAACCGCCGCTTTTATTTCAAACTCGCGCGCCTGCACAACGCTCGAACTGTTGTCAAAAAGCAGAGCGAGGCGAACGGGCGTGTCGGAGCGAAAAAGATCGCCGATCTCCGCGTCCGTTTTATCAATTTGCAGCAGGAAATCTTCGATTTTTAAATTTGTCACGGCTCGTCCCTGCCCGTCCGTGATCGAAACCGGAATCGGCACAAGGGCGGAATTAACGCGCAAAATATCCCCATTGTCGTCTTCGGTATTTTCTTCGGAATCGGCGTCCGGAGTCGGTGTCGGCGAAGGTAGTTTATTTTGCGTCTGCGTCGGCTGATAAACCGGCTTCGGACGCGGCGGCGGGGTCGGCGATTCGGTCGGTTTGATGCGCCCCGATTGCGCGAAATTAATCGCCGCAAACATTAAAATTAAAATCGGGATAAAGAGATTACGAGCCATAAAATTCCAAGCCGTTTGGCAGATTTTCCGCTGAATATTCGATATGAATCACGCGCCGATGTTTCGGATTTGTCCCCTTTGAGGATGCGTGAACGAGCAAAGGACGCATAAAAAACGCTTCACCCCGTTTGATGCCGCAAAGTTCCGATTTATTTGCCTTGAGTAAATTTTGAATTTCGTCTGCGCTCAAACGCCCGTTTTTATGAGATTCGGGAATAACTTTTAACGCGCCGTTCGTTTCGTCCGCATCGTCAATATGAAGCCGCAGAGCAATCATTTTTTCTAAAATTGAAACGGGCGGCTGAACGTGATGAATTTCGGCTTTTTTCGTCCAAGCCGTAAAACCTTCGGTTTCGCGTTTTTCCCGAACCGTAATCGTCAAATCCTGATGAAACGGAACTTTCCAATTTGCATCCGGCGTTTTATCAAAAAAGATTGCACGAACAGGTTTTGCATTTTCGCCTAAAACATCTGTAATCAGACCTTTAACTTTTTCACTTTCAGCAAGTTTTTTAACTTCAGGAACGAGATTGAGCAAATTTCTAATGCCATAAGTTGCGCCGTTTTTTTCCCGAACGGCAGAATAAACTTTCAGTTTCGATAAATATAAAATTAGTTTTTCAATCTGATTTTCGCTTAAAAAGCTAGAAACTTTTGCAAAGCCCGGTTCGTCAATTTCGGCTTGTAAATTCTTTATCATCTTCTTTATTGCCAATTCGGCGGCGTATTTCCGAATTGCGCCGGATTTTGTCCGTTAAATAACGCTTTGACCGAATCGCGCATTAAAACGATGATTGTCAAAACGCCGAGAATCGTACCGAACGGCATAAATACGCAGAGAATTCCCGCGACAACTATGCAAAATGTATAACTTCTTTGTTTTGAAAGTTTTCTGCCCGCAATAATCGTCACAGCCGCCAATGCCCAACCGCATAAAATTATAATGGCGGGAATGATTATAAACATCGCGCCGAAAATTTCGACCGGAAAATCAGGCTCTCCGGGCGGTTGATTGCGGCGGATTTCCGGTGCGCTCACCAGAAAGAAAATCCCCATAAACAGATGAATAAACGGAAAACACGCAAACAGCGCGATGACTCCGCCGACCACATAATGAAAAATCGAAAGCAAGCGAATATGTTCTAAATCTTTATTCATAAATTTTTCCTCTAATTTTTGCCGATAAATTAAATTACGTAAATTTGAAACCGATTATAACACTAAAATCAATCACAAAAATAAAAAAAAGACTGCATTTTGAACGCAGTCTTTTACTCATTTTGCTTTTCAAATTTTGCTGAAAGTCAGAACCATCTGTCGCACCCTTGCTGACGCGCGGGTTTCTGCCTTTGCATTTTATTTCAAGTAATAGTTTAGCCGCCCGCTGACGCAGGCGGTCTGACACATTCTAAAGTTTAGCCGCCCGCTGACGCAGGCGGTTCTGACACATTCTAAACCGAAACTGCCGTGCCGATATTTTCCTGTTCGAGAATTATTTCTTCGAATTGCTCTTCTTCGGTCGAGCCTTTCAGCGCGGTGGTCGAAGAAATTCCGCCCGTAATCGTTTGCGTCAGCGCGTCGAAATAGCCCGTGCCGACGAACGTCTGATGTTTCGTCGCGCGGTAGCCTTCGATTTCCGCCGCAAATTCCTGTTCCTGCAATTTGGCATAAGCGGTCATTTGTTCTGCCTGGTAGTTTTTCGCCAGTTCGAACATCGCAAAATTAAGCGAATGGAAACCAGCCAGAGTGATAAATTGAAATTTGTAACCCATCGAACCGAGTTCGCTTTGAAATTTTGCAATCGTTTGATCATCGAGTTTTTTCTTCCAGTTAAAGCTAGGCGAACAATTATAAGCAAGCATTTTGTCCGGAAAACGCGCGTGAATCGCTTCGGCAAATTTTCGGGCTTCTTCCAGATTCGGCTCTGAAGTTTCGCACCAGATCAAATCGGCATACGGCGCGTAAGCCAAACCTCTGGAAATCGCCTGGTCTAAACCGTTTTTGACGCGGCAAAAACCTTCGACCGTTCGCTCGCCCGTGCAGAAGGGTTTGTCGTTTTCGTCAACGTCCGATGTTAAAAGATTCGCCGCATTCGCATCGGTTCGCGCCACTAAAACGGTTGAAACGCCGCAAACGTCAGCCGCGAGCCGCGCCGCAATCAATTTTTGAATTGCTTCCGATGTCGGAACAAGAACTTTTCCGCCGAGATGACCGCATTTTTTCGCACTCGAAAGCTGGTCTTCAAAATGCACGCCCGCCGCGCCGGCTTCGATCATCGCTTTCATCAGTTCAAAAGCGTTGAGATTGCCGCCAAATCCGGCTTCGGCATCGGCGAGGATCGGCGCAAACCAGTGAATTCCGTTTTTTGCTTCGGCGTGGTAAATTTGGTCTGTGCGTTGCAGTGAATTGTTAATTTTCTTGACGAGTTCAGGCACGCTGTTCGCGGGATAGAGGCTCTGATCAGGATACATCTGTCCTGCGACGTTTGCGTCCGCCGCCACTTGCCAACCCGAACAATAAATCGCTTTAAGTCCGGCTTGCACCTGCTGAATCGCCTGTCCGCCCGAAAGCGCGCCGAGGGCGTTCACATAATCGGTTTCTTTCATTAATTTCCAAAGCCTTTCCGCGCCGAGCTTTGCAATCGTATATTCGATTTTCACCGAACCGCGCAGACGCAAAACATCCGCCGCCGAATAAGGTCTTTTTACACCTTCCCAACGCGGATTTTCCGCCCAATCTTTTTCCATTTGCTCAATTTTTTTATCTTTTGTCATATTTTTTCTCCTATTGTCATATTTTTTCTCCTATTGTTCAGAGTCCGGATTTTTGTTTGCTTCTCACGTTCAGAGTTCACGCTTTAGCGTGTTTCCTCACGTTCAGAGTTCACGATTTAGCGCGAAAACCGCCGCGCTTCGCCGGCGGGCAAACTAAAGTTTGGACTCTGAACGTGAAATTCTGAACGCGTGAAATTAAATCGGATCGAATTGCTCCGAAACGATCATTTCTTCGCTTAAACGCCGTGCTTCTTTCAAAGTTTCGCGCTGTCCGTTAGCTACCGTTTCGAGAAGTTTTTCGAGTTCTTCGTCGAAAATCCGCGAGATAAATTCCGGCGTATGTTTTATTCCTTCGCCGTTTTCGTCAATGATTTTCACCGAGTCCCGATGTTTTATTCGCTGAGCGATCATCAGACGATAAATTCGGTCGGTCG
Organism: Pyrinomonadales bacterium; assembly: GCA_038246645.1. GTDB lineage: Bacteria > Acidobacteriota > Blastocatellia > Pyrinomonadales > Pyrinomonadaceae > JAHCHG01. The sequence continues at coordinate 5,556 of JBBRVS010000124.1, forward strand.
CCAGATCCTCCATATAACCGTCAAGAAGCGACGCGCCTTTGCCGTTCAAAACTCCGGCGCGGTAACGAATTACCGTGCGGACAGCGGCGCGTGTTCCTTCGACGGTTTTTTTGCCGATCCCTTCCGGCACGGGACGCAAATCCGGTTTTTCCGGCAAATTCGGTTTGCGAACGTCCAATTGATTCGGCGCGGGAAATTGCGCGACCGCCACCGCGTTTTGATCGGGATGACCTGTCCACGCGCCGTCCATTCCGACCGATGCTTCATTTTGTTTGTCCGCTTCGAGGACTTTCAGAGCGCGTTCATTAAGTTCGGAATCCGTGCGGCTCGGAAAAAGGGCGGTCATTCCGCCGATTGCCAAAAGTGCGTGTTTATGGCAAATCTCGACCTGCAGTTCGCGCAGATTTTGGAAAAACGCCACGTCTGAAACAATCGTGTTTCTATCGGGCAAAACCCAGTTTTTATCCGACAAATTAAAATGAATCAAGCTCGCCATATAATCCCAGCGACCGAGATTAAGTCCCAAAATATGTTCGCGCAAATTGTAGATAAATTCTTCAAGCTCAAAGGCAAAAGGATGCGCTTCGACCAGCGCGAAACATTTTATAAACCCGCGTTCCCATTGAAGCTTTTCTTCGATTTTCTGAAACAGATCGCGCCAGAAAATCGCTTCTTCCGCCGCTTCGCTTTTTGGAATATAAAACGTCAAATTATGTTTCAGTTTCGATTTATTAATGCCGTAGGCAATTCTTGCCACGTCCATTACCGAAGCCGAAACGAGTTTATCGGCGAAAATTCCCGCTTGACTCAGATGAAGCCCGCGAACGCGAATCATTACGGCGGTTTTACTCGTATTGATCGGAATTTGGCGGTCGCGTTTGAAATCGTAATAAACAAGTTCGCCGTGCAGAGCCTTGATCGAATTTTCGATCCCGCATTCGAGATTCGTCCAAAAATTCGCCATCGAATCTTCCAGATCAATCATCACGCCCGGCGCACCGGAATTAAGCATTTTAACGACGAGTTCGCCGTCGTCCGCCGGTCCGGTCATCTGATTGCGCTGGTCTTTGCACCAATCCGGCAATTCGATGCGCCACGCGCCGCGCACTTTTTCGCTCATTTCGCCGTAATCGGGCAGATTTCCTTTGTGCGATTCTTGTAAAACTTCAATGCGTTTTCGCGCTAAATCCTGCTGACGCGGCGTAAATTCGCGGTGCAAATCCGCAAAAAACTCCGCAAATCCGGCAGGTAAATCTTTTGTTATATCGAAATCCGGCGGCGCACAATTGATGCGCGGATCGAATTTTCGCTCTTGTGTCGTTTGGTTCATAGATTTTTCTCCTTTATTTAATATGTTCAATATATTGAACAGAAGTTCTGAATAATGAAATTAACTTAATATAAAGAAATATTATTGTAAAACGGAAAACATAAGTGTTCGATATTTTGAACGGTTTTTCACAATCCCGAACGCAGATTTGTTTAATTTTATTAGAAAAGCTAAAATTACTTGTCGCAAATAATTGAAAATAAAAATATTATCGTTAAGCAAGCGGTCTTTGACCGCACGACGCGCTGAGCCACGGTCAAAGACCGCTTGCTTGACGGTTCGGCTTATTTTAGAAATTAACTTTGATTTTATGACCCAAGAAACAACTTCAACCGCCGTTGACCGTGCGCTTTCGATCATCGAACTCGTTGCCGAAAGCCAGAAAGGAATGAGCAATTCGGATTTGAGCAGACGACTTAAAATCCCGAAAAGTTCGGCGAGTTATATTCTGCGAGTTTTGGAAACGCGGGCGTATTTGCAGCGCGATAAAGGCGGAAAATACCGGCTCGGATTAAAACTGATGAGTTTGACGGGCGACGCTCTGACGCATCTCGATGTGCGCGAGATCGCTAAACCGGCTTTACAGGAATTTTTGCGAAAATCGAAACTTCCCGAAGCGCATCTGGCGGTTTTAGATAACGGACGCGCCGTTTATATCGAAAAGGTCGAAAACGAAAAAAGTTTTATCAAAATGGACATCTGGGTCGGGCATCGCCTGCCGATTCACACGACGGCAATCGGCAAAATTCTGGTTGCATATCTGCCGGACGAAGAAATAATTGAAATTCTTAAACTGCGCGGAATGGAGAAAAAAACGCGCAAATCAATTGTTTCGGAACAAAAATTTCTGCGCGAAATAAAAAAGGTCAGAGAATACGGTTTTGCCATTGATAATGAAGAAAACGCCGACGGCGTGCGCTGCATTGCCGCGCCGATCTTCGATGCCAACGGCAACGTCGCCGCCGCGCTCGGAACTTCCAGCACAATTCTGCACATAGACGAAACGCACTTGCCGAGACTCGTCGAACTCGTCAAAAAATCCGCAAATGAAGTCTCGCGCCAACTCGGCTACAATTCTTAAATGGACAACTGACAACGGACAATGGACAATAATTAACTTTAGAAAATCTTTTCGTGCTGAATAAATTTTTTTGAATTTATTGGCTAAACATTTATTTCAATCAATCTAATTGTCCATTGTCCATTGTCTATTGATATCTTATGAAACCTTTTATCGAATTAAATCGCCGGATGCGTTGGGCGGACGTTGATGCGGCGGGAATTCTGCATTTCCCGCGAATTTTTGAAATTGTCGAAGAAGCAGAAATCGAATTGCTTCGTCAGATCGGATTTTCAATGTTTGAACGCCTGTCGGATATAAGTTTTCCGCGTGTCAGAATTGAATGCGATTTTAAGAAAATGATTCCGCTCGATGCCGAATTTCGCCTCTTTTTAACAATCGGACGAGTCGGGCGAAGCTCGATTCGCTATGATTTCAAGGCATTTAACAAAAAAGATGAAATTGCATTAGAAGGCGCGATGACGGTTGTAACTCTGAAAAACGGAAAATTGACAAAGATTTCAAAGGATTTACGCGATGTGCTCGAAGGAAAATCGTTATAAAGAAGCGCGTTCAGCCAATCATTTTACCTTTAATCGCTTATTTATTTTTGATCTTTCTTTTTATCGGACTTAAAGGCTTTAACCCCGACAAAAACGCCGAATCCGACAATAATTGCCGCCATTAACAAAAACAAAAATACGACCAGAAAAGTCTGCCAGGAGGTAAGTTCGGCAGAATTAAGACCTTCAAATAAAATTAAAGTGTTCATACGATTTGTGTAAAAGTTTTATTATTTTTAGCGATCCATTCATCCCAATCTTTCAAAGCCATTTCGACTTGAATTGCGTGGCGTTCGCGTTTGTTGCGGTATTTTTTGCGAATTTCGACCGAAGGCTGTTCGAGCAAGCCGAAGGTGATATTTACGGGTTGAAAATTCTTTGTTTCGACGTTTGAGACATATCGGCAGAGCGAACCGATGGCGGAGTTTGAAGGCGCGATGAGCATTTCTTCATCGTGCACAATCCGCGCCGCGTTCAATCCGGCAAGCCAGCCCGTGCCGACCGATTCGATGTAGCCTTCAACGCCCGTGATCTGTCCGCCAAAAAAAAGGCGCGGATTCTTTTTCGTCTGCAAAGTTTCCCTTAAAATCTGCGGCGAATTGATAAAAGTGTTGCGGTGAATCTGACCGTATTGCAGAACGTCGCAATTTTCAAGCCCCGGAATAAGCTGTAAAATACGTTTTTGTTCGCCGTAGCGCAGGTGATTTTGAAAACCGACGAGCGAAAAAGCGTCCGCCATCAAATCTTCTTGACGAAGCTGCACGGCGGCGTAAGGCTCTCTGCCGTCAACATATAAACCTTTCGGTTTCATCGGACCGAAGCGCAGAGTGTGAATCCCGCGCCGCGCCAGTTCTTCGACCGGCAGACACGCTTCAAACCATTTTGTATCCTCGAATCTTTTAAGCGGAACGGATTTCGCGTTCGTCAGTTCATTATAAAAAATATCGTATTGCTCCTGATTAAACGGGCAATTGATATAATCGTCCCCGCCTTTGCCGTACCGCGCGGCTTTAAAGGCGATAGACATATCAATCGAATCCGCCGCGACGATCGGCGCGATCGCATCGTAAAAATAAAGTTGGTCGTCGCCCGTAAACTTCATTATTTCAGCGGTTAAGGCTTCGCTTGTTAATGGACCTGTGGCAATTATAGTGATTTCGTCTTCTGAAATTGTCGTAAATTCTTCACGAACTAATTCAATATTCGGGTGCGCTTCGATTTTTTCGGTAATCGCTTCGGCAAACTTTCCGCGGTCAACGGCGAGTGCCGCGCCCGCCGGAACCTTTGTTTCCATCGCAACTTCCATCACCAGCGAATTTCCGCGCCGCAGTTCTTCCTTCAAAAGATACGGCGCAGAACCGACCTCATCGGATTTCAGAGAATTCGAACAAACGATTTCCGCCAGTTTTTCGGTGCGGTGTGCCGGAGTTTTCCGGACGGGACGCATTTCAAACAATTTAACTTTTGCGCCGGAGTTTGCAGCTTGCCAGGCAGCTTCAACGCCTGCAAGTCCGCCGCCGATTACATTTACTTCTTTCATAATTTGTTTTTGGTCTTTGGTCTTTGGCTTTTGGTCTTTGAGCTTTGTTCAATTCAAAAAAACCAAAGACCAAAAACCAAAAACCATTTTTATAAGCAGGTAAGCAAAAGTTTTAGGATATTATGAAAATTCTAAAAACTCTTTTAACTGACAGATTCAAAATACTTTAGGAGTTTTCTGACATTTTCCATTATCCGTTTTTCATTTTGCATTGGTGCTTAGTTCTAATATTTCTCTTTTAATATTCGCCCGCGCCTTCGCTTCAAATTTTTCGCGCAAATCATCCGTTAAATAAATAAATTCGCGCTTTTGAAAATTCTGCAAAACGCGGGCGCGCCCCGATTTATAATCTTCATCGCTGACAAAACTATACTCTCTGCGGATCGCTTTTGCATATTCGTCATAAATATCGTCTCCTGAGCCCAAAATCGCCAGATCGAAATCGAGAAAAAGTTTTCCGTCGGAATCGAGGTTTTCGCAGAGATGTTTTTCGGTTGCCAAAATTATTTTTTCGATCTTTGTAATTTTATCTTTCGGCATCGAAATTTTTTGCAAACATTGGGCGGCTAACTCTGCGCTGCGCTGTTCATTATCATTTTTCTGCGGATCACAGATCGCATCGTGAAACCAGATGGTGAAAAATACACATTCTTTATCTTCAATATATTCATCAAATTGCCGGAAAAGTTTGAGCAAAAAGTTGATATGATTTAAATTATGATAAGCACGATGTTTTTCACAATACAAATCGTGCAGTAAATTAAAGGTTTTTTCCGAATTTGCCGCATCGCAATAAATTTCGGTAAATTGTTTCCGGAGCGATTTCATAAATTCTTTTACTTGACATTATGCACTCTTGCTTCGTATAGTTTCAATTCGGCTTTAAAACATCAGCCATCCTAGCTCAGCTGATAGAGCATTCGATTCGTAATCGAAAGGTCGTGGGTTTGAATCCCATGGATGGCTCCATTATTTTCAACAACTTACGGACACTCAATGAGTGTCCGTTTTGTTTTACTCACACCTTTACTCACACCTTCATTTGATTTTCAATTTATATTGTCAAAGTTTCGACTGATATTTTACTTTTATTCGGGTGTAATTAAAAGTGGGACACAGAAATATCAATAATTTTTGATGACGATTTTGACTGCTATATATTGTAGATAGATTTTTAAAAACACAATATACAGCACTAATTTTGTCAATTTTAAAGGTCTGTTGAATTTGGCGAAAAGTGTGTCCCACTTTTAATTACACCCATCAGTTGGGACAAAAAAGGAAATGTTGCTTTTTTTGATCTGGTCGCGTTAATCTGGAAAGAGTTTTCTTTTTACAGAGAAAATATTGAAAAGTTTTTAGATGCCGACAAATTAAATGAAATCGCGGATGTTTTGGACAAAGAATTCGGCAATTTGTTAAGCGAAGAACGGCGTGAACTGATTAAAAGATGTTTGCATCTAAGACAAGAGAAATTAAAAACAACTATCTTCGGATAGCGTTCAACTCTTCCGCTTCACTCACCAAGCGAATTGAGAAAATTCTCGATTAACTTTTCATCATAAAAAATTCCGCCGGATTTGGCTTTTTCAATAAAAGGTTTAATTTCAGAAATCAAACCGAGAGTTTTGGCTTTGCCGAGAAGTCCGAGCGAACCGACTACTTTTAAGCCGACTGCCAGAGCCGCGCTCCTGCCTTTTCTTTCATCTATGCAAACGGTTTCGATGTTTTGCTCAATTGCAAGTTGGATATTCGCCGCTTCGCCGACATCGAGCGAAGCGATTGCCAGCGGTGAAATTGCCGAATTCAGAGGTGAAACTTTCAGCCATTCGGGAATTTCAGTTTCGTAGCCTTGATTTGCGCCGACTAAAATTTCCGTTTCTACTTCCGCCGGACAGACGAATTCAAACGGCAGTTTGCCGATTATTGCAAATGCTTGCATTTTGGCAAAGGCGAGCAGCGGACTTGTGTTGGTAACAATGCGGTCAGTCATTGAGAGCAAAATTCAGTTCATTTTCGAGGTCTTCTTCCCGCAGATTGCTCATTGAAACGCCCAGACGCGAAAGCGAAAAAAGAAATTCGACGCGGCTTTTTCCCGACAAACGGGCGGCTTGTCCCGAAGATATTCTACCCAATTCGTAAAGTTTGGCGGCAAGCAGAAATTTCGCTTCTTCGGAGAATTCCTTATCCGAAACGCCCAACGTAAAAAGCAGATCGTCGGCATATTCGATTGTTAAAGTATTTTGCATAACCTTTTACCTCAAATCTGATTTTATCATAATCCAAGCACATTATTTCCCGCAATCCGTTTTCCGTTCTCCGCCTTCGACAATCGCAATCTCCACATCGGTTAAACCGTATAATTGATAAACCAACCGATTTATTTTCTTTTCCAATTCGGAAGTGTCGGCGTTGGGCGCAAGTTTTCCGCTTTATTCAACTGTTTATTTGTTTTGATTTACTCCAATAACAACGCCCGAAAACCGGCTTGGCGAAAATGGTCGTCTGTCGTCAGGGCATCGGTTATGTTATTTTCTTCCATTACCACAAAAGAAATACAATCGATCAAGCCCCAATCCTTGTCGTTTCGGTTTTCGTATAAACTCAAACCTTGCCAAAAAAGTTTTGATGTTGCGGGAATGATTCGGACAAAATCATCGTCTTGCAAAATGTGAATGATATTGCCTGCGTCCTGACGAAATTTAACTGCCGATAAGCCGTTGGCAATTTCGGTTAAGACAAATTCGGTGGTGATGAGCGGATAGTTTTCGAGGGCGATTTTTTGCGACCATTCGATGGCTTTTTGATGCCATTGGTCGCGGGTGTTGAAAAGACCGTAAATGTAAGCGGTGTCTAAAAAAAGAATTTCATTCGGCAAAACGGTTTAATCCTCCAATTTTCCGTTCGCGTAAAAATCGTGTCGTTCGGCAAAATCGCTGACACCCAAATCTTTCGCCATTTTCGCAATTTTGCTCAGCGGATGTTCTTTCTTATTTTCGGACTGATAGCGTTCTTCTATTTTTTCGACAATTTCCAAAACTTCATTTTGCGCCTGCGAAGGCAAGAGAATGACTTTTTGCTGAATTGTTTCGACAACATTCATAATTTCCGATTCTACTACTTTTTATTACCTTCGACAATCGCAATTTCCTCATCGGTTAAACCGTATAATTGATAAACCAAACAATCTATCGCGTCTTCCAACTCTTGTGTGTCGGCGTTGGGCGCAAGTTTCTTGGCTTCGATGATTTTGGTTTCATTTAATTTTCGAGTAGTTTGACAAATCCGGCTTGCTCAAAATGGTGGTCGGTCGTCAAAGTGTAAAGCAATTGCTGTTCGTTCATCACTAAAAAACTGAGGGCATCGCAGAGTGAATATTATTTATCCAAACGATTTTCGAGCAATTTCATTGCCGCTTGGTGGCGTGTTTCATCAATCCAAACGAGTTCGAGACGCGGCAGAAAAAGCAAATCTCGGATGTAAGTCAGAGATTCGGCGCGGTCGTATCCGCGAGATTGGGAAAGCGGAACAAATTCGGCTAAAACGTAATTTGTCGTGACGAATCGGCGAGCTGATCGGAAATATTCGACGGCTTTTTCGTGGCGAAAGTCGGTTTCATCGTGAGCGCAGAGCAAACCGGAAGTGTCGAGAAATAAATTTTCAGCCGTCATCACAGCTATAAACCTCTGCCGTATTCGCGGGCAAGGTCGGCATCAATTTTATCGTTGTCGGCGGAACGCGAATCGCCGCTCTTGACCGCGCCGAAATGTCCGGCAAATTTTGCTTCGCGGCGTTGTTTTTCCTCTTCGCTTAATTCCGGCTTCGCCGGTTCAGCGTCGAGCAAAGTTACAACCGCCCGCGTTTTGCGCGTGATAGTAACGGGTTCGAGTAAAGTAACAATTCCGTTTGTATCAATTTCGGCTTCGATGGTAGTCAACATATAAATCTCCTTTCCACTCAAAATTATATCACGTCTTGCCTTCGACAATCGCAATTTCCTCATCGGTTAAACCGTATAATTGATAAACCAAACAATCTATCGCGTCTTCCAACTCTTGTGTGTCGGCGTTGGGCGCAAGTTTCTTGGCTTCGATGATTTCGTCAACGATTTCGGCAATTTCGGTTTGTTGCGCGTTGGTGGCTTTTGGAATTGGAAAAGGAGTCAAATAATTAGTTTTGAAAGTATAATAACCGCCACGCAAAACATAACCCGTTGATGAAAGGAAAAACCATAAAACTTTTGAGTTGAGTAAGCCAAGCAAATAATTTGTGTTTTTTATATAGTTTTCTTTGAATACAAAACTATAAACTTTGGTCGTATGATAAAGAGTTCCTTGATTATCAAAAGTCATCTGACAGCCTAAAGCAATTTCAGGTGTCATAATTTTCGGACTTGCAAATTCAGTAAGATTTTGTGGACGACTAAAGCAATGCCAATCTTTCTCAAATCTATAGTTTTCTCTTTCGGCTAAAGTGTTTTTATTTTCGAGAAGATATTCCCAGCCTTTTGGAAAATTATCTTGTATAAATTTCTGAGACATCAATTCGGCTTTTCCTAAACGAATTTGATAAGGAAAAATAACAACATTTTTGGCTTCCGGTAATTCATAGCGATGAACATCTTTGCCCATTAAAAATGGCTTTAAAAGTCCTTTTTCAATCTCAATTTCGCTTTCAATCTGCTTGGAGTAGCAAACGATTGTTTTATCTCTCTCTTGTAAAACTTTCAAAACGAAAATTTTGTCTGCACTTGTTGCGATGCCTTGAAAAATCTTGCGCGTAATGTCGCCAAGTTTTGTAGTTTGTTTTTGTAGCTTTTTTAGTAGTTTGTCTTTATCACCAATTTGAAAATCCCAATCATCTGTTTTAGGTGCGTCTAAAGTTTCACGTTGATGATTGTCAGATACTAAGTTTTTGCTAATATGCTCAAAAACACCGACATTCTCTTTAATCTTGGAAATCTCAATAAAATCAAAACTGTTTTGCGATTGTTTAGATAAAAATAATAAACAAGTGTAAGTTGTTGCTTCATCAAAAATTTGTTCAGCACCAAATCTTACAATTTGGCGAAGTGCCTTTTTTCGTCCTAATAAATCGCGCAATGATTTACCAAAACTAGCTTGAAAAAATTTATGCGGCACAATATAAGAAAATTGACCTTTATCGCTCAGTAAGTTGTAACCACTTTCAATGAAAAGTCCGTAAATATCAAAACTGCCTTGTGCAGATTTATATTTTTCTCGATATATCGGAATCATTTCAGGTTGAGTTTGTTGCAAGCCTTGAACACGCAAATAAGGCGGATTGCCGATGACAATATCAAAACCTTTTTCGATGCCGAACATCCATTCAGCATCAAACCAATCGGCAAACGCATCTTGATTTTCGGGTGAAAAATTGGCGATTTTGTCGGCGGCATCGGGCGCGTAGCCGGTTTGTTTGAGCAGATCGGCAATTTCGGTGCGAATCTCTTTGTCCTTGGTGCGCCATTTCAATTTGGTCGAAGGCGTTCGCGCCCGGAAGATTTTACTGCGAACCTGTTTTAATTCCTTTTCGAGATTATTAACTTCGCCCGGTTTGAGCATCGCCTGTGCGTCCAATCCGATCAAAGTATTTGCCGCGACGAGTTTTGTTTCCAGATTCGGCAACGGACGAACGCCGCGATTCGGGCGCGTGTCGTCAATTTTCTGGTCAATAATCAGCGAGATAAAAAAGCGGAGTTTGGAAATCTGAATCGCTACGGGCTGAATGTCCACGCCGTA
>JBBRVS010000125.1:0-15798 GCA_038246645.1 Pyrinomonadales bacterium
GAACAATCCGGCAATCGGGATACTGAGAAAAATAGGATGGAAAAATATCGCCCAAGCCAGAAGATATTATGAAATTGAATTCAACAAAGGGATTGAATTAATTATCAATCCAATTATTGCCTGACTTTGCAAGAGCCGTAATCTTGCGCTCCTTCAGGGCGCGGTTTCAAACTCAACTTGTCCAGACGTTGCACGGCTGGCTACTTTCTCAATGCGCCTTCAGCGCAAATTCAGAGTTTGAACACAGCATTTTTAAGAAGAAAAACTATTAAAACGAATAAAATGAGCGACCATCGAATCTCCCGTGTTTTGAAACAAGCCGTCAGTTTGGCGGTTCTGCTGAGTTTGTCGGCGGGCATTGTGCTTTTTGCGCCGCAACGAGCGGAAGCGGCGGCGAGCCAGTTTGATATGACCTTCAGGACGGCGGGCAAGGTCGTTAGCACCACCGGAATCGGTGGACTCGGAGATTTAGAGATTCAGTCCGGCGGCAAACTGGTCGTCGTCGGAATCGGCGGTTTCTCGGTTGCCCGATACAACGCGAACGGCACACTTGACAATACATTTGACGGCGACGGACTGGCGGTTGCGACCGTTCCGAGTGTGGCGCAGGCAAACGCCGTCGCCATCTAAACGGATGGCAAGATTGTAGTTGGCGGGGAATCTGCCGGAGATTTTTCGTTGGTTCGTTTCAATACCAACGGTTCGCTCGATACAACATTCGACGGCGACGGTATCGCCATTTTAGTTTTGGCGGATTCTCAATCTATTTCCGATATTGCGATTCAGCCCGACGGTAAGATAATCGCGGGCGGCACGACCGGAGAAAATCCTAACCCCATAGATTTTATGGTCGTCCGCTTTAACACTAACGGTTCGCCGGACGCATCGTTTAGTCCGACCGGCATCGGCGTAATAACGACATCGTTTGATACCTTTGACCTTCTTACTTCAGTCGCCATTCAAACCGATGACAAGATAGTCGCCGGCGGGTATTCAGGCACCTTTTCTTCGGCTGATTTTTCGCTGATTCGGCTTAACACTACTGGTTCATTCGATACGTAGTTTGACACCGACGGGAAGCTGACAACTTCGATTCGGGAATCTGACATCCTCAATACAGTCCTGCTCCAACCTGATGGAAAAATCGTCGCCACGGGCGATACTCGAAACATCGGTTCAAATTTGGATGTTGCCGTCATTCGTTACAACCCGAACGGTTCGTTAGATACCGGTTTTGATACTGATGGAATAGCTATTGTGAATACTATGGCGTTTGCTGAGACCTCCGCGGCTGTCATCCAGCCGGATGGTAAGATAATTGTTACCGCACAACAGAGCTTTACCGGCGCGGCGGCTATCCGCTTCAATTCCAACGGCTCGCTGGATACTTCTTTTCACGGCGACGGAATATTTATCTTTCCCCTGTCGTCATATACCAATACTACTCCAAGGGCGATTGCCATTCAGCCGGACGGCAAAATCGTGATTTCAGGAAGTAGCGGAACCAACATATTTTTGTCCCGACTTCTCGGCGACCCACGAAAGAGCTTTACTAATCAAAACGCAATGGTTCCGGCTGACCGCACCGCCAACACCAATCCGCCCGGCGTGCCGACGAATTATCCGTCCATCGCCGACATCAACGGCGCGAGCGGCACAGTTAAAAAAGTGCGCGTTACCTTGAATAATGTGAACCACACTTTCCCCGCCGATTTCGATGTTCTGCTCGAAAGCCCGCAAGGTCAGCGCACGATTTTGATGTCCGACGCAGGCGGCGGAAACCCCGGCGTAACGGCAAGAACGTACATCTTTGACCAATCCGCCGCCGCCGATTTCCCGACAACCAACGCACCGAGCGGAATTTACAAACCGTTCAATAATATCGGTAACGTCACCATCGAACCCGGCGGAATTGACGTTTTCCCCGCGCCCGGTCCCGGCTCGAACAACTACGGCGCGGCAAATCTCGATGTCTTTAATGGCACCAACCCGAACGGCATCTGGAAACTCTACGTCGTTGACGATGAGTTTGGCGATACGGGCAGCATCTCGAATTTTACACTCGAAGTTACGACGACAACTTCGCGCCTTAATAATCTGACGGCGGATTTCGACGGCGACGGCAGAACCGACATCTCCATCTTTCGCCCGTCCTTCGGCGAATGATGGATCAACCCCAGTTTCACAGGTCAAACAGTCGCCGCGCAATTCGGTCAAACAACCGACATTATCACATCCGGTGATTTCACCGGCGACGGCAAAACCGACATCGCTTTCTTCCGTCCCTCGACCGGTTTCTGGTTTATTTTAAGATCGGAGGACGGCTCGTTCTACTCGTTCCCGTTCGGTATAAATGGTGATAAACCCGTTCCCGCTGATTACGACGGCGACGGCAAAGCCGATATTGCTATATTTCGTCCATCAGACGGCAGTTGGTGGTATCTGCGCTCGATTGACGGTCAGGGTCACGTATTTCGATTCGGTGTCGGAACGGACAAACTCGTGCCGTGCGACTACACGGGCGACGGCAAGGCGGATATTGCCGTCTGGCGACTTTCGACGGGCGAATGGTTTGTCCAACGCTCGGAAGACAATTCGTTTTATTCCGTCCTGTTTGGCGCGGGCGGTGACCTACCATCGCCGGATGATTATGATGGCGACGGTATATTTGACCTAACAATTTTCCGACCTTCGACGGCAAATTGGTTTATACAGCAGTCAACCGCCGGAACTTTAATCACAACATTCGGCGCAAACGGCGACCGGAGTGTGCCGGCGGCGTTTGTCCCGTAGATGAATGAAACCTCGGCTGAAGAACAAGGCTTTTCAACCTGATCTTGAAAAGCCGACGATGGTCGGGGTTGCGATTGTTGTTTCCGAAGCCGAAAAAGTAAACCCGAATCTGCCGGAAGTCATTGATAATAATGCAATTGACCGAAATAGCCGGATTCGATTTTTCCGGTGGTAATATCGTGTCTGCCTGTTTTGACGCGAATGATGTTAATCAACTGACTATCTGTTGCTGTAAAATAATACAATTAAGTTCGATAGCTGCATTGCTGTGCTTTAGCCGGAAAGTTGATTTTGTCATCTGAAGACATCACTGTTTCAGAAGTAAGAAAGGAAGTTATTTTTGTGCCGTTACTTTTTGTTTGAATTCTTCTATTTGCGGTTTTACTTTTTCTTCAAAGCAATTCGGGCAGACACTGTGAGAAAATTTCGCTTCAGTATTTTCGGAAATATATTGTTCGAGAGTTTTCCAATAATCTTTATTATCCCGCACACTTTTACAATATGAACACATTGTCAATAATTTTTGAAGCTGTTTAACTTGTGCCAGTGCCTTTTTTAACTCATTTTCAGCTTTTATTCTTTGGGTTATATCCTGAATTTGTGAAATGAAAAATTTAGGTATTCCGTTTGAATTTCTCACAAGCGAAACACTCAATAAAACCCAGACAATATTTCCCTGTTTATGAAAATATCGTTTTTCCATTTGATAGGATTTTAATTTTCCGTCCAATAATTCATTAACGTAAGCTAAATCAGTATTCAGATCGTCCGGGTGCGTTATATCCTGAAAAGTCAGATTTAATAATTCTTCCCTTTTATATCCGACAATATCGCAAATTGCCTGATTAACTCTCAGCCAACGCCCGTCAGGTGCAATTAAACTCATACCAATTGCCGCATAATTAAAGGCGTTTTCAAAAATTTCGGTTACGTTTAGAACTCGACTTTAGATAAATGCCAAAAAAAGCCTGTTTGATTTCCAAGCTTAATTTTGGCTTTTTTGTTTCTTTTTGCTCCTCGTCATTCTACTTTTTTGACCGGTTTCGGCTTTTTTTTGCCTTTCAACTTGATTTTATACTTCGTTGGGCGGCTTCTGGCTCGTCCTTTTTCCCAGCCGTTTGATTTTCCTCGGGGTAGCACCTCCGGCGAAAACTCTCCTACCTCTTGTAAATTCAAGGCTAAACTTTTCAGCACTCGTCCCGGTGTCAGTTTTTCTCCCGCTAGCTCCTTTTGCCACGGCATCCGCTCGTCTTTCGCACAATCTCTGAATAAATACGTTTCCCATTCGATGATTTGCGCCACTTTGAGCCACTTATCGCTGCTTTCCGCTTCTCGAAACTTCGGACTTTCCGCGTATAATCTTTCTTTTCTAAACCGGTTTGACGGTTCGATCGTCCACCGATGTTTGACCGTTTGATAACTTCTGTTCAATTCGGTTTTTTCTTCGCTCCCGTTGTGGATTCCATACCATCTCGGGGCGGGCGGTTCTTCCCGCTCCAAATGGATCTGCGACCGCATTACTTCGATTTCCACTAGTTCTTTCGCTACCCGAAACCTCAAGTTGCTCCACTTTTCGATTCTCACCAAGCCGTGTTTCTCGTCCTCAAATTCGATTATTTCTTCGGCTTCTCCTAAACTTTCGGGTTCGTTGAACTTAAACTTCTCGCCATATTTTGCTTGATTCCCGCGTCCTTCAGCGCGTCTGATTGGTCGCCGATACATCGTCCGGTCATTTCTCATTCGCGCCACCGCAAACGCGTCTTTTCCTCTCAATTCCAAGAAAAATCCGACATTCCCGTAGCTTCCATCCAATCCGACACTCGTTTGTGCTTCCGTTTTGTTGTCAAATAACCATTCGATTTGTTTGACCGCCACCGATACCGCTTTTTCATCCGGTTTCACCCGCTCGGAATTGACCGTCATCGCCCAACTTGAACTCGCATTCTCCGTAAAGGCAAGCGTTGAATAGGGTAAACCCAACACCACGCCGTTCCCGAACGCCTCTCGCTTCGCTCCATGACAGACCATTCTGTCCTTCAAAGTCTCACTTTCCGCCCGTCGAACATTCATCACATCCAACGCATAATAGAGCGATTCTCGTTCGGGAACTTGATCTAAACATAACAGATTCAGCTTTTTGACATCAATCTCGGCATCGGTGATGGCATAAATGCTGTGCCACTGATGCCGAAAGGTCGGAGCTAAACTTAACTCTACAAACGAGTTCAGGTGAGATGACTGCTTCACCGCTTCGACCAAACTACACATCGCATCCCGACGTTTCAAAAAACATTGGCTATATTGCTGACGAAACTTCCTGATTGGTGTAAAATCATTCTCATTAAGGCTGTTTTTTTCATACAAACTAAATTTGCCTTAATTGTAGCTGATTTGCAAAAATCAGCTACTTTTGTCTAAAGTCGAGTTTAGAAGTAAATTATTTTCAATATTTTCCATCATTTATGGGGGAAGTTTTAGAAATGATTCAAATTCAAAAAAGTATATGTCATCTTTTACAACTAAGCAATGTTTGGCATTAGGTTTTAACTATAATTGTATGTGTAGCTTACATAAGTTTTCTTATAATTAAACTTAATAAAATTTCCTAGTTTGAAATCATTTTCTTTACCGGCTTTTATTATTAAAACGCATTTTTTTCTTTTTGACTTTAATTATTTTAAGAGTATTATTTGTTCAAATATATATTTTCTTAGGAGGTTTAATAAATATGTTCCCGTCGGATACTGATCTTGAAACCAAATTTACTTTTGAAACCGCATCGCAGCCTTTGCCGGATGAACCGCCATTTCAAATTCTTTTACTCGGTGATTGGAGCGGCAGAGAAAACCGTGTTTTATCCGAAATTTTTCAATCCAAACCACTTGCAATCGATCGGGACAGTTTTGATAAAGTCTTTTCTAAACTAAATGTTCGCTTGGACTTAGATGTATCACTCGATGGCAACAAAACTTTATCACTTGAATTTGACGAGCTTGATGATTTTCATCCCGACAAAATATTTCAGCAAGTTTCTTTGTTTTCCGATCTACGCGATATTCGCAGACGGTTGCTTAGTGAAAATACTTTCAATGAAGCCGCCGGCGAAGTTCGTTCCTGGTTTAACGAAAATCAATTTTCTGAATCCTCTGGATCTGAAATTTCCGAAAACGAAGAACCTGTGGTTCAAAATGATACAACACCTGATAATTCGGGAAATTTGCTTGACAGTATCCTAAATCAATCTTCAGGCGGCAAATCCTCTAAACCTTCACAAACTACACATTCAAGCGAACTTAGTCGTTTTGTCAACAAGATAGTTAAATCGCATATTGTCCAAACGGATGAAAATGAACAAGCAAGATTATTAAATTTTGTTGATGAAACAACGAGCGATCTGATGCGCTCGATTTTGCATCATCCTAAATTTCAAGAATTAGAATCTGCCTGGCGCGGTGTCTATCTTTTAGTCAGAAAAATTGAAACCGACGTTGATTTAAAGATTTTTCTGCTTGATTTAACAAAAGCAGAATTAGTTTCCAACCTCAAATCCGTCAATAATTTAGCTGACACAGATCTTTATAAATGGTTGATTAAAGATACAATTGAAACGCCCGGCGGTGAACCCTGGTCAGTTGTTTGCGGAAATTTTACATTTAACCTAAATGTAGATGATGTGGCGGCTTTAATTCGACTCGGCAAACTCTCTGAAATTGCCGGTGCGCCTTTCATCTCTCATATTTCACCGGAAATGTTTGGAATTTCTTCGATTGCCTCCGCACATAGCTATTCCGATTGGAACATTTCCGAAGATTCTACTGAAAACAAACTTTGGAAAACCCTGCGCTCTTTGCCTGAATCGAAATTTCTCGGTTTGGTTATGCCGAGATTTTTATCGCGGCTTCCATATGGGAAAGATACTGATCCGACTGAAACCTTTTCTTTTGAAGAGTTTAAAGAAATTTCCGAACATGATAATTATCTATGGTCTAATCCATCATTTGTCTGCGGGTTGCTTCTCGCCCAAACTTATCGCAAATGCGGCTGGGATATGAGTCAGGGTTTTCAACTAAGTCTTTCGGATCTTCCGACCCATATCTTTCAGGATGACGGTGAAACAAAAACTAAACCTTGTGCCGAAATTTTGATGACGGAAACTATTTTTCAAAAACTTTTAGACGAAGGTTTGATGCCTTTAATTTCATTTAAAAATACCGACCGGGTTCAACTTGGACGTTTTCAGTCCATTTCTTCTCCGATCAGAGGTTTGAGCGGAAGGTGGCGTTAAATGTATTTATTGCAAGCAAAGAGTTTATCAGGCTAAACAAATTTTGCTATTGGCAAAATTCTTTATATCAAATACAATTATCTGTTGGTTTAAGAGCGGGCTTGTCCCGCTAATTTTTTCTTAAGCCGTTTTAACGGAAGTTATGATTTTTGATGAAGTTTTTGACGTAATTGTTATCGGTGCCGGACACGCCGGATGTGAAGCTGCTTCAGCCTCAGCCCGGCTCGGCTCTGAAACCGCGCTTGTTACCATCAATCTTGATTTAATCGGTCAAATGTCCTGCAATCCTGCGGTCGGCGGAATTGCCAAAGGTCATATTGTCCGAGAAATTGACGCACTTGGCGGCATAATGGGAAAAGTTATTGACCGAACCGGAATTCAATTCAGATTGTTAAATCGTTCCCGCGGTCCGGCAGTCCAATCCCCGCGCGCTCAAGCCGACCGTGCGCTCTACCGAACCGAAATGCGACGAGTGCTTGAAGCAACTTCAAATCTTCATCTGAGACAAGGCGTTGTTGTTAGGCTAATTACTGAAAACAATACAGTTATCGGGGTTGAGATGGAGGATGACCGTCGCTTTGGGGCTAAATCTGTTGTTATCGCTACCGGGACTTTTCTGAACGGCAAAATACATACCGGACAAAAAAATTATTCTGCGGGACGTGCCGGCGAACCTGCTTCCATTGAACTTGCCGAAAATCTTAAGACTCTTGGCTTTCCTGTCGGAAGGCTTAAAACCGGAACTCCGCCCAGACTGGATGGCAGAACCATTGATTGGGATGCTTTTGAAAAACAGCCTCCTGATGAAAAATCTGTTGCCTTTTCATTTTCGACGGAAGAAATCCGGCAACCGCAAATTGATTGTTATATCGGTTATACAAGTAATGATTTGCACAATGAAATTCGTCAGAACTTAAATCAATCACCGCTTTACTCGGGAAAAATAAAAGGTATCGGACCTCGGTATTGTCCTTCGATAGAAGATAAGGTTGTAAAATTTGCCGAAAAAGATAGACATCAATTATTTTTGGAACCGGAAGGGCTTAATACAAACGAGGTTTATCTGAATGGTTTTTCTACTTCTCTGCCTGCTGATTTACAGCAGAGTTTGTTGAGAATGATTACAGGTTTTGAAAATGTTCGCATAATTCGTCCCGGTTATGCCATCGAGTATGATTTTGTTGATCCGCGTGAGTTAAAACCTTCAATGGAAACTATTCGTATAAAAGGGCTTTTTCTTGCCGGACAAATAAATGGCACGACCGGATATGAGGAAGCGGCTTGTCAGGGTTTGATGGCGGGCATCAATGCAGCGTTTTTTGTTCAAGATCGGGAGTCAATTAAATTACGTAGAGATGAAGCCTACATCGGAGTTTTAGTGGATGACTTGATTCAACACGGTGTTGATGAACCTTATAGGATATTTACATCAAGAGCCGAAGCCCGTCTAACTTTGCGGCACGATAATGCCGATCAAAGACTTTCTCCGAAAGGGAATGAGATAGGACTCATAAATAATGAAAATTGGGAAAGATTTAATATAAAACGAGATCGAATAGCTTTATTGCGGAATGCCTTAGATGAAACCAGGTATAAACGCTCTGATGTGGAATACTCAACTATTTCGCAAATTTTAGAGTGTGATTTAGGAGATGCCGTAACTTTGTCACAACTTTCTCAAAGACAAGGCGTTAAACCGGAGATGGTTCACCGTCTTCTGCCGGACAATGTCCGTAGTATTATTAAAATGTCTGATTTGGAAACCGCTCTGGCTGATTCGCTCTATAGTGGATATGTGAAAAACCTTAAAATTTCTACCGAAAGAGTTTACCATAATGATAATTTAAAAATACCGGACAGTGTTCGTTTTAATGAGATTAGCGGGTTATCAAATGAGATGAAAGAGCGTTTAGAAAGGGCGCAGCCGCAAAATTTCGGACAAGTTCGCAAGATTTCCGGTCTTACTCCATCTGCCTTATCAACAGTTCTGGTTTATTTGACCGCTCAAAAAAGTCAAAAACATCTTTAAAGTGAGCAAAAAAGTAGAACGTGCCACATATTAAATTTAATTAATTTTATGTGGCACGTTCTACTTTTTAAATTAGATAAGTTATCAAAACTATGCTAAATTTATAAAAAACCAAGAAAGAAAAAATCAACAAATGGGAAAAATAATAGCCATTGCCAATCAGAAAGGTGGAGTTGGCAAAACCACAACCGCCATAAATCTTGCAGCCGGTCTTGCCGTGGAAGAAAAAAAAGTTCTTCTTGTTGATGCTGACCCGCAGGGAAATGCTTCATCGGGGTCGGGAGTTCCACGACTTCCCAATCGAAAAACGCTTTATAATGTCCTTATTTTGGGAGAAAAAATAGAAAATGCAGTATTACCAACCGAATTACCATTATTTTGGGTTTTGCCGTCAGATAAAAATCTCGCCGGAGCAGAAGTGGAATTAGTCGAAACTCAAGGGCGCGAGTACAAACTAAAGGGAATTTTAAACCAAGTAAAAGAGGAATATGATTACATAATAATTGATTGCCCTCCGTCTTTGGGGTTATTAACAATAAACGGCTTAACAGCGGCAGATTCTTTGCTTGTTCCGATACAATGTGAATACTTTGCGCTTGAAGGAGTAACTGAATTGTTTGATACACTTGCAAGATTGCGAAGAGGATTAAATCCACAACTCACAATCGAAGGGTTGCTCTTAACTATGTATGATGAAAGAACCAATTTATCAAGTGCAGTCGCGCAAGATTTAAGAGATTTTTACGGAACACAGGTTTTGAAGACTGTTATTCCGCGAAATGTTCGTCTGGCTGAAGCACCAAGTTATGGTAAACCGATTATTTTATACGATATTCGCTCACGCGGGGCAGAAAGTTATATTCAACTGGCAAAGGAGATTTTAAGTCATGAGTAGAAAAGTATTAGGCAGAGGATTAAGTGCCTTATTGGGGGAGGAGTCAGATCAAACAAATAAAGAAGAGTTAATAAATTTAGATGTTGATTTGATTGAACCGAATTCGCAGCAACCCAGAACAACGTTTGAAGATCAAGCGTTAGAAGAATTAGCGCAATCAATCAGAGCAAATGGGGTTGTTCAGCCAATAGTTGTCAGAAAAAGAGGTTCGCAATATGAGTTGGTAGCGGGTGAAAGACGTTGGCGTGCAGCACAAAAAGCGGGTCTTCAAAAAATCCCCTCAATTGTTAAGGATATTTCAGATGATAAAATGCTGGAAATAGCTTTAATTGAAAATATTCAAAGACAAGAACTTAATGCAATCGAAGAAGCCAGAGCATATAAGAATCTGATAAATTCGGTTGGTTTGACTCAGGAAATGATTGCAGAGAGAGTCGGAAAAAACCGAACGACGATTACAACCTTTCTTCGATTATTAAAACTCCCGGAGGATATTCAAAAATTAGTAGAACAAAGTAAGATTTCTGCCGGACACGCACGAGCATTATTGATGACTGAAGAAACTGATTTGCAAAGAAGTCTTGCCAGAAAAATTATAGAGATGTCGCTTTCGGTAAGAGAAACTGAAAAAGCGGTTAAAAGAGCAAAGAAAATGGACTCGCAACTTGTTGGAAATACAGTAGTTAAACCAAAGATTGATGCGAATTTAAAGTCGGCGGAAACAAAATTGAGAAGGTATTTAGCAACGCAGGTGCAAATTTTGCCGGATGGCAAGGGAACGGGCGGAAAAATAGAAATAGAATACTACAGCGATTCCGATTTGGATAGGGTTTATAACTTATTGATTATAAAGGAGTAAAGAAAATAAAGTGGAACAAAAACGCTTAACACAAATGGTTTCCTGCGCCGGTTGAGTGGCGAAACTAGCGCCAAGCGACCTTGCTCAAGTTTTGAGCAAACTGCCAGCACAAGATTTTACGACGGATGTTTTGGTTGGTTTCGATACATCCGATGATGCCGGTGTGTTTCGCTTGAATGATACGACAGCATTGGTGCAAACTGTTGATTTCTTTACACCTATCGCCGATGAACCGGAAATCTACGGTCAAATTGCCGCGATAAATTCATTAAATGATATATATGCGATGGGCGGAAAACCCTTGACCGCACTTTCCATTGTATGTTATCCGCAAAAAGGTGATTGGGATGTGTTGGGAAAAATTCTGCTGGGCGGTCAGTTGGCGATGAATAATGAAAATGTCGTCGTATTAGGCGGGCATTCGGTAGATGATCAAGAGATGAAATTCGGTTACGCCGTTACCGGTATTATCGAACCTGATAAAGTTGTAAAAAATTCGGGAGCAAAAGCCGGTGATATTTTAATCTTGACCAAGCCAATCGGAACGGGAGTTATAAGTACGGCGATAAAATTTGAAAAGGCTGGGGAAGAGGCAAAAAACGCATCACTTAAAACAATGACAACTTCGGCGCGGGAAGCGTCTAAAGTTATGCAGGAAGTTGGTGCAAACGCCTGCACGGATGTAACAGGTTTCGGTTTGCTCGGACATGCATTTGAGATGGCAAAAGCAAGCAACGTGACCTTGAGAATAGAATCTAACAAAGTAGAACTTTTGCCGGACGTGTTGGACTTGATTGAACAAAAAATGTTGACCAGAGGCGATAAAAATAATCGTATTTATGTCGGTGAAAATATTACATTTAAGAACTCAGTGTCAAAAGAAATGCAGAGTGCATTATTTGATCCGCAAACTGCGGGCGGACTTCTGATAAGTATCAAAGAAAAAAATGCAAATCTTTATTTAAGCAAATTTAAAGCAGCAAAAATAATCGGTAAAGTGGAAAAATTCAAAAAGAAGCTGCTAAAAATTGAATAAACCGTTTATTAGTAAGATTTTATACAAATTAAGAATTTAGGTATATATCGAAAACAAAATGTATTTATTAATTTTCGAATCAATCGGAACATCAGAATTACTGCTTATCGGCATAGTGGCTCTGATTATATTCGGTCCGCGAAAACTGCCGGAGATGATGAAAAAATTCGGATCAATCATGGCGGAATTCAAGCGTTCGACAAATGAATTTAAAGAATCCTGGGAAAGAGAAGTTTCATTTGAAAATTTGGAAAAACAACATTCGGAAGGAAAAAATCTTTTGGATGATAAGGTCGAGAATTCAATCGGAAGAGAAAGCTATCCGCTTGAGAATGAGATAGTTGCGCCGGAAATTAAAGAAATAAAGGGTGATCAATTTGAGCAAGTTTTAACAGAAATTGAAAACGAAACCCCGGAAGAATTGGAAACTGAAAAAGTATTGATGTCAAATGAGGTAAAAAATGATTTAAATGATAAGCGCGATTGGCTTTAAAGTTGCAAAAAACTCGAATCATTTCAAAGATGGATATCAGGAACGAAAAACAAGAAGAAAATGAAATAGGCGGACAAATGTCTTTTCTGCAACATCTGGACGAGTTTCGTAAAAGACTGGTCAGAAGCGTAATTTTTATTGTATTGGCTTTTGTATTATGCTGGTTCGTTTCGGATAAAATCTACGATTTTCTGTCAGTCCCGATTAGGGAAGCCATTTCTGAAGCAGAAAGAAAAGAAGTTCCGGTGAAAGGATTAACCGGAGATGATAAGGTTTTAAATTTAAGTAGTTTGAAGGAAGGCGAAACCGGGCGATATGTATTTGATCGCGCAACAAAAATAGGAATAAGCGTAATTTCGCCGGGAACTTCGGTTCAATCAAAAGTTGCAAGGGATTCCGTAGGCAATATCGGGCTTTATACGGATGAACAAATTATTGTTAACAATTCGATAATTCCAAAGGGAATAAAACTTCCGGCGGATTTTGACGAAGCGGCGGGAAACGAAGCTACTGCCGAAGAAAGATTGATCGTAACGACAGTCGGTGAATCTTTCACACTTTTAGTAACGGTGTCGCTGTATGCGGCAATTGCGGTTTCAATCCCGTTTTTGTTATTACAGATTTGGGGATTTATTTCACCCGCTTTATATAAGCACGAACGGGCGTATGTCACGCCATTTATCGGGCTTTCGACGATTTCGTTTGTTATCGGAGCGGCATTTGCATATTATATTTTGTTTCCACCGGCGGTTCGGTATCTTTTAAGTCTTGGTGAAAATTTCCGTTTATTGCTGAGGGCAAGCGATTATTTCGATTTTATAACACTGATTATGCTGGCAATGGGCATAATTTTTCAAATGCCGGCGATCACCTATGTTTTAGCGAGAATCGGAATCGTTTCAGCCGAATTATTGATAAAAAGCTGGAAAATTGCAATAGTTGTAATTTTAGTTGTGGCAGCGGTTGTCTCGCCAACGGGCGATATTCCGAACTTGATGCTCTTTGCCGCGCCGATGATGGTTTTATACATATTTTCAATATTTATTGCCTGGTTTTTCGGTAAAAAAAGAATAAAACGCGAAGAAGTTTAGTTTAAGAAAAAAATTGCCGAATTCTTGTAAAATAAAACAGACAAATAATATACAATATAGCTGATTGGGTTATTGAATGATTTGTTCATTGAATCATTGATTTGTTTTCAGTGAAACTCGAATCTGCCAACAAACCGTGGACAAACTTCTTTTCCTTAAAGATAAAATCGTTAATTTGCACGGGAAAAACTAACCGCTTTATTGCCGGAAATGTTTTTTTAATGATTAAATGAATCAATGATTCTATGACCAAATTAATTATTATACAATAAAGCAACCTGTAAAAGGTTTAGGAGCATCTTGAACAAGTAAGGATTAAAGTCTAAAGTAAATAAAAAATAAATCAGGAGAAAAAACTTGTATTCTCCATAAACATAAGGAGTTATTTATCATTATGTCCAAAAAGAAAATCATTCGTAATATTGCACTGACCGGTTCTATTTTGGTGTCGGGTTTTACCGTCGTATATGCACAGAATGAACCACCGAGTCAGGATATTAAGGACAAAGCGCGAAACGTCAAGGTAGAAGTAAAAGAAGTTTATAAAAAATGGATAAATAATGATGTTTCCTACATCATTACCAAAGAAGAAAAAAGAGCCTTCAATGCTTTGAAAACGGATGAAGAGCGCGAAAACTTTATCGAAAATTTTTGGCGCAGACGCGACCCGAATCCGGATACGGAGGAGAACGAATACCGGGAAGAGTATTATGAACGAATTGCTTACGCAAATGAAAATTTTGCGTCGGGAATTCCGGGCTGGAAAACAGATCGCGGAAAAATTTATATTGCCTGGGGCAAGCCGGACGGAATCGAATCACATCCTTCGGGGGGAAGTTATCAACGACCGACTTATGAGGGCGGCGGTTCAACGACGACCTATCCGTTTGAAGTTTGGTTTTACAGACATCTTGACGGGGTCGGCGATGGTATTGAAATCGAATTCGTTGATCCGTCAGGCACCGGGGAATATCGAATTGCCCGCAGTCCGAATGAAAAAGATGCTCTATTGAATGTTCCGGGTGCGGGTCAGACAACTGCCGAGCAGCTCGGTCTGGAATCGAGAGGCGACCGGATCACCGGAGTAAATAGTAATAATAGATACTACGGCAGAGAACAAGACCAACCATTTCGACGGCTTGAAATAATTAATAATCTTCAGCGACCGCCGGCAGTCAGATTCGGCGATTTACAAACGGCTTTGACGGAATCGCCGGTGGTTGATTATAACCCGCTGGCATTTGATTTACAGGTAGATTTTTTCCGCCAATCGGACGATAGCGTAATTACGACATTCACGATTCAGACCGAAAATAAGGAATTGACCTTTGATGATGTCGGAGGTATTCCGACAGCTCGGATGAATATCTTCGGACGAATTGAATCGGTTGCCGGCAAGCGTTCGGGAATTTTTGAAGATTCGGTAACAGCCAGTGCAACAAGTCAGGAATTGGCTAATTCGCTCGACCGCAAATCAATTTATCAAAAAGCATATCCGCTGACGCCGGGAATGACCTATAAAGTTGATGTGATTGTCCGCGATGTTGTTTCCGGAAATAAAGGCGTTGTCCGCAAAGGCTTTACCGTTCCGAAATATAACAATAGTGCGCTCGATACATCAACCTTGATTTTAGCTTCGACACTTCGCACAACCAATGAAAGAGACATCGGAGCAAGTTTCGTCATCGGCGGAGCAAAGGTAATTCCTAATCTGACAAAGATTTATCAAAAAGGTCAGGAAGTCGGAATATATATGCAGGTGTACAATGCAAAAACCGATCAAACGACATTAAGACCGGCGGTTGATGTTGAATACATTCTTTATAAGGACGGGAAAGAAGTTTTGCGTCAGAGTGAAGACTGGCAGGGTTTAAGCGATTCGGGGCAAAGATTAACGCTTGCCAGGCTCTTGCCGACCGCGCAGATGCCCGCCGGGAATTATAAAATTCAAATCAAAGTCCGCGATAACGTCGGAGAAAAGAAAGAAATTATTCAGGAATCGGAATTTACGATTAAGGAATAAATTCAAGACAAATTTGATAATGAAACCGGCGTTTTTATAGAAAGCGTCGGTTTTTTTATTTATGGAAACCAAAAGATAAATTTTAAGAAATTATCAACCGGAAGATAAACCGCATCTGATCAAGCTGTTCACCGATGCATAATTGTTGAAATACGTCGGAGAGAGCGTGATGACCGAAGCCGAAGCCGAAGCGTGGTGGCACAAACTTTTTGAAAATTTTTATCCGCACGGCTTAAATATCCGGGCAGTTTTGACCAAAGAAAATTCGGAATACATCGGACACGCCGGAATTTA
>JBBRVS010000126.1:0-15688 GCA_038246645.1 Pyrinomonadales bacterium
AAATCAACGCTTTTTAATCGTTTGACAGGAAGCCGTAAGTCTATCGTCGGCGATGAACCGGGAATTACGCGCGACCGCATTTACGGCGAAGTCGAATGGAAGGCGACGAGTTTTGAACTGATTGACACGGGCGGAATCGTGCCGGATGACGAAGCGATCATTCCGGCGAATATTTTCAAACAAGCCGGAAACGCCATCTCGCAATCGCAGGCGATAATTTGGGTGGTTGATGCCCGCGCCGGAGTAACGCCGCTCGATGAAGGAATTTCGGTCTATCTGCGAAATATCGGAAAACCCGTTTTTATTGCGGCAAATAAAGCCGAAACGCGCAAGGTCGAAGAAGAAGCGGCGGAATTTTATCAATTCGGTTTTCCGCTGATTCCGGTTTCCGCCGAACACGGCAACAGCGTCGGCGATCTTCTTGACGAAGTTTTCGATGTTTTGGATTTTTCGCAGGCGACCGAAGACGAGGAAGAAAATGAAATAAAACTGGCGATCATCGGTCGCCCGAATGTCGGTAAATCTTCGCTCTTAAATAAAATTCTCGGCGAAGAAAGAGTTATCGTGTCGCCGATTGCCGGCACGACGCGCGATTCGATTGACACGCATTTAACGGTTGACGGGCAAAAATTTCTGCTGATTGACACCGCCGGAATTCGCCGCAAAGGGAAAACGACCGAAATGGCGGAAAAAATGTCGGTCGTCATGGCGCGAAAATCTCTGGAACGCGCCGATGTGGCGATTTTGATAATTGACGCGGTCGAAGGCGTGGCAAATCTGGACGCAAGCATCGCCGGATACGCGCTCGATTCGGGCTGTAGTTTGATAATCGCCGTTAATAAATGGGACATTCTCGAAGAAAAAGACACGGGAACGGCAAGCGAATATGAGAGAAACCTGCGCGATAAACTGAAATTCTTGGAATGGTCGCCCGTTTTGACGATTTCCGCTCTGACCGGGCAACGCGTCAGCCGGATTTTGCCGATTGTTCAAAAGGCAAACGAAGCGCGAAACCTTCGCGTAACGACTTCAAAACTCAATCAATTTTTTGAAGAACATATAATGCAGCCGAAAGTCGGCGGCGGAAGTGCGCCGGGAAAAGGCGGCAGAGCGCGTCTGCACGTTCAATACATCACACAATCGGGAATCCGTCCGCCGTTTTTCGTCATCTTCACTTCCGGCGGCACAGGCAGCAAAGCCGGACTACATTTTTCATATTTGCGCTATATCGAAAACCGTCTGCGCGAAAATTTCGACTTTTTCGCCACACCGATTCGCCTTAAGGAAAAGCATAAATCGAAGAAGAAATAATCATCAAATCAGCACGAGCGAACGATAGTGAGCAGGTTTGATTCAAATCAAGTTGAATGAAAATCGAAGTATTCGCTACCGCTCGCTCGTGCTGATTTTTCTCGCATCATTCGGGAACAAATCTCAAAAACAAGTGTCTAATCTAACGAGAGCGAGCATCTTGCCGACAAAAAACGGCTGATAGGACGCGCTTGAACATTTTCATCCTTTGACCCGCATGGCACCGGAAATTTCAGGAGGAAAAAATAAAATGTTAGACAATTTAATCGAATCGAGAAATCACAAGAAGGAAAACAAAAAATTCGGCGGTTTTATGCTTTCGACCGGCTTTGTTTTAGTGACAATTTTATGCGTCGGGTTTGTTTTCAGCCTTTTTAATCAAAATATCGTGTTGGCGGCGGATTCTCTGGAAATTTCGACTCTGCTTGCGCCCGTGGAGTTTGAAGTCAAACCCGAACCCGTCAGCGAACCGAAACCGCAAATTGAAAATAAAGTTCAAAATAACGAGAACAAACTCCCGTCGCGGACGGAGAATGTTTTGCGAACCGATGAAACTCCGAAAGAAATTCCGAACACGGTTGCGGTTACGCCTTCAAACGTTAAAGCTCGCCCGAATTCGACATTTACAATCGGACCAATCAATTCTGATCCGGTAATTTCCGGTGCAATAACAGGACGCGGAACCGGAAATAATTCAAATCCAGGACCGGGAATCGTCGCCAATAATTCCAAGCCGCTTGAAACAATTGAAGATAACAAAATCGAAGAACCGCCGCCGGTGATCAAACCTAAGGAAGTAAAACCGCCGACAATAATTTCCGGTGGAGTTGTCAATGGAAAAGCGCGAAATCTCGTCACGCCGTCGTATCCGGCGGCGGCGAAAAACGTCGGTGCCAAAGGACAGGTAAAAGTTCAAGTTTTGATAGATGAAGATGGAAATGTCGTTTCGGCAAATGTCGTCAGCGGACATCCGCTTTTGAAATCTTCGGCGATAAATGCCGCACGATCATCGAAATTTACACCGACGACTCTAACCGGGCAAAAGGTAAAAGTTACGGGTTTTATCGTTTATAATTTCACCTAAGGATAAATTTAACCGGAAACAATTTTCGCCTAAGAATAAAAGCGATTTATCGCTTTTATTCTTAGGCAATTTATTTGCGCGGTTTTCAAGTTTTGAAAAATATTCTATTCTAATTTTCTTGCGTTAAAAATTTTATGGAAATTTTTCTGTTGATCGTCCGATTATTGCTTGCCGCGATTTTTCTGCTTGCCGGAATCGGCAAACTTGCGGATTTAAAAGGCTCGGAAAAAGCCGTCAGAGATTTCGGCGTACCGGAAGTTTTGGCAAAACCTTTTTCGATAATTTTGCCGGTGGCTGAAATTTTGATTGCCTTAACACTGTTATTTATTGAAACTTCGTGGCTTGGCGCAATCGGTGCAAGTCTTTTGCTTTTAGTGTTTATCGGCGGAATGCTGTATCAGTTGAAACTCGGAAACGCGCCCGATTGCCATTGTTTCGGACAGATTCATTCCGAACCGGTCAGCGTAAAAAGTTTGATTCGCAATGGATTTTTTGCGCTTATGGGGATTTTTCTTGTTTTCAGCGGAAAGACGAATCAAGGTTTGAATTTGTTTGATTCGAGTATTAATTCGGTCGGAAAAACGGATTTTATGCAGATAATTATCGGTTCGGCAATCGTCGTGCTGCTGGCGGCGGTTGTTTATTTTTTGAAACAAATTTCTCAGCAACAAGTTCAGATAATGCGCCGACTCGAGGTTTTGGAAATTATCTCGAGCGAGGGAAAACCGGTCGAACGCGAAAATGTCGGACATCCGCAAGACGGTTTGCCGGTCGGTGCGCCCGCGCCGGATTTTGTTTTGCCTGATGTTCAGGGAAAATCGGTCGCCTTTGAACATCTTTTGATGCAGACAAAACCGCTGATTTTCTTTTTCGTCAGCCCGAATTGCAATCCGTGCAATGCGCTGTTGCCGGAAATCGTTCAATGGAAAAAAGATTTGGGCGACAAATTTAACTTTGTTTTTGTTTCAAGCGGAAAGGCAAAAGAAAATATCGAAAAATTCGGCGAAGTTGCGGCGCAGATTTTATTGCAAAAAGAGAGGGAAATTTCCGAAGAATTCAGCGCGATTTGGACTCCGACGGCTCTGCTTGTAAATTCCGACGGAACGATCGGCAGCCGCAATGCCGCCGGCGATAAAGCGATCCGCGAACTGATCGAAAAAGTAAAAACCGAAAGCGCCGGCAAAGATTTATTTTATATTACGAACGGCGACGACGGCGCACGAAAATCGAAAATCGGTGAAAAAGTTCCCGAATTTAAAATTGAAGATTTAAAGGGCAGAAAAATCGGTGCGGATGATTTTCGCGGCAGAAAAACGCTTGTAACTTTCTGGAGTTTAAATTGCCCGCACTGCAAAAATATGATCGAAGATTTGCGCGAATGGGAAAAGGTGAAAGGTCAGGACGAGCCGGATTTAATGGTATTTTCCGACGGCGACCGGGAAGCGCACAAAACTCTCGAACTAAATTCGCCGATAATTTTGGATAAAGATTATAAAATCGCCGGGGAATTCGGAATGAGCGGAACGCCTTCGGCAGTCCTTGTTAATGAAAACGGCGAAATAATCTCGGAAACCGCCATCGGTGCGCCGCAAATTTGGGCTTTATTGGGGAAGAAGAAATAAGATTTTTTAACGCAAAGGCGCGAAGGCGCAAAGACGCAAAGTTTTAATTAAATATTTACAGTAAATGGAAAAACCGATTGAATGGAAAATTACGGCGCAGGATGGAAATGCGCGGACGGGAGTTTTGCGAACGAGGCGTTCCGAGATTGAAACGCCCGTTTTTATGCCCGTCGGAACGCAAGCAACGGTCAAAGGCGTGCGTTATGAATTCTTGGAAGAAGAACACGATGCGCGGATAATCTTGGGAAATACTTATCATTTATGGCTTCGCCCGGGAACGGAAATTATCCGGCAAATGGGCGGTTTGCATAAATTTTCAACGTGGAATCGTTCGCTTTTAACCGATTCGGGCGGTTTTCAGGTTTTTTCTTTGACCGATTTAAGAAAATTGACCGAAGAAGGCGTTGAATTTCGCTCGCATATTGACGGCACGAAAATGTTTCTGTCGCCGGAAGTTTCGATGGAAATTCAAGCGGCTTTGGGCGCGGAAATCGTCATGGTTTTCGATGAATGTCCGCCGGGTGATGCCGGAATTGATGTCACAAGAAAAAGTCTGGAAATGACGGCGCGTTGGGCAAAGCGGTCGAAAAATCGTTTCAATGAATTGCAGGAAAGCGGAATGGACACGGGATTTTTACCGCCGGAGACTCAAGTTCAAAGTTCAAAGTTCAAAGTACAAAGTTCAACAGAACTTGAAACTTTGAACTTTGAACCTGAAACTAACCTATCCGGAAAACAATCTCTTTTCGGTATTATTCAAGGTGCGGGACATCTCGATTTAAGGCGGGAAAGTTTGGAAAAAACGGTTGAGATCGGTTTTGACGGTTATGCCATCGGCGGTTTGAGCGTTGGCGAAGAAAAGTCTGTAATGTATGAAGTTATCGAATATCTTGCGCCGAAAATGCCCGAAAACGCGCCGCGTTATCTGATGGGAGTCGGAACGCCCGAAGACCTGGTCGAAGCGGTTTATCGCGGCGTGGATATGTTTGACTGCGTGATGCCGACGCGCAACGGACGCACGGGCGGCGCGTTTACATCGCGCGGCAAAATAAATATTCGCAACGCCCGGTTTGCCACCGATCCCGAACCGCTTGATAATGAATGTACGTGTTCGGTTTGCCAAAGATATTCAAGAGCTTATATTCGGCATCTTTATCAGGCAAAAGAAATGCTCGCAGCAATTTTGATTTCGCACCACAATCTCGCTTTCTTCCTTGACACAATGAAAAAGGTTAGGCAATCTATCAAATCTGGCGAATTTAATCAATTTCGACACGACTTTATAAATAAAATCCGCGAAGGAGAAGCGCGAATTTAGACAACAGAGGTTTGATAAAGTGCCTCTAAATGTATATTATTGTCTTTTTCTTTTCAGCACATACAATGATGAATATTTTTATTTTGTTTTTTCAGGAAGGCGGCGGGAGTCTTATTTGGTCTCTATTGCCGTTTGTTGTAATTTTTGCAATTTTCTATTTTCTCGTGATTTTGCCGCAAAAGCGCAAACAGCAGGAGGCTAAAGATATGGTTGCCGAATTAAAGATTAATGACGAAGTTATCACGAACGGCGGTCTGATCGGGAAAATCAAGGAAGTCAGGGATACGAGCTTCATTATTCACAGTGCGGACAAATCCTTTCTCGAAGTGGCGAAAACCGCGGTTATCGGCAGAAAACCTGAAGAAGAAAAAAAAGTAATTTAAGTCAGCGTTTAGGATTTGGCGGATAAATTATCCGACCATTTGAATTTATAATGAAAAACAGCAGTTTGATTGTCAGAACAGTTATTATTTTTGCGGTTACGATTTTAGGGATATATCTCGTTATCGGTCCTCGAAATTCCTTCACGGCAAGCGATTTTTCGTGGGAAGGAATTAAACGAAATCTTGCCGCTAATATCAATCTCGGCTTGGATTTACAGGGTGGTTCGCATCTCGTAATGCGTGTCAGAACCGACGAATATCTTCGACTTTTAACCGAAAATAATCGGGATGCCGCATTGCGTGCCGCCCAGGAACTTCAATTGCCGGTTGGCGAAGCCACCTCGGTAGCGGCAAACAACGATTATCAGTTTTCCATAAATGTAACCGATGCCAATCAGATGGATGCGGTTGTCGAAGCCGTTAAACAAAAAGTTGATGTCGTCAATTGGTCTGAATCGAAAAGCGGAAACACGATTACCTGGTCGCTGCCTTTGCAAATCCAGAAGATCTTGAAAACTCAGGCTACGCAGCAGGCAATGCAGATCATTGAAAGCCGAATCAATGCTTATGGTGTGAAAGAGCCGACTTTGCAATCTTACGGACGCGAAGATTCGGGTCAGATTCTGCTGCAAATGCCGGGTTTGGATGATCCGCAGCGCGTCAAAGAATTGATCGGTAAAGCATCGAAACTGGAATTGATGAAAATTGTCGGTCCGCCCAGTCCTTCGCCGGTTCAGATTTATCCGACAAGAGAAGCGGCAGAACAATCTATTGCCGGTGCGCCGAACCGAAAGGTTCTCGAATTCGTTGACCGCGATGAGGCGGCAGCACCAACTCAAAATCCAAACGAAGAAAAACCGAAACAATGGGTCGTCGTTGAAACTCCGGCAGTTGTTGACGGCAGCGAATTGCGCGATGCGGCGGCGGTTCAGGGCATGGGAAACGCCGGCGAATATCAGATTTCTTTTTCATTCAAACCCGCCGGAGCGCAGAAATTCGGTGAATGGACGGGTAAAAATATCAACAATTATATGGGCGTTGTTTTAGACGATCAGGTTAAATCCGCCGCCTATATAAAATCGCAAATTTTCGATCAGGGACAAATTGACGGAAGATTTACCAAAGAATCCGGCGAAGATTTGGCTTTGACCTTGAAATCCGGCGCGCTTCCGGCTCAAATCGAATATCAGGAAGAAAGAACCGTCGGACCGAGTTTGGGTGCGGATTCGATTCGTTCCGGTGTTCGGGCTTCGGTCGGCGGCTTGGTTTTTGTTATTCTTTTTATGCTTTTCTATTATCGCGGCGCAGGAATTAATGCGGTTATCGCGCTGCTTTTGAATATGCTCTTAACTCTTGCCGCGCTGATTGTTCTCGATTCGACGCTGACGCTGCCCGGAATTGCCGGTTTGATTTTGGGAATCGGGATGGCGGTTGACTCGAACGTGCTTATTTTTGAACGAATGCGCGAAGAAATTCGCGCCGGGAAAGCTATTCCGAAAGCAATTGAGGTGGGTTTTGACCGCGCGTTTATCACGATTATTGATACACACGTAACGACGATCATTGCCGCCGTAATTCTTTACTTATACGGTTCGGGACCGATTCGCGGTTTTGCCGTTACGCTGATTTTAGGATTATTGATAAATCTTTTCTCGGCTGTATTCGTTTCAAAAACAATCTTTTTATGGTTGCTCGAACGCAATCCGAATATGAATAAAATTAGTGTCTAGGGATTTTGGATTTTAGATTTTGGATTTTAGATTTTTTATGAACCGAAAAAACTTTCGATTCATAAAATCTTAAGACTTCGGTTAAAGATAGATGATAAGTGCGGAAGTTATGCGAAACCGAATAAAGAAAATAATCCAAAATCCAAAATCTAAAATCCGAAATATAAAAAATGTTTGATTTATTTACAAAAATTAATGTTGATTGGATGGGAATTCGCCGTCCTTTGATCGCCGTTTCTATTTTTCTCTTAATGGCAGGATTATTCTCAGCCGTGGTGCGGCAGGCGACTCCCGGCGGAACGGAAGCCTTCAATCTCGGAGTTGATTTTCAGGGCGGAACTGTTATTACGGCAAAATTTAAAGGTCAAAAGCCGTCCGAAGACGAAATTCGCACGGCTTTAGCTAATATCGGTGTGAACGAACCGGTGATACAGGCTTCGACTGATAAAACGGACGAGGTTTTAATAAAAGTTCCTTTGCTTGAAAATGGTGCAGATCAAGCGGTTCAAACTGTTGAAAACACTCAAAATCAGGCAAATGCAAATGTGAACACCAATTCCAATTCTGCCGCCAATACGAATGCCAATACCCAAACATCGGCAACGACCGCAGATCAAGTAAATACACAACAGGTAAATCAAGGGCGCGAGAAGGTCAAACTTGCGCTCAACACCTTCGGAAAAGAAGCCGAAGCGACGTTGGCTTTAGATCAAGACCCGAATGCGACTTATAAAATAATCGGAACGGAATTTGTCGGTCCGGTTGCCGGAGCGCAACTGAGAAATCAGGCAATTATTGCCACGCTTCTGGGAATGGTCGGAATTCTTTTGTTTATCGCCTTCCGGTATGACTGGACGTATGCTGCCGGTGCGGTTATCGCTGTTTTCCACGATGTTTTGATCACTCTGGCATTCTTTACAATGTTTCAATGGGAAGTCAGTTTAACGGTACTTGCCGCACTTTTAACGCTTGTCGGTTTTTCGGTAAATGACTCGATCGTTATTTTCGACCGCATTCGTGAGAATCTGACTTTGAGACGCGATCAGCCGCTCTATCAATTAACAAACGATTCGATCAATCAAACAATGTCGCGCACGATCGTTACCAATGGATTGGTATTCTTAACGGTACTTTCATTGGTGCTGTTCGGCGGCGAAGTTTTACGTGCCTTTTCGCTGGCACTTTTTGTCGGCGCAATTACGGGAACATATTCGACGATTGCAATTGCCAGTCCGATTGCCATTTGGTGGCAGAGCAAACTCGGTGAAGCTCAAATGAAACAGCCGGAAGCGAATAAAAAAGATAAACTCGCTTCGGCATCGAGACGTACCGTAACACGCCGCCCGATTGCCAGAAGCTGATTTTTATCCGCTCTGCTTTGCTAAGTTCTTTGCTATGGTAAGGTAATTTTTGGAAATTGAAATAAATAGAATTCTTTAATTAAATTTCGTAAATAAAATTTAAAAATTCGGAAAAAAAAGCAATTATTTCTTGACTTTCTCGGAGTAAAACTTTAGACTTCAAAACGTTGCTGGTCAATTAAATAATTTGTATCTTTATTCGTTTTGCTTTTAACGGCAGTTTCGGATCAGGTAGAACTTTTGTGTTAAAGACCGGCAGAAGTCTGTTTATCCCGCGCTGAATGATTAAGAAGTTAAAATGTAGAGGATTTTAGTGGTTTTCAAGTGAAATCGGGTTGTTCTGTATTCAACGATTACAACTTGAGATTTAATTTATATCATCTTAAGCAATAATAAAGGTTTCGTAACCCTTGACCCAAAGTGGCACCGGAAATAGGGAGGAAAATAAAAAAATGTTAGATCAATTAGTTGAATCAAAAAGTACAGTAAAAGAAAATACGAGACGTAGCAGCTTTATGCTCGTGACGATGATTGTTATAGTTTCTTTTTTAATGTCGGGCTGGCTCTATAGTCTTTTTGCAAAAGATTACGGAATGGGCGGCAGCGATTTGGAATTATCAACGCTGGTTGCTCCTGTTCCCGTTCCTGAGGACGAACCGCCGCCGCCGCCGAAACCGGAAAATGAACCGGAA
Organism: Pyrinomonadales bacterium; assembly: GCA_038246645.1. Taxonomy (GTDB): domain Bacteria; phylum Acidobacteriota; class Blastocatellia; order Pyrinomonadales; family Pyrinomonadaceae; genus JAHCHG01. The sequence goes on from JBBRVS010000126.1 coordinate 9,502, forward strand.
AAGCAGGTGACTAATGAAAAAGAAACAAATGTCGCGATTCGTCAGGAGCTTATTCAAAATATCAATCAAAATACCAAACCCCCGGATACGACAAATACGGCTAACCTGAAATATAAACAAATGCAGGAAGGTGTTTTGAATAAGTTAGGTGCACAAGATCAGGATGCCAGTTCAGGTAGCAGAGGCGCAACCCGAACAGGTGGTGGAGACGGAGGCGGAATCGTTCCCAAAACAGTTCCTCCACCTGCCATGAAGGTTGATGATGATGAGCCGCCACCGGTAATTAAACCGACACCAAAACCAGCACCGAAGACGATTTCGGGCGGAGTTGTCAACGGTAAAGCGACGAGCTTACCCGCACCGCCGTATCCGGCTGCGGCAAAAGCCGTCGGCGCGAAAGGTTCGGTTAGTGTTCAGGTATTGATTGACGAAAACGGAAACGTGGTTTCGGCAAATGCCGTCAACGGACATCCTTTATTGCGTTCAGCGGCAGCGGGAGCCGCGCGTCGGGCAAAATTCAGACCGACCCAACTTTCAGGACAACCCGTGAAAGTTTCCGGCGTTATCACATACGTTTTCAATTAATCGTTTGAATTAATAATTGAAATAAAAATAGTTGTGAGAAATAGTTAATAGGGCTATTTCTCGCAACAAAAATAAGATTTTGCAATATATAAAATTTACTGATTTCTTTTGGAGGAAAAATTAATGACCTTTTTAGTTAGCCTTTTCGGCTTATTCTTTATGTTTTCTGCTGAAGGTGTGCCTTCATTCGGATTTTACGAAATCGTTCAGAGTTTAACGGTTCCGGGCTGGATTGTTATTATCGTCCTTTTGCTGCAATCAATTTATTTGATCGCTGTCGGCATCGAACGCTATATGACTTATAACAAAGCTAAACAACAATCCCGGCAATATGCTCCGAAAGTTGCACAGGCATTAAAAAACAGCAACATTGATGAAGCTATAAATATCAGCGACAAGCACAAAGATTCGCATCTGGCGATGGTAGTTTCATCCGGTTTAAAAGAATTTGCCGCACATCAAGGCAGTGCCGATATTTCCGGTGATGAAATGGAAGCTTCAAAACGCGCACTGCAACGTGCGATCGCCGTTAAAACCGCGGAACTTAAACGCGGTCTTTCGGGATTGGCAACAGTCGGTTCGACAGCACCGTTCGTTGGGTTGTTCGGAACGGTAGTCGGTATTATCGGTGCTTTTAATGCTTTAAGAGCTAATGAAACAGCCGGTATCGGTGCGGTTGGCGGTTCGATTGCCGAAGCGTTGGTCGCTACTGCTTTCGGTATTGCCGTAGCAATTCCCGGTGTTTGGTTGTTTAACTATTTCACCAATAAAGTAACCAGTTTCAGTATCGAAATGGAAAATTCCGCTTCGGAATTGGTTGATTACTTTATCAGACAAAAAAGAAAACAAATCAACAACTAAGCAATAAATCATAAATCTTAGAATTTTTAAGAGGGGAGAAAATTTGCTATGGGAATGGCAGTCGGTGGAGACAACGAATATAATTCGGACATTAATGTAACTCCGATGGTTGACGTAATGCTCGTGCTTTTGATCATCTTTATGATCGTCACGCCTTTGCTTCAACAAGGAGTTTCGGTAAACCTTCCGAAAAATATGATTAGTCCGGATGAAGACGGAGATATTGCAAAAGATACTTCGATAGTTATTGCAATACCGGATAACAGCAACTTTTATATCGGGAAAGATCCATATCCATTAGATGTTTTGGGCGAAAAAATCCAAACCTTGATGAAGGATAAAACTCCGGATAAAAGAATTGTTTATATAAAAAGCGGAATTGATGTGGATTATGGCAGAGTTGTAGAAGCAATTGATACAATTCGCAAACAAGACGTAGATAGGATTGGTCTGGTTGCCGATAAGAAAAAAGGCGGCGACACAGCGGCAGCACCGGCACCAGCCGCCGCACAATAATAATTAACAACTTTGATTTTTCTAAAGTTGTAGGAGTAGCGAATTATGGGAATGTCAACAGGCGGCTCATCCGGCGGAGGAGCCGTACCAAGTATAAATGTAACACCTTTAATTGATGTTTTGCTGGTATTATTGATTATCTTTATGATTATCACTCCGCTTAAACCGAGCAGGTTTGAAGCCAAAGTTCCGGCAGAACCAAAAGAAGACACAACCGTTGCCAAGGCGAATCCGAATACACTGGTCGTTGCTATCAATAAAGCGGATATGAAACTGACGTTGAATAATGATCCCTTTGGCGATGTTTCTGATACCGAGCCTTTAACTCAAAGATTGGCTCAGATTTTCAAAGAAAGAGAAGCAAACGGTGTATTTCGTGACGGAACAAGTGAGGTAGAAAAGACTCTTTTTATAAAATCTCCGCGTTCTGTTAAATATGGCGATGTGGTTAAGGTGATAGACGCGGCTAAAGTAGCCGGAGCGCAACCGATTGGTTTGCAAATTGATGATTTACAACAATAATTTAGCTTGAAAATAACAAAAACTATAAACCGAAAAATTATAGTTTTTGTTGTTTCAGCGGTAATTTGGAGACGAAAAATGAGATTTTCTCGTTTAGGGACTTTAGTCTTTATACTAATAACAGTTATTATCGGAGCAAATTGCTCTTACTACAATCGAATTATTGCCAGAAAGTATCTGGTTGACGGGGCGGAAGCCTATAAGGCAAGAAAATTCGAGAAAGCCGAACAACTATTTCGGGATGCCGTTGCCCGCGACCCTGAAGGTGAAACACTTGAAGGTAAAACGGCGCAGCTTTTCTTAGCCAGAACTTTGCATTCGCGTTACATTGGTGATCGTCAAAATTCACCATTAGCCGAGTCGGCGATTGCGGAATATAAAAAGGTTTTAGCAAAAGATCCTAAAGATAACAGTTCGTTTAAGGCGATCGCAAATCTTTTGGAAAATCTTAATCGAAAGGAAGAAGCTGAAAAATGGATAACGGATCGGACAAATGATCAAAACGTACCCGAAGATCAACGTGCCGAGGCTTTAACATCGCTGGCTTCCAAACAAATAACGTGCGCCAATGATATTTCCGACGTTGATCCGGTTAAGAAAACAGTAGAAAAAGACGGAATAGCATCGTTTCAGTTCACAAAACCGACCGATGAACAGGTTTTTGAAAAATTTAAACAATGTCTTGCCAAAGGTACGGAATTAGTTGACAGAGCTATTCAATTCGAGCCGGAAAGAATAAAAAATCCGGGTAATATTGATGTTAAATCGCTTTCCGATCAGGAATTGGTTGCACTGGCGGATTTGGATAAGAAGTTTCAATCAGCCTGGTCATACAAGGCAAATGCACTTATTCAACAAATGCGTTTGGCTGAAATGGAAGCCAGACCGGAAGATAAAGAATCATTCAAAAAGAAGGCTGAAGAAGCGAGAGATAAATTTACCGCTCTGAATGATTTGGAAAAGAAAATTCTTATCGAACAGGATGCGAGGAAACAAGCGGCTGCCGCAGCGGCAAATGCTAAATAAATAGTAAAAAATACTTTTAAGAAAGGTGATACTTGATTACAATAATAATTAAGTACCACCTTTTTTCCTTTTAAGTTTGTAAAACTTTCAAACCGGAATGAAAGAAAAGGATTTTTTGAATGAGTTAAAATTTTCTGTAAAATTTTGGATATATGATTCGCATAGAAGATGTAATCGAAAAAGTAGAAAAAAATCGCCCCGAACCGGACATTGATTTGATCCGGCGGGCGTATATGTTTTCTGCCTTGCATCATCGCGGACAAAAACGCGCCTCAGGCGAACCATATCTTGTTCATCCGATTGCGGTTGCAGATATTCTTGCCGATATGCGGCTTGATGAGGTCAGTGTTTCGACCGGACTTCTGCACGATGTCGTCGAAGATACACTGGTTGATCTCGATACGATAAAAGAATATTTCGGCGATGAAATTACAAGACTTGTTGACGGTTTAACAAAAATCGCGCATATCAGCAATCTTTCAAAGGAAAGACAACAAGCCGAAAATGTCCGCAAGATGGTTTTGGCAATGATTACGGATGTTCGCGTTGTTTTAATCAAACTCGCCGACCGCCTTCATAATATGCGGACGATGCAGTTCTTAAAACCCGAAAAACGCGCCCGTATTTCTCAGGAAACGCTCGATATTTACGCGCCGATTGCCCATCGTTTGGGAATGGGAAAACTTCGCAGCGAACTCGAAGATTTATCCTTCCAAAACCTGCATCCGCAGGAATATAACAAATTATCCGTCGAGGTCGAAGCCCGCCGCCCGGAACTCGAAGCCACGCTCGAGAAAATTACAACGACGATCAGAGAGAAATTAAAAGAAAATGACGTCCCATATGTGGAAATCGAAGGTCGTGTCAAACGTCTGTTTTCGCTGTGGAAAAAACTTAAAAAACGGAAAATAACAATAGATCAGGTGTACGATTTGATCGCGGCGCGAATAATTACAACAAATGAGAAAAAGAATTGTTATGTTGCCTTAAGCGTCATCCACGACATCTGGACACCCGTTCCCGAAAGATTCAAGGATTGGATCGCCATTCCGCGTGATAACTTGTATCAATCGCTGCATACGTCCGTAATCGGCGACAAGGGGCAAGCCTTCGAAGTTCAGATCAGAACCGAAGAAATGCACCATATTGCCGAAGAAGGCGTGGCGGCGCATTGGAAATATAAAGAAAAGAAACTCGGTAAACAGGAAGAAGACGCGAGTCTCGATGAATTGCGGAAAACGGTCGAAAAACTTCTGCTTCCATTAGTCGAGAATACTAATAATAGTGAGGATTCCGAAGATTTTATCGAATCTCTCAAACTCGATCTTTACCCGAAGGATGTTTATGCCTTTACGCCGAAGGGAAAAGTTATCCAATTGCCGCGCGGCGCAACTCCGATAGATTTTGCCTACGCAATTCACTCGGAAGTCGGTGATACCTGCACGGGTGCGAAACTCAACGGGCGAATCGTTCAATTAAAAACCGAACTCCAAAACGGCGATGTGGTCGAGATTTTAACGACTTCAAATTCAAAACCATCGCGTGATTGGCTCAATTATGTCGTAACTTCGCGGGCAAGAAACCGCGTCCGGCATTTTATTTCCGAGCAACAGCGCACCGAATCAATCGAAATCGGTCGTAAATTGCTGGAAAAGGAAGCCGAAAAATTCGGCGTTTCACCAAAAAAATTAATCAATAACGAAACGGAGATGAAACGCATCGCCAATGAATACGGTTTGGGCAGACCGGAAGACCTCCTGGCTTCGATCGGTTACGGCAAAACTTTGCCGCGCAATGTTTTAGGGAAATTCCTGGGCGCGGAAAAATTTGCCGAACTCGATCCTGAAAAGAAAAAAGAAACGCGTTTGCAAAGCAGTGTCAAAGCCGTTAAAAAATTCATCGGTCTGGGCGAAGACGCCATTGTGGTTGCCGGTGTGGACAATCTTTTAACGACCCGCGCCCGTTGCTGTGAACCGCTTCGCGGTGAAGACATAATCGGCTACATTTCGCTCGGAAAAGGAATTGTCGTTCACAGCAAAAGCTGTAAAAACGTCAAATCATTAATGGTCAACCGCGATCGAATTGTTGATGTCGAATGGGCAAAGACCGAAAAAGACGAAATTCAATCCGTAAAACTTCTGGCGACGACCGAAAACAGAACGGGAATGCTTGCCGGAATTACCAATGCGATAGCTGACATCAAAACGGGAATTCGTGATGCGCGGGCTGAGGTTTCAAACGATGACAAGGGATTGATAGAAATTACGATCGAGGTTTACGATAAAAAACATCTCGATAAAGTTATCGGTTCGGTTGAAAGAGTTCCGGGCGTAATTGCCGTCGAAAGAGTCAGTTCACCATAATTTCAAAAAAAAATCGTCGTGTTATTTTCAAATTACGGATCGTGCGTAGATATTTTCGCGCCCGGTTCTTCGATAACCTCGACCCGGCACACGAGCAACACGGCAACCAATACGATCAGCGGCACTTCGATGGCTTCGCCGCACGTTGCCCCGGAGTCGCCGCACTTTTATCTGCAAGGCAATACAACTGAAACAGCGGCACCGGAAGTTATACGCTCTGCACGACCAGACGTAAAAATATTTTCCGTTTGAAAATCAGCGGGGCGCTAAAATTCATTTTCGCGCCCCGCATTTTTATTTTTTCGCGGCTGCAA
>JBBRVS010000127.1:0-15635 GCA_038246645.1 Pyrinomonadales bacterium
CTAAATTAGATTTAGTATAAATGCCTTTAGAATTCAATGTATTTATTTGCTGATATGCGAGAAGAGTTTCAATTGCTTTATCAAATTTGCGTAAAGATTTATAACCATCGAAAACTTCTCGCCATAAATCGTCAACAAATATATTTCCTATTTCTTTTAATGACGAAGAAGATTTCAAAACTTCCTGATATAAACTTTCAGCCTCTTCTTCGTTACCTGATTTTAGATAAATTGTTCCAGCTTTAGCTTTTGCAAACAATTCTAAATCCTTCCACTTTGAATTGTTTGCATATCGCAAAATTTGAGGAATTAATTCCAATGCTTTGTCTTTTTGCTCAATTTTCAGAAAACCATCTGCAACAGCCAAAAGGATAAAAGCATTATCATCATTGGAACTTTTTTCATTTACAACTCCCAAAATCTCTTTAGAATGACCTGATTCAACCAAGTTTTTAATGACATCAACGAAGGTTTCATTTTTATAAACTGAACCGAATTCATCATTTTTCTTTAATATTGAAAAAGCATTTAGATATAACTTTTCAGACTCAATTGATTTGTTCTCTTTTTTGAATTCTTTCGCAAAACTTGCAAAAACCTTAATTTTCTCGTCATCATCTGCAAGTAAATTAGCAACTTCAAAGGCTTTCTCTCTTTGACCGGATTTCCAATAAAAATTAGACACAGAAATAATTTCTTCACTTCTTTTATCAAATTTATTCTCCGTTTTTATTAAATACAACGCACAATCAAGCGGATTTTTTACTGATTCTTTTTGTTGATTTTGAGCGAAAATTGAAATGCTCAAAAGACAGAATATGACTATAAGGCAAAGGAAATTTTTCATAAATTTTATTCAAAAGTTTTTCACCTTCGATGTTTGTAAAGTTTATTTAGGCTGTTTCAGCCGGATTTAACAAACAATTTATAAATAGAACCGTCAATCTGTAAATCTTTTATTTGTTCCAATTCAAAACCCGTAAATCTAAAATCCGGCTAAAATGATTTTCGTTATTCGTTACAATCGTCAGTTTATTAACAATTGCCGTCGCCGCAATCAAAATATCCGCGTCACCGATGATTTGTCCGCGTTGGTATAAATCGGCGTAAATATCTGACGCTTTCACGATTATGTTATCGTTTAATTCAAGAATTTCGTTTTGCAGACAAAATAAATCAAAAAACTTTAATTGTTCCGACGCATTTCTGACTTTCATTCCGCGCAAGATTTCAAAGCGCGTAACAATCGAAAATGTAAAAACCTCTTGTCCTTGCAAATACTTTTGTGCGTTGGCGACGACTTTCGGCGATTTTTTGAAATAATATGAAAGCGTGTCGGAATCGAGCAAAACCTTTGACAAACCGCTCATAATTTTCTATCTCCGAAAAAGTTTGAACGGTCAAGCGCGATTTTTTCGATTTCTTCAATATCTTCTTCCGAAAGACCTTCATAAACCTGACTCGCAAGTTTCAACATTTCTTCGGGCGATAACTTTTTATTTTTTACCGTCAATTCCACCATTTCGCCTTCTGAAAAATCTTCTTCGAGAGGCGTAACGGGTTTGAAAATTCCGTTTTGATAAATTGCTTCAATTGTTTGTGTCATTTTGTAAAACCTCCATTTTAATTAAACAAACCGTTCACATAATTCTCTGCGTCGAAGACCATTAGATCGTCAACTTGTTCGCCAATGCTGAATTTATTTCAAGAAATTAATGTTTCTATTTTCCCGAAAACCTCTTCCAAAACTTCTACGGAAACTTTACAAAGAAACTTGACATTGCGCTGTTGCCAGTCGAGATTTTTCACTTGGTCGGATAAAATTACGCCTTTTGCTTTTAGATTTTTCGGTAATTTTACTTCAAAGGGAAAATCTTTTTCCTGATTCGTGATCGGGCAAAATATTGCTAATCCGACCTTTTGATTGTAAGAATAAGGTGAAATGACAAGTGCAGGTCGTCTTCCGGCTTGTTCGTGTCCGGTTTGCGGATCGAAATCGAGCCAAACAATGTCGCCGCGTTCGGGAATATATTTCATAATCTAAAGCATTTCTTTGCCCACAATTTTGCCGAAATCAATTTCGCCGTGCAGATTTTCTTCGGTTACTCCTTCGAGAAGTTCTTCAAGTGTATATTTCGGCTTTCGTTTTTCCGGCTTCACGATAATATTGCCTTCAATAATAGACAAATCAACAAAGGAATTCTGCTCGATTTCGGTTTGAACAGCAAATGATTTCGGGATTCTAACGGCTAAACTATTTCCCCATTTTTGAATTTTGACTTTCATAATTGTTTCTACATTGAATATACAATCAAAGCATCAATTAAACAATCCGTTCACATAATTTTCCGCGTCGAAGACCATTAGATCGTCAACTTGTTCGCCGATTCCGACATATCTTATGGGCAAATTTAATTCTTTGGCAATGGCGACGGCGATTCCGCCTTTTGCCGTGCCGTCGAGTTTGGTCAGGACGATTCCGGTTACGTCGGCGACTTTCATAAATTGTCTGGCTTGTTCCAGACCGTTTTGTCCGGTTACGGCATCAATGACGAGCAGAGTTTCGTGCGGTGCTTGTTCGACTTCGCGCCCCGCAATGCGTTTCATTTTTTCGAGTTCCGCCATTAAATTCGATTTATTATGAAGTCTTCCCGCCGTGTCAACGATCAAAACATCCGCTTCTCTAGCTTTTGCAGATTTCAGCGCGTCGAATAAAACTGCCGCCGGATCAGTTCCCTGTTTTTGTTGAATCAGCGGAACTCCGGCGCGTTCTGCCCAGATTTCGAGTTGTTCGGAAGCGGCGGCGCGGAATGTGTCGGCGGCGCAGATCATTACCTGGTTTCCTTCGTTTTTAATGCGTTGGGCGAGTTTGCCGATGGTCGTCGTTTTGCCGACACCGTTCACACCGACAACCATTAAAACATACGGTTTGATGGTTAAAGGAACAGCGGTTTCCGAAGCGATGCCTTTATCGCCGAGACTGTTCATAATGCCCAAAAGCTCGTTTTTCATCGCTCTTTTGAGCGCGTCCAGATCATTGATTTCCTGTCTTGAAACGCCTTTGCGAACCGCATCTAAAACCTGCATTGTCGTTGCCACGCCGATGTCGGTCGAGATCAGCATTTCTTCGAGTTCGTCAAGAAATGCTTCGTCAATCTTTTTGCGATTCTCGAAAATATTATCGAGCCGGTCGTTGATCGAATTGCGGGTTTTTGCAATCGCTTTGTTAAATCTTACCCGAAATTCCTTCTCGATCCGTTCTTCTTCGGCTTTGAGTTCTTCGATTGATTTATCGAGTCCTAAAACCGAGGTTGAAAATTTGTCTTCGTCCTTCTTTCTTCGCCAAAAAAATGCCATAAATAAAAAAACCTACTTTTGTTTATAAATTCAAAAGAGAAATTATAAACGAGTAGGCGAAACTTGTCAGTTATAGGCTGAATAAATAATTTATTCACCGAGCTGATGACAAGTTAATTAGACATTTTTTTTACTCTGAAAAGATTGAATTTATCGGAATTTTTATACATTGCAAATCCCAAAATTACCGAAAACACAATCGAAATATAAAAGGTTACAAAACCGGAGATAAAGATCGCCGGCAGATTTCCCATTCGCGGCATATTAAAAGGTGATAAAATCGCACTTATGACCACGCTCAAAATTCCTGAAAAGAGAAGTAAAACAACGCCCATCAAAAGAATTTTGACATAATCGAAACCCAATCTTTTGATCGTATCCAGTCCGATCAAAGGGTTTATCGTTGCCGTAAAAGAGCGCGTATAACCGGCGACGAGACACGCCGCCGGAAAATAAAATAATCCCCAGAGCATTGCCGGAAAAATTAAAATCACGACCGGAAACGCCGTTTTAAACAGATTTCCGAACATCGCTGAGTATTCCGCCTGCACCGTTTCATCGCTTTTTCCGGCGACCGATTCGAGTTGACCTTTGCGGTGTTCGTCAATTAATGATTGAATTTCCTGCATTTCACGCTCTTCGTCATTGACGAAAGTTTGCGATTCGGCAATTTCTTTTTCTGAAGGAATTTCCCCGTCGGCAAATTGAGTTTTTTTATGGATGTCGTCGGCAGTCTGCCGAATTTTCGGCAAATCCTTGGCTGATTGGAGATCGCGTTTTACGTCCGGCATCATCGAAACCGTCTGTTCCTGCATCGAATTGGAAATCGAACCGGCGATATACCAAACACCGCCGACAACCATCACGATCAGCAAACCGAATGACACGATATAAACGCCGATGCTGAGGAAAAACGGCTGAATTACATCGTTCCAAAGTTCAAAATCATCAAAACCCGGCATAAAATCCGTGCCGATTTTGCCCTGCGAAAAATTTTCGACCGTGTTTGCCAGAACGCCGAATGTCAGCATATTGCTGAGTGCCATACAAAAAAGCGCGGCGGCAAACATAATTATTCCGCCGATTGCCGATGCCGCTTGTCCGAGCGTGAAAAATGCGAACATTATTCCGCCGGCGATCAAGCTCGTTTTAAACTTAAACGGATAGGCGAGCGCGTTTCCGAAATCGGAAAAACCGAACCCCGCGGCGAGATCGTTTTGAAACTCAAAATTTCGCTCGTTTTCAGCGTTTATTTGCTGAATCGGACGGCATAATGCGCCGCACAAAGGACAGCATTTTACCGAACCGTAGGTTTTCGGACACGCCGTGCAGAAAATGCTTGTGCAGGTTTCGCAGACAAAAAACGGCTCGGCATCTTCGTGAACCGCACAGGCGTTCGGGTTGACGATTTGGTTTGAAACAGTTTGATTTTCTGGTTGAGGATTTTCGGTTTGGTTTTCAAACGCCGCAAAATGCTGTTGAAAACCGATATTTTCTGTTTGAGTTTGAGCAGATTCTTCGGAAAGCGGCGCATTTGTCGTCGCCACCATCTCTGGCTGGAAATGTAAATCTTTGGTATTAAAGAAATTAACTAATTTCGGAATTCTTCCGGCTTCGAGCCAACGCAGATTTCCGCGCTTGACTTTATCTTCGCGCAAAACCGCACCTTCCTGTATCCATTGAGTTAATTCGTTAAAATTCGTTTGGTAAATTTGACCGTTGACTTCCACTTGCCAAATTTCATTTTCAGGGGACATTTCTTTTTTTCCTCAATTTTCTTTAAATTTGAGAATTTTTATTACGCGACTTTTTTCTGTGGAATTTTCGCTTCAGGTGTGTTTTCTTCCGATTTGTGTTGGCGAAGTTTGACGACCCCGATGCCGATTTGACCGTCGTTGCAGGCTTGGACAAGTGCCTCGACGACTTTTCCGTCATATCTTGTGCCGACAAAACTGCCGATTCTCTCCAGCGCGGGTTTGAGTTCCATTCCTTTGGAATACGGGCGATCAATCGTCATCGCGTCAAAGGTATCGGCAACCGAGACGATTTTTGCCTGCAGAGGAATTTCGTCGCCCTTCAAACCTTGCGGATAACCTTGACCGTTGATCATTTCGTGGTGCATATACATTCCGGGCAAAAAGTCCTTCATTGCCGGAATATTTTTCATAATTTTATAGCCCTGCTGCGGATGGGTTTTCATTATTTCGTATTCTTCATCCGTTAAAGCGGCAGGTTTTTTCAGGATCGAATCGTCAATCGCAATTTTTCCGATGTCGTGCAGAAGTGCGCTGATGCGAAGTTTTTCGAGTTCTTCCGCATCCATTCCCATTCGCTGACCGATGGCGACCGAGACGCGGCAGACTCGTTCGGAATGTCCGCGTGTGTAGCGGTCTTTGCCGTCAATTGCGGCGGCGAGAGCCTTGACCGAACCGACGAAAAGTTCGCGGTTTTCTTCCGCCGCTTTGGCAAGTTTGGCGATATGTTCTTCTAATTTATCGGTCATTAAATTGAAGGTTTCGCCCAAAGTGCCGATTTCCGTGATATTTTTTGTTTCGACTCTCGAAGAAAAATCTCCGGCGGCAATTTTCTGCGCGGCGGCGACCAGATTTAATAAAGGCAGAGTCAATTGTCTGGCAAAAAATGTACCGACCAGTAAAGCCAATAAAGCAAACGCCAGACTGATCATCCAGGTTTGGCGGCGCATTTCCCCGACCGAAGCCAGAGCGCGACTTTCGTCCTGCATCGCGATCACGCCGAAACTCAGATCTTTGCTGAAACTTGCGGTCGAATAAGCACCGATCATAGCGTGTTCGGTGCCGTTATATTCAGCATCGAAGGGAAATAAAGCCGATTGAATCTGCAAATTCGTCTGTTTCCATTCTTCGACGATTTTTAAATCGTTAAACGATTTTTGATTGAGAGTTACATTCTGATCGGGATGAAAAACCGCGTTTCCGTTTTTGTCCACGACAAAAACCATCGGCAATCCCGCTTCCCAAAGCTGGGCTTCGGTCAACGGTTGCGCTGCCATAATCCGCGCGATTTCACGCACCGAAACAACCGCCATAACGGCTGCCGACATTTGATTTTGAATAACAACCGGCGCAGCGACCGTAAAAACGATTTCGCCGCTCGATTCGATTTTTTGCGGTTGTCCGAAGACAAATTTTTGGTTACTGAGATTTACCAGCGTAGATGAAGCAAATTTTTCGATTTCGCCCTTTTGAATCGTTTCCGAACGAAAAACCGCCAGCGATTCGCCCTGCGTCGGTTTGACGAAAAGCGCGACGACATTCGGATTATCTTTGAGTGTCTGACTGAATTTTTCTTCGGTTTGCGGTGCGGAAAGTATTGCCAGATTGTCGTTAAGTTCGACCGCTTTAGCGTAGCTTCCGACCAGATCGCGGTACCGAAGTGCGACAATTTCAAGCTGATTCGCCTTTTCTTGGACTAATTGAGTTTGATACCGATTCTCGACCGAACGCAATTCCTTGCCGCTTTTATCGGACAAAAACCAACCCGTCAAAACAAGCGGAACCAAACCCACGAGCAGCAGCGTGATAATGACAAAATAGATTAATTTTACTTTTTTATTTGTCGGAGGCATTGTGTTTTAGAATCGGAACCGCGAAGAACTTCGCTGTTTTTGAGTATAATTCAAAAGAATGCGTTTGGTCAACAAGTTTTAACAGATAAAATATGGATTATTATATTTTTTTCACGATAACCAGAGTAATATCATCATTTGCCGGCGCGGTTTGTGTAAATGTCGAAAGCGCGGATTCGACCTTATCGCGCATTCCCGAAGCCGAAGCCATGATATTTTTGCTGATTACATCAATCAACCGCTCCATTCCGAATTCGTCTTCGGCTAGATTGTTCGCCTCCGTTACGCCGTCGGAATAAATGACGAGCGTTTCGCCCGCATTCAGATGAACTTCCCCGACTTCAAATTCGGCTGTCGGAATAATGCCGAGCGGAAAACCGCCGGATTCGAGTTGTTCTACTTTTCCGTCAAAGCGTCCGATCAAGGGCGGATTATGTCCGGCGTTGATATATCTGATGAGCCCGGTCGGCGGATCGAGTTCGGCGATAAATAGAGTGATAAAACGATTTGAAGGCGTATTTTCGGCTAAATATAAATTGATCGCTTCGACCGATTTTTTCAAAGAAGAATTTGCCACCGATTGCGCGTGAATCGAAGCGTGCAGGCTCGACATCAAAAGCGCGGCGGCTGTTCCCTTGCCGGAAACATCGCCGAGCGCGATCAGCATTTTTCCGTCTTTTTGCGGCAGAAAATCATAATAATCACCGCCGATCTCATAACACGAAAACGAAATCCCCTGAAATTCGTAACCGTCCATCAGCGGCGGCGCCGATGGCTGAAAGGTCTGCTGGATTTCGGTCGCCAGTTCGAGTTCGCGCTCCATTCGCTCACGCTCGAAACGCTCTTCAAGAAGTTTGGCATTTTCGACGCGAATTGACGCAACCGAGGCAAGAGTCGTTAAAATATTGAGATGCTCTTCGCTGAACATCGTCTCGGTCGTCGGCGAATCAGCGTAAACAATGCCGAAAACCTCTGTTTCGGAAACGCTCAGGGGAACTGCCAAAACCGAACGAATTCCGAGAAGTGCCATTGTTTGGCTGGCATACCGCGGATCGTGCTGGGCGTCGGAAGTTAGAACGGATTTTCCGTTTTTCATTACTTCGTCCATCACGGTTCGGCTGATGCGCACTTCCTTGATCTGATGTTCGTTATCGCGTTCACGCGCAACAGCAATCTGCATTCCGCCTTCTTCCGCTTCATCGCGCAGCATAATCACGCATCTTTCTGCCGGAACGGCTTCAAACACAAGACTTGCCACTTGATTCAAAGTATCCTCAAGACCGCTCGAAGACAGCAGCGCAACACCAACCTTGCTGATCAAACCGAGCAGTTCGTTTCTGGTCGAAAAATGCGACTCCATTATTTCGGCGGTCGGATTTTTGCGGTGCGAAAAAGCAATCGTCATCGAAGGATCGAGAGCTTCGGTGTTATCGGCGATCAAAGTCGCGTGTTTATTGAGGTTTAATCTTTCATCTTCAAAAACAATCGTTGTTTCGCCGATTTGAATTTCGCCGCCGGAAATAAGCGGAATCGGCATCGTTACATTGTTTCCATTGTAGCGTGTGCCGTTTGCCGAACCCAAATCCTGAAGCCAATACGCATCGCCTTCCTGCCGGACTTCGGCGTGCAGTCTTGACGCAAAGGCATCTGGAATACAGATGTCGCTGCGCGCCGAACGTCCGATCGTCGTGCGAAGCCTTGATAACGGAACGTTTTCCGTCGGATGATCCGAATTTTTTATGATAAGCTGCGGCATTTATTTATTTTGTTTAATTGATTTGAAAAAATTAGAAAGTTTAAAAGTGAAGAAGTGAAGAAGTTTAAAATATTTGATTAAATTGTTTTATCAAAAAAAATTTATTTTTGATAAAAAACCTAAATTGGAAAAAACACCATAACTTTTTCACTTTTTCACTTTTTCACTTTTTCACTTAAAAGCGTTTGTTCAATCCGGCGGCGACCGTAAACGACGACCGTACCGGCGATAAAATCGTGCAGAGAGCGTCCTTTTTGATTAAAAGCGGCGATTAAAAATCCGATTCCGCCCGTTAAAATTGTTAGTGGATAACCGATGAAATGACGAAGAAATAATACGCCGAATGTCGGATTTGTGCCGTCGCGTTTGACAACCAGCAAACCGGTCAGCATTTTCCCGATGCTCTGTCCGGTGAACATCGGGAAAATAACGAAATTCGTCAGACCCAGCAGAACCGTAATTAGCCAACCGGTGTTGTTAATTTCGCTGTTGAGGAGTTTTGCACCGTCTTCGCCGGCAAATCTTGCCAGTAAAATGCTGATTACGGGAATTGAAATCAACAAAATATAATCAATTAAAAGCGCGCCGCATCTCAATAGAAACGGGGCTTTTAAGCGGTCTGCATCAAAATCAACGACAACTTTTTCAGTTTTTATTATTTGAGCGGGAACGATTCTTTTCGCCCTTTCTCCTCTTTCAACTCGTGCACTCATAAAATTTCTGTTTTTTTGTGAAAAGATAAATTAACCGATGACAAAATGTAAGGTCGTATCGCCTAATTTCAATTTATCTCCGTTGGTCAAAATATGCGGTTTATTCGGTACAAGTCGAAATGCTTCATTAATTACAGGCATCAAAACCGTTCCGTTCGATGAGCCTAAATCTTCAACCATAAATTTATTTCCGTCGCGCCAGATCCGGGCGTGGCGGCGTGAAATTTTTGTCTGCGGATCGAATTTCGACAAATCAACTTCGGGAAAAATGTTCGACATCGGATCGCGTCTGCCGACTAAATTTTCATCCTTTTCAATTGTATAAGACGGCGATTCGAGTTCATTTGTTCCGAGAATCGTCAACCTTGCCGTCACAGGAGCAGAAGAATAACTCTCGCCGTGAACACCTTTTTGGGCAATCGGCTGTTTCGCGCCGCAGAAAGCGCAGAAAAGATCGGAGGCAACGATGCTTTGCCCGCAAAAACCGCAAAATACTTTTTGCTCTGATAATGTAACGGCTTGCGGCGTTTCCTTGACCCCGAAAGTTACCGAATTAGCCTTCAAATTGTCGAGATGTTCGGCGAGAGCCTGCCGCAATTTCCCGGCGGAAGCAAAGCGTTTTTCGGCATTATATTCGACCGCCTGCATCAAAATCCGCTCCATTTGATCGGACAATTGCGGATTTATCTGGCGCGGAAGCGGATTTTTCTGAAAATCGAAAATCAATAAAGGATTGCTCTGCGGATCGGCTCCGGTCAAAAGATGAAACATCGTCGAACCGAGACTGTAAATATCGGAACGCGCTTCGACATTTCCGCTAAAGAGTTCCGGCGGCGCATAACCCATTGTCCCGACAGCGGTTACGCCTTTTTCTTCCTTATTTATCCAGCGCGCAATCCCGAAATCAATCAACATAATTCGTCCGGTATTTCCGTCAATCATTATGTTTGCGGGCTTTAAATCACGATAGACAATCGGCGGCTGGCGTTGATGCAGATAATCCAATACGTCGGCAACCTGCATCGCCCATTCGACGACGCTTTTTTCATCAATCTTGCCTTCCGGCGCGGCACGCAGCCGCATCGCCAGATCGCCGCCGTTGATATATTTCATTACGAGATAAAATCTGGCTTCCTTTTCATCGTAAAAATAATCGAAAATCGTCGGAATTGCCGGATGTTCGAGCGAAGTCAAAAGCATTGATTCGCGTTTGAAATCATTTATCGCTTTTTCCTGCTGAGTTTCCTCGATATAGGATTGAACCATTTCCTTGACGGCGCGCAGAACGCCGCCGAGGTTTTTATCGCTCGCCAGGTAAACCGCCCCCATTCCGCCGCCGCCGATTTTTCTGACAATTTCATAACGTGAGTTTAAGATCGTCCCTTCATCGAGCGGTTTGAGCTTCGATTTTTTACCGTCCGTATCCGAAACTCCGATATTCGGAGTCGTATAAGAACGCGATTCTCTGGCTGAGTCATCCTCAATCGGCTCGGAAATCTGTGGTTTAGGCGCGGTTAAATCAGGTTGCGGCGGTGTTGCCGAAGTTGAAGGTAAATTATTATATAATTGATTTTTGGAACGCTCTTCTGCCGAATCTTCGTGGCTTTCCATAATTCTGACCGAATCGAAACGCGACAATACGGGCGGTTCTTCTTCGGGTTCGAATTCAAAACCGGGTTTGGCAATCGAACTTTCAAACGGCGTTTCATTTTCATCTTCAACGGTTACAAGCGGCTCTTTTTCCGGTATTGCCGGCGCGAAAACCTCCGGTTTTGAAAGGTCTTCGAGGCTTGTTTCATCTTTAATTTCCGTTTGCTGCGAAATATCCTTTCCGGTTTCCGGTGAAAATGAATCAACGGGTTTATTTTCCGTTTCGCTTAAAGCCGAAGGAATCGGCGGTTCTTCGACTGTGTTCGCTGGTGGAAAACCGGAATCTTGTTGACCGGAAATATTTTCGAATTCTTCGGCAGCCGTTTCAATTTTTTTATTCGCCGGAAGTTCGCTTTCTTCAACTTCATTCAATTCCTTTATTTCGGTTTCTTCGTATGACATCATCGAAGATTCGGTTATGTTCTCAACGTCCGGAGTTTTTTCCGGCACAAAATCTTCAAAAGCGGCATCGGTCAGAGAACCTGAGGGTTCACGGACATCTCCGGTATCGGCGGAAATGTCTGAAAAATAATCGTTTTGATCGCTCGTAAAAGAAGGCGTTGACGGCGGCGGGGCAACTTCCGGCTCGATATTTCCAATCGGCGATTCAACTGATTTTTCAGTATTTTCCGCAAAGGTTTCCGCGCTTTCTAAAGTTTCGGTTTGAGAAACTTCCGAACTTTCAGGAACCGGCGAATATGAATCCCAATCATCAATTGCCGAATCTTTTATTTCCGGTGATTTTTCTTCAACCGCCGATTGCCCGTAAAAAGGTTGTTTTTTGATGGTTTCTTCTATCTCGCCAGGTTGTTTTCCGATTGATTCTTCAACTGAATCTTGAGGAAAAACCGGAGTTTCAATTTGGTCGGGTTCTGAAAACTCAAAGTCATCTGCCGGTTCAGGTTTGAATAAATCTGCCGGAATCTCGATCGATTCTGTTTTCGCATTGATGTTTTCTTCCGTGACGGGATTTGAAAAATCATCCGTTTTCATATCAACCCCGTCTTCCGTTTGTCCGGCACCGGATTCGGAATCTTTCGCCGGAGAATCAACCGTTTCCGGCGAAGTTTTTTGTTGAAGAATCGGCTGGAGAGATTCTTCAGCCATCGCCGGACTTGCCGAAGCGTTGTTTGCCGAATCTACCTTGCCGAGCGTTTCCGCGATTTCGGAAGGACTGATGGCAATAGTATTTTCAGGCGAATCTTCAGCTTCGCCCGGAAGCGCAACGGGTTCCAAAGAGATACCGCAATGTGGACAAAAAACATCAATTTCTGCGACTTGGTCGCCGCATTCGTGACAATAAGCCATTTTTTTTAAATTTCCAGTTTTATTTAGTGTTTGTTAGTTATTATTTATGTTAAAACGCAAAAATGTTTTACCGACAATAATTTCATCGCCATCATTTAAGATGTGCCCATTGCCGGGAATTAAACGTCTGCCGCGATTAATATACGTTCCGTTGGTCGAACCTAAATCTTCAATCGAATACTTATCATCGGCACAAATAATTCGGGCGTGTCGCCGCGAAACTTTGGCTTCCGAATCAAACGCATCCAAATCCACATCCGGGAAAATACCGTTATCGGCATCCCATCGTCCGATATAAGATTCTTCGGCAGACAAGTTAAACTCCGTTCCGACCGCATCGCCGCGTTCGATCACCAGAGTCGCGTGAACGCCTTGTCTTTTCGGTTTTATTTGCTTTTCCACATCCTTTTTCAATTCCCTGACTTCATCGCCGAGCGGCAAAATCCCGACCGAAGTTACATTGGTTGATTGAAATACGGGTTTTTCCGAAATTTGCGTGATAAAACTTTGCGGTTCGATATTTGTGGTTTCTTTTTGCACTCTGTTTAAAGCAGAACCGCACTCATCACAAAATTGTGAACTTCCAATGTTTTCTATCCCGCAAACCTGACATTTGATCATTTTTAATTTACCTTATGATGTTTTTGAACAGAAATTATGACGACAAATTATTTTAACCTGTTATCGTTTTTTCGTAAATCGCAAATCGTCGGACGAGATACGTCAATATTTAATTTTTATTCAAATTCGTTTATTTAAGGCAGTGTTTCAAAATACCACAAATTATACATTTTTTTGAAACTATTTCGTATTTGTCCGCGTAGATAGGTCTTGACGCACACAAGCAAAATTATTTGCGTTATTGTATAATTAATAAATAAAAAATTAAACGCTAAAAGAGGACTAATAAAAATGGCTATTAGCCGTAAAGGAAAAATCATCATCGGTGCAATTGCTGCCGTACTCGTTCTTATTATTATAGTTGTCAGCATTTTTGCAACCCGCACTGACACTCCCGAAGTAACTGTTGTAAAAATCGAAACGAGACGCGAACTAAAATCTAATGTCACAGCATCGGGCGAAATCCGTCCGATTCAATTTATTAATTTGACGAGTGAAGTTCAAGGTCGAATTGAAGAAATCTATGTCAAGGAAGGCGACAAGGTTGATGCCGGTACGCCGCTCGTCAAACTCGATCCGACCCAGCTTCAATCGAGCACCGATGCCCAACTTGCCGGTTTGCAAGCCTCGCAGAATGAATCGCAGGTTACCCAATCTCAAATTACCGCCGCGCAAAATCAACTTTCCCAAGCTCAACAGGGATTAAATGCTTCGCAAGCGGCGGTTGATACTTCTTTGCAGCAGGTTGCCTCGGCGCGTCAGCAAGTTGTGTCGGCACAAACCGATATTGACCGCGCACAGGTTGATCTGGATGTGGCTATGCGCGAATTGAAAAGAAACGAAGAACTGCTCGAAAGCGGCGTTATTTCCCGGCTCGAATACGATCAGAAAAACGATACCGTTTTAACGGCGCGAGTCGCGCTGCGAAACGCGCAGGCACGGCTTAAATCGCAACAGCTTTCGATCAATGAAGCCGAAGCCCGCGTTAAAGAAGCCAGAGCCCGAGCCAGTCAGCAGGGAGTTGCCGTCAAAGATGCCGGGCGCGCCGTAAATACTGCCGGTTTAAGCGCAAAGGCGAGTGCCGACCGCGCCTCCCAGCAAGCCGCTTTGCTTCGCGGACAAAGAACGCAGCGTGATAAAACTCTTCAAGTCGCACCGATTAACGGGGTAATTGCCGATATTCCGTCAAAAGTCGGAACATTTGCCGTCGCCGGACTTTCAACCACGCCTCTTTTAACCATTGCCGATATGTCAACGGTTAATGTCGAGGTCAAAGTTGATGAAACTGAAATTGACAAAGTTGCGGTCGGACAACCGGTTAAAGTCAAGGTTGATGCTCTGGGTGATATTGAAGTAAACGGAAAAGTTACACAAAAAACTCCGCTTGCCGTCGGTAAATCGCAAACTACGGGCGGACTCTCGACAAACATTAATGTTCAGGAAGCCAAAGAATTTCGTGTTGTCATCGAACTGGTTGATTTAACCGAAGATGTGCGAAACTCTCTTCGTCCGGGAATGAGCGCAACTTCCATTATTACAACCAAAACAGTCGAAAATGTCATCGCCATTCCGCTCCAAGCCGTGATCGAAAAAAGACCTGATGCGTCGCCCTCGCCGACCATTGAAGGCAATGCACCGGAAACCGTCGAAAAACCCAAACCGATCAAAGGCGTGTATGTTTTAGAGGGAAATAAAGTGAAATTCATAGCGGTTGAAACCGGAATTACCGGCGAGTCCGATATTCAAATTACTTCGGGACTTTCCGAAGGACAGGATGTAATTACCGGACCGAGCCGCATCTTAAACACCCTTAAAGAGGGCGATGTCGTTAAAAAACAGACCAAGAAGGAAGGCAGCGGTTCGCCGTCGTAAAAATTTATGGGAAAAGAAGAAAATTTTGAATTTAACGGCAGCGTTACCAATCCCGCGCCGGGCGCATTGATCTCGATGCGAAACATCTGGAAAACGTACCAGATGGGAAATCAACAACTCCACGCTTTGCAAGGAGTTACGTTTGAAGTTCAGAAGGGCGAGTATTTAGCGATTATCGGACCTTCGGGTTCGGGAAAATCAACTCTGATGAATTTGATCGGCTGTCTCGATTCGCCGACCAAAGGACAATACTGGATCAACGGCAATCTGGTTTCGACCATGACGGACGACGAACTTGCCTCGATTCGCAATAAGGAAATCGGCTTCGTTTTTCAAACCTTTAATCTTTTATCGAGGGCAACGGCACTTCATAACGTCGAACTGCCTTTGATTTATGCGGGTTTGCGTTCAGCTGAAAGAAACGAAAAAGCAGTCGCCGCGCTGACTTCGGTCGAACTGAGCGACCGCATTACGCATCGTCCGAACGAACTTTCCGGCGGACAACGCCAGCGCGTGGCAATTGCCCGTGCGCTGGTCAATCATCCTTCGATTTTACTGGCGGACGAGCCGACCGGTGCGCTCGATTCAAAATCGAGCGTGGTAATTATGGCTCTGTTTGATAAACTTCACGCCGAAGGAAACACCATTATTCTGGTAACTCACGAACCCGATATTGCCGCCCGCGCTCATCGGGTACTCACGATCCGCGACGGCGAGATCGAAAGCGATGTAATGACCAAATGATCGAAAG
>JBBRVS010000128.1:0-15608 GCA_038246645.1 Pyrinomonadales bacterium
ACATTTTCCGTCACTTACCGATTACCAAAAACTGTTATTTAACAATGTTTGACACTCCGTTTCACCTCCAAAGGCATTCTAGCAAAATCCCTCAAAAGCCCGTATTTATTGATTAACTCTCTAAATTTCACTTAAAAAAAATTTGGCACAATGTTTGTTTAAGTGTTTAACGTGCCTTAGAAAGGTAGAAAAAAAAGACTTAAACAAATTTTTAGGAGATTGTGAATTAAAATGAAAACAAACCAAAAAGGTTTCTCGCTTATCGAATTATTAATCGTCGTCGTAATCATCGGCATCATTGCCGCTATCGCTATTCCCAACTTGTTGGCTTCGCGTCGTGCCGCTAACGAATCATCCGCTGTTGCTTCTTTGAGAACACTCACAGGCGCACAAGCTACTTATAAAGTCAGTAACACTAATTTTGGTACTTTACCACTGTTAAATACAGCCGGATTAATTGACGTATCTTTATCTGCGGCAACGACAGTAGCTACTGCTAAATCAGGCTATGTTTATACTGCTGCTGCGGTCGGCGCAACCGGTAACTACTGGGATGGTTCAGCAGTTCCCTCCGCCCACACTTCAGTTTCAACATTAGGTGCTACGGGCAATCGCAGTTTCTATACAAACGAATCCGGCGTTCTTTATTTTAATACGACAGCCACTGCACCGTTAGGAAATGGGACAACCCGTGTAGTAACACTGGGTGCACCGATCAATAACTAATACGTTTGAAAAATCAAACTTTCTCTAAAAAAAGCGGGGCAAAATTGCTCCGCTTTTTTTTGTTTTGTACTTTTGTATTAACAAATAGTGTCAGAAATTTGATGCCAAATAATGTTATAACATTCCGTAAATAATATACTTATCCAGATAAAAACGCTTTATTTACAACATTAAACCGAATATTTTTACTGTAAGTTTATGGCACGGTATTTGTAATTGAAATATATGACAAATCTTGCAGAGAGTGCAAAGTCATTATAAGGAGATTGTAAATTAAAATGAAAACAAGCCAAAAAGGTTTCTCGCTTATCGAATTATTGATCGTCGTCGTCATCATCGGCATCATTGCCGCTATCGCTATTCCCAACTTGTTGGCTTCACGCCGCGCCGCAAATGAGGCTTCGGCAATCGGCTCATTAAGAACGGTTACAGGCGCACAAGCTACTTATAAAGCAGGAAATCCGACATTTGCAACATTAGACGAATTAAATGCTGTCGGATTGATTGATGAAGTTCTGGGTTGTAGTACTCAGCCTTGCTTGAAAACAGGATATAACTATTCATCCGAACCTTTGGGAACACTCCCCGCTTTTCATTGGGATGCAACAGCAGTTCCTCAATCAAGCGCAGGTTTGGGTGCAACCGGATTTAGATTTTTTTACACAAATGAATCAGTTGTTATTTATGCCAATCTCGGAAGTGTTCCAACAGTAAATAGTGATCGTGAAGTTTCTAACGGTGCGCCGATAAATTAGAGAAAAATTTTTCAATTGATTAGAAAAAAGCAGAAGTAAATTTATTTTTATTCTGCTTTTTTCTTTTGATAATTTATTTTTAGCGCAAAAACATCAGTATAGCGAGCGGTAGCGAGCAGCATTGATTAAAATCAAGTTGAATCAGAATCGAGGTCCTCGCTACCGCTCGCTAAACTGATTAGCGCAAAGACGCAAAGACGCGAAGGGAAGATATTATTTTATAACTATTTTTTGATATTATGTAAATTGAAATAAAAACTTGTTATTAGATTTAACAGCAATAAAAAACTTTGCGTCCTTGCGTCTTTGCGCCTTTGCGTTAAAAATAAACAGAGATTTTTCATTTAACGCTGGTGGCGCAAAGACTCGAAGGCGCAAAGGGAAGAAATTTTTTATAACTGTTTTTTGTTAAAACATAAATTGTATGTAAAACCTGTTATTAGATTTAACAGCAATAAAAAAACTTTGCGCCCTTGCGTCTTCGCGCCACCAGCGTTAAAAAAGTGCCTTAAAATCTTCTAAAATGAACCATATATTTACAATTGCCCGAAATACCTTCCGCGAGGCGGTGCGCGACCGGATTCTATATAATCTCGTTTTGTTCGTTTTGCTGATTACGGCAGGTGCGATTTTGCTCGGCGAACTGACTGCCGGACACGAGGCGCGGACGATTGTTAATCTCGGCTTGGGTGCGATGCTGATTTTCGGCGCGTTTATCTCGATCTTTGTCGGTGTCAGCCTTGTTTCAAAGGAAATAGAAAAACGTACGGTTTATGCAATCTTTTCAAAACCGATCGGGCGCGGCGAATTTATTATCGGAAAATATCTCGGTTTGTGCCTGACTCTGCTCGTCAATGTTTTGATTATGGGCTTGGGAATTTCGCTTGCTCTTCTTTATGTCGGCGGCGGAAAACTGGCGTTGACGATCTGGGGCGCGGTTTGTTTGATTTATTTTCAACTGGCGATTTTAACCGCCGTAGCGATTCTTTTTTCGTCGTTTTCAACGCCCGCTTTGAGTGCGCTGCTTACTTTTTTTGTTTTTATTATTGGGCATTTTAGTGCTGCTTTGCGCGAACTTGCCGCCACGATGGGTTCTTCGTCCGCCAAATTATTTTTTGATTTTCTTTATTATTTTCTGCCGAATCTTTCATTTTTCAGCTTTTCGGCAAACGCTTCGAAAGGCGAATTCCCGCCGACGGCAATGATCGGCGGCGCGATTCTTTACGCAGTCTTTTACATCTCGGTTTTGCTTGCCGGCACGATTTTAATTTTTCGCCAACGCAATTTTAAGTAATTTTACTTAACGCAAAGGCGCGAAGGCGCAAAAGCGCAAAGGGAAGAAAAAAATTTATAAATATTTTTTGATGAAACATAAATTGAATCTAAAACCTTTCATTAGAAGTTCCAGCAATAAAAAAACTTTGCGCCTTCGCGCCTCTGCGCTTTTGCGTTAAAAAAAAGCGTTAAAAAAATACTATGAAAACGATGTTGGCAGTTTCAGTAATTTTGATCGGTTTTGCCGGAGTGTTTTTTTTGAGCGGATTTATCGAAAAAAACCGTCCGCCGATGCCGGTCGGTTATGAAGACGAAGATTTGGTTTTTCAAGGAGCAAAGCTCAAGGATTTTTCGCTCGGCTTAAACGGTTTGATCGCGGATTGGTATTGGATGCAATCGCTTCAATATCTCGGCGGAAAGTTTGCCGAAAAGCCGGACGCGAAAATTGATGTCAATGATCTGCGCGAATTTGATCCGAAACTTCTTTATCCTTTGCTCGATAATGCAGTGAGTTTCGATCCGCAATTTTACGGCGTTTATGAATACGGCGCGGTCGTGCTGCCGGCGATCGATCCCGCTTTGGCAGTAAAAATCATCGAAAAAGGAATCGAAAACAATCCGAAAGAATGGCGGCTTTATAATCAACTCGGCTATATTTTCTGGACGCAAAAAGATTATGCACGCGCCGCAACGGCTTATGAAAACGCCGCAAAGATCGAAGGCGCATCGCCCTTAATGAAAACAATGGCGGCAAAAATGCAGACCGAAGGCGGCAGCCGCGAAACTGCGCGGGCGATCTTTTCGCAAATGTTTGAAGAAGCACAAGATACGAAAACAAGGCAAACCGCCGAAATTCAGCTTTTAAAACTCGATGCGCTTGATGAACTGGACGCAATAAATTCGGTTTTGCAAAGTTTCAAACAAAAAAACAACCGGTGCGCCGGAGATCTGCGCGAGATTCTGCCGTTTCTGGCAAATGTAAAACTTCCCGCCAATAAAGATTTTCGGATTGATAATAATAAAAACCCGGTTGATCCGGGCGGTGCGCCGTATATTTTGGACAAGCAAAATTGCACGGCGCAGCTCGATAGAGATAAAACAACGCTGCCTTTGAATTAAAACGCCCTTTTTAACGCAAAGGCGCAAAGACGCGAAGACGCAAAGGGAAGAAATTTTTAAATAACTATTTCTTGATGCGACGTAAATTGAAACTAAAACCAAATAATAGAAGTTACAACAATAAAAAACTTTGCGCCTCTGCGCCTTTGCGTTAAAAAAGAGCGTTAAATAAAACTATGAGCTATATCGTCGAAATCGAAAATTTATCAAAAGATTACGAAAAAGGTTTCTGGAAAAAGAAGAAAATCCGCGCGTTGGATAATTTGACCTTGAATGTCGAAGGCGGGCAGATTTTCGGTTTTCTGGGCGGAAACGGTGCAGGAAAAACGACGACTATCAAGATTTTGATGTCTTTGATCTTTCCGACGACCGGAACTGCGAAAATTCTCGGGCGTGATATTTCCGATGTCAAAATGCGCGCGAGAATCGGTTATTGTCCCGAAAATCCGTATTTTTACGATTATCTGAAGGCTTCGGAATTGATGATGTATTTTGCCGAACTTCTCGGCGTTGACGCGACAAAACGCAAGGCGAAATGCGAAGAATTATTAAATAAAGTCGGTTTGCAGGAAAAAGATTGGAACCGGCAGCTCAGAAAATTTTCCAAAGGAATGCTGCAAAGAGTCGGCTTGGCGCAATCTTTGATAAACGATCCTGAAATAGTTTTTCTGGACGAACCGATGTCGGGTTTAGACCCAATCGGACGGCGCGAAATCCGCGAACTGATCAGCGAACTTCGTACAAAAGGCACGACCGTTTTTATGTCAACGCATATTTTGTCCGACATCGAAGCGCTCTGCGATAATGTCGCCATTTTGCGCAACGGAAAACTTGCCGCCACCGGAAATCTGCACGATCTTTTAACAAAAAGCGGCGAAATTCAATCGTTTGAAATCGTCGTTAAAAATGTTTCGGCGGAAGAGTTGGAAAGCGGAATAAAAGCAGTTTCCGGCGCGGAAATCTTTTCAAAAGCAAACGGCGCGAATATTCACGTCGAAACCGAAAATGACATCGAAAAAGTTCTGCAAATCGTCAAAAATTCCGGCGGAAATCTCGTTTCCGTCCAACCCGTCAAACAATCGCTGGAAGAACTTTTCGTAAAAACTGCCGATGAGTAATTTTTTTCTAACGCAAAGACGCTAAGACGCAGAGGCGCAAAGGGAAGAAAAATTTTATAAATATTTTTTGATGCTTCATAAATTGTATGTAAAACCTGTTATCGAATTTAACAGCAATAAAAAACTTTGCGTCTTTGCGCCTTCGCGTCTTTGCGTTAAAAAATTTACCTGATTTTATTGCGTTTTTATCGCCGTTACGCGCCAACGAACCATTGCGCGGTCGGCTTTCGGCGGAAAGCCGTCGAGCGTTTGCTGAATTTTTATCGAATCTTCCGGCGGCAGGATACTTGCCTGCAAACCGGGAACGATGACCACGTCTTTTCCTTTAACCACCTGATTTTGCTGATCTACAACACTTAAATTAACCTGCAAAAGAGTAATTGTTTTCGTGCTTTTATTGCGAATCGTCGCCGGAACATTCATCATAATCGTTCCCAATCCGGTGTAGGATTCGCTCGTATTATCAACATCGGTCGTGATGATTATTTCCTTTGAAAGCTGCTCGAAACCCGGCGAACCGGCGATCATTGCGCCTTCGAGAATCTGTTTTTTTTGTTCATCAATCGTCGACTGAAACGACAAAAGCCAAATCCCGCCGGCAATTATCAAAGCGGCAACAACCAACGCGCCGAGCATCACCTTATTAATTCCTTTTTTCTCCGTTTTTTCTTGTAAAAATGTTTCCATATAATCTTTTAAATTCAGGCATTCGTTTTTGGAAAATGTTCCTTTAGGTTATCATTTTATTTACAGAATTTGTAACGCCGTCGTCTCGACGGCTGTCGTGGCAGCGTTCCGCTGGCACGTATTCAATGTTGAAAAACGTGAGTGCGAGACGCACTCACGACAGCCAGCGGGACGCTGGCGGTACTATCTGAAATCGCAAAAATGTTTAAACCAGCCTCGAAAATTTTTCCGAACGACAAACCTCTGCCGAAATTTGTCGAAGTCGCGCTGCCTATTCCTTTGAGGCAAACCTTTACGTATAGTTTGCCTGTCGGATTGCGCGAAAATATCCAAATCGGCGCACGAGTTTTAGTGCCGTTCGGAACGAGAAGTTTGACGGGTTATGCCGTGATTTTGCACGAAGAATTGAGCGAAGAACTGGAAATCGAGGAATCCGCCGTCAAAGACATTCTCGAACTGATTGACGGCGAACCGCTTTTAACCGAAGAAATTATTCGTTTGACGCAGTGGACATCGGATTATTACGCATCTTCCTGGGGCGAAGTCTTAAAGGCTTCGCTGCCCGCCGGAATAAATCAGACGACCGAGAGAATTTACACGATAACCGCCAACGGACGCGATGAATTAACAAAAATTTCGACGGCAAATACGATAAAAGTCCAAATTTTACGGCTTTTAAGTGAATCGAGCGAAACGGCAAATCGCGAGATCGTCAAGAAATTCGGCGCATCCAAAGCCAATCGCGCGATTCGGGAACTTCTTAAAGCGAATTTGATCGGCGTGTTTCACAGAACTTTGACGACGCAGACCAAGCCGAAACGCCGCAAAGCCGTTCGCCTACTTTCCCCCGAAAATCACGAGCAAGACGAAAAACTGCTGACTAAAGCGCAGGAAAAAATAATCGAGACTCTGCTTGAAAACAATGGCGAAATGCTTTTTTCCGAACTGATAGAAGCGGCGGATGTCGGCGCATCTTCAATCAATACGCTGGCAAAACGCGGAATTGTCGAGCTTTTCGTGCAAGAAGTCCGGCGCGATCCTCTGAGCGAAGTAAAATTACCGGAGATTACGGATCTAACTTTAACGGGCGAACAAACGGCGGTTTTATCAAAAATTACCGATGCAATTGACGCGGAAAAATACAGGGCGTTTCTGCTGCACGGCGTTACGGGCAGCGGAAAAACGGAAGTTTATATTCGCGCGATGCAAACCGCGCTGAACAAAGGAAAATCGGCGATGATGCTCGTCCCGGAAATCGCGCTCACGCCTGTTTTTTCCAAAAGATTACGTGTCGTTTTCGGCGATGAAGTGGCGATTCTGCATTCTTCGCTATCGACCGGCGAACGCTTTGACGAATGGCGGCGACTGCGAAGCGGAAAGGCACGAATTGCCATCGGCACACGCTCGGCGGTTTTCGCTCCCTTGCAAAATATCGGTCTTTTAATTATTGACGAAGAACATGACGGTTCGTATCGGCAGCACGAAATGCCCTTTTATCACGGGCGCGATGTGGCGGTCGTTCGCGCACATTTTGCCGGGGCGGTCGTCGTTTTAGGTTCGGCAACGCCCGCGCTCGAAACCTTTCACAACGCGCAGATCGGAAAATATGAATATCTGAATTTGCCGAACCGCATCGGAAATCGCCCCTTGGCGCGCGCCGAACTCATTGATATGCGAAAGTTTTTCAAGGGGACGAACGATTCCGTTTTTTCACCGCAACTGATCGAAGCCATCGAAGAAACGCACGCAAAAGGCGAACAATCTATAATTTTGCTCAACCGGCGCGGTTTTTCGAGTTTCGTTCTTTGCCGAACGTGCGGCGAAACGATTCGCTGCGGAAATTGCGATATTACTTTGACCTATCACCGCCGCGACGCAAAACTCGTTTGTCATTACTGCAATTACCGCGAAAAAGTGCCGAATAAATGCCCCGATTGCGAAGGCAAATTCCTGTTTTTTATGGGCGAAGGCACGGAGCAGATCGAGACAATTTTGCAGAGAAAATTTTCTCACTTAAAAATTGCCAGAGTTGACCGCGACACGACGAAGCGCAAAAACGAACTCGAAAACACGCTTTCCGCCTTCAGCCGCGGCGAGATTGATATGCTCGTCGGAACGCAGATGCTTGCCAAAGGACACGATTTTCATAATGTTACGCTCGTCGGCGTAATTTCGGTTGACACGGGGCTTGCGCTTCCCGATTTTCGTTCGGCGGAGCGAACTTTTCAGTTATTAACGCAAGTCGCCGGACGCGCCGGACGCGGAAATTTGCAGGGAAAGGTTTTGATTCAAACCTATCATCCCGAACATTACGCGCTTAAACATTCGGAAACGCAAAATTATAAGGAATTTTACGAAGTCGAAGTCGCATTTCGCAGCAAATTAAAATATCCGCCATTCGTCGCGCTGGCTTCGATCTTGATCAAACACGCGAACTACAATTACGCCTTCGATAACGCGCAGATTTTAAAGGAATCGCTCGTAAAAATGAATACGGGAAAAAATTGCGTAATTTTAGGACCAGCACCCGCGCCGCTTTCGCGCATCAAAGGCGAACACCGTCTGCAAATTCTCGTAAAAGCTGGAAACCGCACAAAATTGCGCGAAACCATTGATTTCGCGCTCGCCGAAGCCGAAACGAGATTTTGCGATCTGAAAATCGTCTATGTCGAGATTGATCCGGTGAATTTGATGTAAATTGAGGGACGAGTGATGAGGTACAAGGGACGAGAGATAAAAAGCTTTTGCTTCTGCCTTTTCCCTTGTCCCTCGTCCCTTGTCCCTTCTTTACCTTGCCTCGGCGTTAAGCTAAAATCAAATCTATGCCGAATTCAGGAATTGCCGAAGTTTATTTTATCGCCGCGATGATGATTTTGATCTTGATCATCTGCACGGTCGCAGTTTATTTTTTCTTTAAGACTTTTTACAAAGAAAAAAAGGCAAAAGTAGAAGCACAAAAAAGAAAATCCGAACAAATCCAAAATCCGAAATCCAAAATCCAAAATTGAAATTATGTCGCATCCGAGAATTTTAGATAGAGATAAAACAGCTTTAGTCGTCGTTGATATGCAGGAAGCATTTCGCCATCCGATCAATGATTTCGCCCAGATCGTTTCACGCGCTTCGATTGCCGTGCGCGGTTTTCATATTTTGGGTTTGCCGATACTCATTACCGAACAATATCCGCAAGGCTTGGGCAGAACGGCGGAAGAAATTTTGCTTTCCGTGCCGGATGATCTGGAATTTATTGAAAAAACGGCGTTCAGTTCGTGCGGCGCAAGCGGGTTTTTGGAAACGCTTCGCGCCAAAGATGTCAGCCAGGTCGTTTTATGCGGTCTTGAAACACATATTTGCGTCAATCAAACCGCGCACGATCTTTTGACCGAAGCCTTTGAAGTTCATATTTTGCAAGATGCCGTAAGTTCACGTTTTACGCAGGATAAGGAAACCGCTCTGAGCAAAATGCAGATGAACGGCGTTGTCCCGTCGTGCGTCGAAATGGCGCTTTTCGAGCTGATGCGCGACGCAAAACACGAGCAGTTTAAGGAAATTCAGAATTTAATCAAATAAATAATTCGACTGAAACCTTAAAATATTCCGCCAGCTTTTTCGCCTGCGCTTTGCTGATCGAACGCTTTCCGTTAATTACTTCCGAAGCGATTCCGCTTGAACCGAAAATCGGCAGCAAATCTTTTTGCTTCAAATCGCGTTCGGTCATTAAAAATCTCAAAATTTCATCCGGCGACGATTCAGGCATCGGATAATGTTCGTCTTCATAAGACTCGATCAATTGAACAAGCAATTCTAAAAGTTTTCTTTCTTCCGGACTAAGACTATTTTGCTTAATTCCCTTAGATATTAAACGGTCAACTTCAGCCGTCAATCTTTCAAGTTCTGCATCATTTGAAATGACGGAAGGCAAAGTTTGCATCAGCAATTGACCGTATTTTTTTTCATCAACATTCACAATCATTTTTATAAATCTTCTTATCGTATTCGGCGTGCGTTAAAACAAATCTGATTAAAATAACCTGGTCTTCATAATAGATTTTTGTTATCAACCGATATTTATTTCCGCCGATATTAAATATGGTACAAATTCCTGCCAAATCTGCATGCGGGAAATCTTGTCTGACTTCAACAAGATGCTGCCATTGAGCTTTTGACGAAGTTTGATACCAAAATTTTAATGATTCCTTGGCATCAGGATGCTTTTCCCAAAACTCCCTTAAAGCTCTTTTTGTAATTATGTGCATTAAAAACCAATCTCCTAATATTCAATTTCATCGCTTTATTCTCCTTTTTCTTGTGCTTTGTCTTTTTCTTGTGCTTTGTCTTTTGGATTTGGATTTGGATTTGGATTTGGATTTGGATTTAGTAGTTATATTTCTTGTAGAATTTTATTATCCACAGAAAAATACTCTCATTATGAGAGTATTTTGTCAAGAAAATATTTCACTTTGACGCAAAACGAATAAAAACTTACCATTAAACATTCACATTTATTGCTATGGAAATTTTAGAATCTCTTAATCCCCAACAGCGCAAAGCCGTCGAACAAACCGAAGGCGCACTTCTAATTTTAGCCGGCGCGGGTTCGGGCAAAACGCGCGTAATAACGGTCAGAATCGCGTATTTGATCGCCGAAAAAAAGATCGCGCCGTATAATATTTTAGCCGTAACCTTTACGAACAAAGCCGCCGGAGAAATGCGCGAGCGCGTCAACGAACTGCTTCGCGGGCAAAAGCTTCAATCCGCGCCCTTGATCGCGACATTTCACAGCCTCTGCGTACGGATTTTGCGGCAGGATATTGTCGCGCTCGAAGAAGGTTACACAAAATCCTTTACAATTTACGACACCGACGATTCAAATAAGGTCATCCGCGCCTGCATCAAGGATTTGGGTTTAGACCCGAAACAGCTTTCGCCGAATGTCGTTAAAAACGCGATAAGTTCGGCGAAAAACAGCGGTTTGGATGTTGAATCTTATGCGGCAAGCGTCGAATATGCGGACGAGAGAAAATCGGCGATTGCGCGGATTTATAAAATGTATGAAAACCGTTTGAACAACGCCAACGCGCTCGATTTTGACGATCTTTTGATAAAAACCGTCCGTCTTTTGCGCTCTGTTCCCGAAGTTCGCGCAAAATATAACGAAAAATTCAAATATATTCTGGTTGACGAATATCAGGACACGAATCCTTTGCAATTTGCGTTAATTCAATATTTAACCGAAAAACAAAAAAATATCTGTGTTGTCGGCGACGATGCTCAAAGTATTTACGGTTTCAGGCAAGCAGATATTCGGAATATTTTGGAATTTGAAGATCATTATCCCGATGCGAATGTGATAATGCTCGAACAAAATTATCGTTCGACGCAGACGATTCTCGATGTAGCGGACGCGATCATCAGCAAAAATCTCGGGCGCAAGGAAAAGAAACTTTGGACGAATAAAAAAGAAGGCAGTAAGATCAATTATTATCAGGCGTTTGATGCCGATCAGGAAGCGAAATTCGTCGCTTCGAAAATCTACGATCACCGTCGGGCAAATCCGAGTGAAAAACTGGCGATTCTTTATCGAACCAATGCCCAATCGCGCGTTTTTGAAGAATCTATGCGGAAAATGCGGATAGATTACAACATCGTCGGCGGTTTTTCGTTTTACGAACGCGCTGAAATTAAAGATGTTATCGCCTATTTAAAGCTCGCGCTCAATCCGTTTGACGATATTGCGCTGTTGCGCGTAATCAATACGCCGCCGCGCGGTTTCGGGAAAACTTCACTCGACGAATTACAGTTTCGCGCCAAAGATTTCGGCGTTTCGCACTGGGAAGCGATTACCATTATCACCGACGAAAAATACGCGCATCCACTAAATTTAACGCCGCGAGCAAAAGAATCGCTACTGAAATTCAAAAAAACAATCGAAAATCTGGCGGAAAAGGTCAGCGATGCGTCACAATCGGATAAACCCGTCACCGATGTGGTCGTTTCGGCGATTGAAGACACGGGTTATGCCAATATGCTCCGCACGGAAAATTCGGAAGAATCCGCCGGACGACTGGAAAATCTGGAAGAATTGGTCAACGCGGCGGTCGAATACGACGAGCAGGAAGCCGACGGACTTCGGGATTTTATAGATCACGCCGCGCTTTCTTCCGATACGGACAAATTCGACCGCAATGCCGCCGTGACGATGATGACGGTTCACGCGGCAAAAGGCTTGGAATTTCCGGTCGTTTTCATCGTCGGCTTGGAAGACGGAATTTTCCCGCACGCCCGCAGTATCAATGATCCGAAGGAATTAGAAGAAGAACGCCGGCTGGCGTATGTCGCGATCACGCGGGCGGAAAAGGTTCTGTATATCACGCATTCGACGCGGCGCAGAGTTTACGGCGCGGAAATGACCGCCGAACCTTCGCAGTTCTTAAATGAACTGCCGCTCGATCTGATCGAAGATATGACACGCGGTTCGAGTTGGCTTTCGTTTGCGAAAAGCACCGCCCAACAAGATAATAAATATATCGCCAAAGCCTTAAAAGGCGAACGAGAGGAAGAATCGAAAGCGCGTTCGACCTATCAGGGAAAAACCTATAACAGCGCGGATGCCATCGCCGATTTTTTTAATAAGAAAAAAGGAATTCAGCCGACGATTCAGAAACAAACGGAAGAAAGACCGAAAAGAATCATCGCGCCGCCTTCCGCGCAAAATTACGAGATCGAAAAAGCGGGCGATAAATTTCTGCCCGGAGCGCACGTCCGCCACGAAAAATACGGGAAAGGCTTGGTTTTGCGCCGCGAAGGAACGGGCGAAAATGTTAAATTAACGATCAGTTTTCCGGGTTTCGGACAAAAGAAACTGATGGAAAAATTTGCAAATTTGAAAAAAGCCTAAAGTTTAATTGGGTAGTGGATAATTGATAATGGATAATTAAAGGATTCTTGCATTATCCATTATCAATTTTCCGTTATCCATTTTGCATTGATGCTTATATCGCCTCAAAAATAAATTTTATGAACGAACCAACAGTTAATTTAAAATCGGCAATCGAACGCCGCCGCACATTTGCGATCATCTCGCATCCGGACGCGGGTAAAACCACTCTGACGGAAAAACTTCTGCTTTACGGCGGAGCGATACAGGAAGCCGGAGCGGTCAAAAACCGCCGCGCCGAACGCGCCGCCACGTCCGATTGGATGGCGCTGGAACAGCAGCGCGGAATCTCGATCACTTCGACCGTTTTGCAATTTGAATATAATAAATTTCATCTGAACTTATTAGACACGCCCGGTCACCACGATTTCAGCGAAGACACTTATCGAACCTTAACTGCCGCAGATAACGCCGTGATGCTCGTTGATGCGGCGAAGGGCTTGGAAACGCAGACGCGCAAACTCTTTGAAGTCTGCCGTTTGCGTGATATTCCGATCTTTACGTTTATCAACAAACTCGACCGACCGAGCCGTGATTCGCTCGAACTGATTGACGAGATCGAACAGGAACTCGGTTTGACCGTTTACGCGGTAAATTGGGCAATCGGCGAGGGCGATACTTTTCGGGGAATTTGCAACCGCCTAAGCGGAAACGTGCATCTCTACGAACGCAATCCGCGCGGACAAAAACAGGCGAAAGAGCGGATTATTTCGCTTAATGATCCTGAGATCGAAGCGGTTCTCGGCGAAAAAGCCCTGCATCAATTAAAGGATGATCTGGAAATTTTGGACGGCGCAGGCGCGGTACTCGATAAATCAGCGATCTTGAGCGGCAAAACTTCTCCCGTTTTTTTCGGCAGCGCGATGACGAATTTCGGTGTCGAACCTTTTCTCGAAGCGTTTCTGCAATTTTCCGCCGCGCCCGGTGCACATGAGAGCAGCATCGGCGAGATCACGCCGAATTACGCTGAATTCAGCGGTTTTGTCTTTAAATTGCAGGCGAATATGGATCCGCGCCACCGCGATTGTCTGGCATTTATTCGGGTGTGTTCCGGGCAGTTTGAAAAGGATATGACCGTAACAAATGCTCGAACGGGAAAAAAAGTTCGCCTCACGCGCCCGCAGAAAGTCTTTGCCCGCGAGCGCGAATCAATGGACGAAGCTTTTCCCGGCGATGTCATCGGGCTGAATAATCCGGGCGCGTTTGCCATCGGCGACACGATCTACACGGGCAAAAAATTAGTCTATCCGCCGATTCCGTCATTTTCGCCCGAACTTTTTGCGCGGCTCAGAAATCCGAACACATCGCTTGCCAAAAAATTCCAAAAAGGAGTTGCCCAGCTCGAAGAAGAAGGCGCGGTGCAGATTCTCTATCCTGAGAGAGGCGGCGCATCGCAGGAACCAGTTCTGGCGGCGGTCGGCGAACTGCAGTTCGAAGTCGCGCAATATCGCCTGAAAACGGAATACGGTGTGGAAACACGGCTTGAAATGTTGCCGTATAAATCGGCGCGGTGGGTCGGTGCCGGTTGGGACGCGCTGAATAAAGGCGAAGAATTATATGAAACCGACATTTTCCGCGACCGCTGGGATCGTCCCGTACTGGTTTTCAAAAGCGCGTGGCATCTGGAAAAAATCGAAAAACAAAGACCGGAATTAAATTTGAGTGCGGTCGGGATTTAAGTTTTTTTTAGCGAATTTGTTTTCGGGCTGACTAATTACTCTGTAAAAGTAAATTTCAGATTTCAGAAAAATTTAATCAATCAAATAAAAACTTCTTCTTTGCGAACTTTGCGCGTCCTTTGCGGTTAAGGAAATATTTTTTACCGCAAAGGACGCAAAGGACGCAAAGGACGCAAAAGAGGCGCAAAGTTTTAACTCTTGCTTTTCAGGCTTCAAATTCTAATAAGTATTTTACAAACTACTAAGCAGGTGAGCATATATAATAAGACATTTTGAAAAGTTCTGAGTCCCGCCTTCAGGCGGCTTTCCGCCAGCGAAGCGCGGCGGAAAGGCACGCTAAAGCGTGGACTCAAAGCATCGCAGAACTTTTGCTCACCTGCTTAACTACGCAAAATCACAAAACTTTCTGTTTAAAATTGACGTTTCAAGATAAGTGTCTATACTTTTTACAATAGTCAAACTTGATTATTCGTCAAATCTGCTAAAATTCTACTTGGTTATAAATAAAGAGGTAAAATGAAAAATAAAATTGTTTTTTGCATCGTTTTTGTAATGATGTTAGTCGTGGTTTTGGGTTGCAGTTGGATAAGTCCGTTCGGCGGAAGCAGTGAATCTCCGAAAACGGGTGATTCAAAAACCGAAGAAAAATCAACATCCGATAAAGCAATTGAATCGGTAATTGTTGAAAAAACAGGGGTTGCCGAATGTGATGAATTGATGAGTTATATTTCGGAGCTTGCCAAATCGCCCGATGATAATTATGTTACCAAAGCTACGCGGGAGTTTTTCTTAAACAGAATCCGCGAAAGCATCAAACAAAACGTTGAAGAAAATAAGGGCAAACCCGAAGAACTGGCAAAAAATTGTAAGGAATACAAAATCCAGCTCGAAACTTACAAGAAAGAAGAAGACAGCAAAAATGCTGAAAAATAGAATATTTTTCTAAAAAAAATGGAACACCGGCATCCTGCCGGTATAAATTGTAAAAAAATTAAACGACTTGCTTAAAAACAATGTTTTTGAACAATGTCGGCATCTACTACCGGCAATATGCCGGTGTTCCATTTTAAAATAACTCCGCTCAATACAACTATTTTCGAGTTTCATCTCATCCTTTAAGTTGTAATTTTCCGTCTTTTTTATTTATCTCAAAATTCAAGGAAAAAACTATGAAAAAATTTATTTTACTATTCGTGTGCTCGGTGTGCGCATTTTCGATTTCTGTTCAGGCTCAAACAACGGGCGCGGCGAAAAATAATTCGCAGATTCTGCCGATCAAGCGCGTGATTCTGTATTCGAACGGCGTGGCATA
>JBBRVS010000129.1:0-15601 GCA_038246645.1 Pyrinomonadales bacterium
CGCCTGTCATCATTACGCCGCGCCGCGTTACGTCGCGCACGAGGTGCGGATGGCTTGCGAATTTCTCGCGCATTTTTTATCGCTGCAAATGGCGGCGAAAGAAGCGGCGGAAAATCACGAATATGTCGAGCATTTAAGCCGGGGTCACAAAGAACTCGTCGAAATAATGTCGCAAGCCGACGATTTTATGAGTGGCTTGCTCGGAAATGAAGAAAAGTTTCTCGGTTGGATCAAATCGGGCGGCGCGGCGTTTGTCGTGAATGATGAAATTCATCTGACCGGCAAAACGCCGAACGCTGAAGCTGTTCGTTCGATTCTCGATCTGGTAAATGAAAATACGAATGACGAAATTTATACGACGAATAAACTGCCTTTAGCGGATTTGAGCGAACACGCCGCCGGAGTTTTGGCGCTGCGTTTGAGCATTCATCTGCCGCATTTTATACTCTGGTTTCGACCGGAAATTTCGCAGATCGTCAATTGGGCGGGCGATCCGAACAAGCCGGTCGAAACGGGCGAATTCGGCGACCGCTTAACGCCGCGTAAATCTTTCGATTTATGGATTGAAGAAGTCGCGGGCAAATCCGAGGCTTGGAAAACCTGCGAAATCGAAGCCGCCGCCGATTTGCGCCGTTCGATTATGGAAATCGTCGCCCGCAAAGCGGAATCGTTGGCGGACTTGAACGCCGAACTCGAACGCAGCAATGTCGAGCTTGATTCGTTTGCTTATATCGCGTCGCACGATTTAAAAGAACCGCTGCGCGGAATTCACAATTTTTCGCATATTTTAATCGAAACTTACGCGGCGCAGCTTCCTGCTGACGGAAGGGAAAAACTGCAAACGCTGATGCGGCTGACGCAGCGAATGGAATCGCTGATCGAATCGCTCCTGCATTATTCGCGCATCGGACGCGCGCAGTTGGCGACTGCAAAAGTTGATTTGAATATTCTGGTGCAGGAAACTCTTGAAATGATCGAATCGCGCATCAGCGATTCAAACGCCGAAATAATCGTTGCCGAAAATCTGCCGACCATCGAAGGCGACGAAGTTCTCCTGCGTGAAGTTTTTACGAATTTGATTTCCAATGCCGTCAAATATAACGACAAGGAAATCCGGCGCGTCGAAGTCGGCTTTTCGGATGCTGCAACGCCGACGTTTTTCGTGCGCGATAACGGCATCGGCATCGCGGAAAAACATCACGAAACGATCTTTCGCATTTTCAAACGTCTGCACGGACGCAAAAAATTCGGCGGCGGTGTCGGCGCGGGACTGACGATTACGAAAAAAATCGTCGAACGTCACGGCGGAAAACTTTGGCTCGAATCCGTTCCGAACGAAGGCACGACATTTTATTTTACACTTGGAGAACTTGAAAAAATTTAATATGCAGACGACGGAAAAAAATGTGATCTTAGTGATTGAAGACAGCGATGAAGATTTTGAAACGATTGAATGGATGCTCCGAAAAACCGGACACGATTTTGCGCTCAAAAGATTCGAGTTTTCAAGTGATGCGCTCGATTATTTAAAAAATAACCCACTTCCTTCGCTGATTTTGCTCGATCTTAACTTAAATGAAACGGGCGGACACGAAACGCTGAAAATTGTCAAAACGGGCGAAAAAACGTGTATAATTCCGGTTATCGTCGTCACCACATCAACCGCGCCGAAAGACATCGAGTTTTGTTACCAAAATGGGGCAGCAGGTTATATCAACAAACCCGTGAATTTTGACAATTTCAGCAAGTCTTTGCAGATTTTAATGGATTACTGGTTCGAAGCAGTAATTTTGCCTGATTCAATCCCGGAATTTTAAGGATCAAAATTATGAGTAAGCAGATTTATAAAATTTTAATCATTGACGACAACGCGGAAGATCGGGTGACGTTTCGCTACTATTTGGAGAAAAACAGTGAATGTAGTTATGAATTTCTCGAATCGGAACTCGGTGAAGCGGGCATCGAAATTTGTCTGGCGGAACAACCCGACTGCGTGGTGCTCGATTATAATCTGCCTGACAGCGACGGTTTAGCCGTTCTCAAAGCAATCAACCCCGATCCGCTCGATCCCGTGTTTCCCGTCATTTTACTGACCGGCGTGGGCGACGAATCACTTGCCGTCAAAGCGTTGAAACAGGGAGCGCAGGATTATCTGGTAAAAGGCGAATTGTCTTACCGCGAATTACACCGCGCCGTCCATAGCGCGATGGAAATTGTCAATTTACGGCGCAAACACAAAATATCCGAAAATGAATTGCGCGAAACCGAGGCGCGGTTACATCGCGTTTTCAAGCAATCGCCGGCTGGAATTGTCGAAACCGATGCAACGGGACGGATGAAGCTGGTTAATCAGCGGTGGTGCGAGATGCTCGGATACAGCGAGGCTGAATTGCTGCAAATAAAGGTTGCCGAGGTGACGCATTCAAGCAGTCTCGCCGCCACGCTGGAAGCCGTCGGACGGCTGGCACAGGGCGGACCTGATTTTCAGATCGAAAAGAACTACCAACGAAAAGACGGCTCCGTGCTGGTGGCGAATAGCAGTGTCAGCGCGTTACGCGGGAAAGACGGCGAGTTTCTGGGACTGGTCGCCATAGTTCTCGACATCAGCGAAAGCAAACGCGCCGAAGAAGTCCTGCGCGAATCCGAAGAACGCCTGCGGCTGGCAACCGAAGCCGCCGAAATGTATTCGTGGGAGATTGATTTACACGACCGTACTATCAAATTTGCGGACAATCAAGCGCAGGTTCTGGGCTTCGTGTTGCCCGAAAATTATACCGAAGCGATGGCGTTCGTGCTTCCCGCCGACCGCGCTGACGCCGACCGCGCTTTTGACGCAGAGATTAAAAATACCGAAACATTTGAAACCGAATACCGGTTCATTCATCCGCACACGGGCGCAGCGGTTTGGGTTTGCACGACGGGCGTGGTAATCACCGACGCGCGCGGCTTGCCCGTCCGTCTGGTGGGTGTAACGCAAAACATCACGTCGCGCAAAGAGGCGGAAGAAAAATTGCTGGCGGGCGATGAACGAATGCGGCTGGCGACACAGGCGACAGGCGTGGGAATTTGGGAATGGAATATCGCTACCAATCAGATTCGTTGGGATGTCGAATTGTTTCGGATTTACGGCATCGAGCCGACGGAAGACGGCTTCGTGCAATACGAAGATTGGAGCGGTTCCGTTTTGCCGGAAGATTTGCCTGAACAGGAAGCTGTCTTGCAAGACACCGTGCAACATTGCAGAAACAGTCACCGCGAATTCCGCATCCGGCGGCGCAACGATGGCGCAGTCCGCCATCTTGAAGCCGTCGAAACGGTGCGCCCAAATGCTCAGGGACAAGCCGAATGGATTGTCGGGACAAATCTCGATGTTACCGAACGCAAACTGGCGGCAGAAGAGTTGCGCGAAAACCAGCTTTTCACCGAAAGTATCATCGAAACCGCGCCGAGTGTGATTTACACTTTCGACATCAAAACTAAAACCAATACTTATCTGACCGCACAGGCGGCAACCGCTTTAGGCTATACACTTGAAGAAGTGCAACAGTTAAAAACCGATCCTTTCCGAATCAATATGCACCCGGACGACGCGGTGCTGGCGGAGCTGCATATCAAGCAAATCGAAGCGACGAACAATGGCGGCACATTCGAGTTTGAATATCGGATGCGGCACAAATCCGGCGAATGGCGTTGGTTTCGCAGCCGCGACCGCGTTTTCAAGCTCGATGAAAACGGCAAACCCGCTGAAATTCTCGGCGTTGCGCTCGACATCACCGAACGCAAACGGGCGGAAGTTGAATTGCGCGAATCCGAAACGCGCTACCGCAGAATCTTCGAGATAAGTCCGGTTTCAATATGGGAAGAAGATTTCACGGGCGTGAAAACATTTATCGAAGAATTGCGTAATCAGGGTGTCAGAGATTTTGCGGCTTATTTTGTCGCGCATCCCGCCGCCGTCGCGCACGCTTCGTCATTGATTAGCGTGAACGATGTCAACAACGAAAGCCTTAAAATGTTCGGCGCGGCGAGCAAAGAAGAATTGCTTGGCGCGATAGTCAATTTATTTAATGAAGAAACTTACGATTGCGTCAAAGCGGAACTCACCTGCCTCGCCGACGGCAAACGCTTTTTCGCCGCCGAATGTCCGGTGAAAACTGTCAGTGGCGAGCGGCGCGATACGCTTTTTTCGATTGCCTTCCCCGAAAACGAGGAAGATTTTGATAAAGTTTTGGTCAGTTTTGCCGACCTCACCGAACAGAAACGCCGCGAAAAGAATCTCGCCTTTCTCGCCGATGTGCAAAAGGATTTCGCGCCGCTTTCATCCGATATTGAAATTATGAAGGTCGCCGGCGAACGCCTCGCCGAACATCTGAATGTGCCGGGCTGTCTCTTCGTCGAAATCAACGAAGCGGCTGACACCGCCGAGATTTTTTATGATTTTCACGCGCCTGATTTATCGAGTCTGATCGGTGCTTACAAACTTTCTGAATTTTATACAGAAGAAGAACGCCGCACACTAGCCGCCGAAACACCGCTGGTCATCAACGACGTGCGCGACGAATCACGGGCGGCGGAAGCTGCCGCGAATTTTGAGGCACTCGGTATCCGTGCGCTGGTGAACGCGCCGTATCTCAGCAACGGGCAGTGGAAATTTTCTTTAGCCGTCCAGCACCATCAGCCGCGTCAATGGCGCACGGATGAAATCGAACTGCTCACCGAAATGGCGGAACGAATTTACGTCCGTCTCGAACGCGCCCGCGCTGAAGAAAAACTGCGTGAATCCGAAGAACGTTTCCGCGCTTTGTTTAATGCGATTGATGAAGGCTTTTGTATCATCGAAATGATTTTTGATGAACATAATAAACCGGTTGATTATCGTTTTGAACAAATAAATCCGGCGTTTTCCCTTTTAACCGGACTTCCCGAATCGGCGGTCGGCAAAACTGTACTTGAATTCGTGCCTGATCTCGAAAATTTCTGGTTTGAGACATTCGGCAAAGTTGTGTTGACGGGCGAAGCCATCCGTTTTGAAAATAAATCCGAACCGCTGAACCGCTGGTTTGAAGTTTTCGCCTCGCGCATCGGTAACGGCAACCGCCGCCGCGTTGCTATCGTTTTCAACAACATCACTGACCGCAAAACAACCGAACTCGAACGCGAAAAACTACTGATA
The DNA here is from genome assembly GCA_038246645.1 of Pyrinomonadales bacterium. Lineage (GTDB taxonomy): Bacteria > Acidobacteriota > Blastocatellia > Pyrinomonadales > Pyrinomonadaceae > JAHCHG01. The sequence continues at coordinate 5,174 of JBBRVS010000129.1, forward strand.
CGCGAACAGGAACTGCGCCGCGAAGCCGAAAAAACAAATCGAGCCAAAGACGAGTTTCTGGCGATGCTCTCGCACGAACTGCGCTCGCCGCTGAACTCGATGCTCGGTTGGACACGAATTCTACAGACAAATAAATTAAATGCGGAAAAAACTGCTCAGGCAATTGAAACCATCGCCCGTAACGTCCGTCTGCAAAATGTTCTGATTGAAGATATTTTAGATGTTTCGCGTATCGTTTCCGGCAAAATGCGACTCGAAAGCGAAACTGTGTCGCTCGTTTCAATTGTTCAATCGTCTCTGGAAACGGCTCGCCCCGCCGCTGAAAAACAAGGTTTGAAAATCGAATCGGATTTTGAGGTTGGCGATTATGAGGTCTTCGGAGACCGTCACCGCTTGCAGCAAATCATTAATAATATATTGACCAATGCTATTAAATTTACTCCGGGCGGCGGTTCGATAAAAATTCAACTGCAACGCGAAGGCAACCTGGCAAAGTTGACATTTAAAGATTCGGGTGTCGGCATCGAGCCTGATTTACTGCCGCAGATTTTTGACCGATTTATGCAAGCCGATGCCAGTTCGACACGCAAATTCGGCGGTCTCGGTCTTGGTTTGGCAATCGCCAAACACCTGGTCGAGCTTCACGGCGGGACGATTTCCGCTCATTCTGACGGTGCGAAACAAGGTTCGACTTTCACTATTATGCTGCCGCTCGCTGCAACGATCCTGCCACAAGATGATTTTGCGTTGGCGGCAAGGGCGGAAGTCAACATTACTACTGACTCAAAACCGCTTCTCAATCTGTGTATTTTACTGGTTGACGACGACCCCGACGCGCTTAATTTAATGCGCTTCGTGCTGGAATCCAACGGAGCAAAAACCGTCTGCGCCGAATCGGCAGCCGAGGCTTTGTTAAAACTCGAAGAAAATCGTTTTGATTTACTGATTTCCGATTTGGGAATGGCGGAAATGGACGGCGACGAACTAATCCGACAAGTGCGCGAAAGCGAAAAAATTGAGGTAAAAACACTGCCGGCAATCGCTCTCACCGGCTACGTTTCAACCGACGACCGCAGCCGGGTTATTGCCGCCGGTTTTCACCAGCATTTGTCAAAACCGGTTAATATCGAAAGTTTGCCGAATGTCATTTTGAATTTGCTTAAAAATTAAAATGACATTCCCTCACAATTGAATTTTGATAAAATTACTGATTGAGCATATCAAAAAAATCAACATCTCTAAAATAACCAAGAAGAGCTAATTGCTTCATTCAACTCGGGCGAAAATTCCTTATTGATACTTTTCGCAGGTTTGAGCGGAAAACCCCGACTTGAAAAAGTTCTGAAAAGTAAGTTCAAAGTTAATGACAAACTTAACTGATTAGGACTTAAATATTATGAATTGCCGTCTGCTTTAGCTGACGGAAGGATAATTCAAGGACATAAGGCTTTAGCCAAAATGTAAAAAAATGAAAAATTCCTTGGTGCTTCAGCTAAAGCTCTCAGGATGATTGATATTTTTTCTTAAATTCGGCTGAGGTTCTTGATTTAATTCAACTAAATAATCCGTCAGCTAAAGCTGCACGGCAATTCAGTAAAGATTTCTTGCTGATGTTTTAATGACCTAAGTAAATGAAATTAAATAAGATGCTCCACAATAAATTTAATTCTTAGTCGGTGAAACCGCCGGTATTATTCCCCGCTTCGCCGCCCACATCGCCAGATGTGGGAAAAGATAAATGGCAAATAAAATCCATTGAAAATGGCGACATACAAAATATATGTCGTGGTTTCAGAGCCACTTGAAAGAACTTTTTAATTTTCCCCACGATTTGCATCGTGGGCGGCGAAACGGCGATATTGCAAATTGGGGTATGTTATTTAATCTTTTTTACTAATCAGTTAAAGACAAACTTAACTTGGTGAGATACGCAGATGACTTTGTTATTACTGGAAACACGAAAGAATTTCTAGAAAAAGAAGTCAAACCAATAGTGGAGACATTTCTCAGCGAAAGAGGATTAGAGTTGTCAGAATCGAAAACACTAATCACTCACGTTGACAAAGGCTTTGACTTTTTGGGGATGAACATTCGGAAATATAACGGCAAATTGTTAATCAAACCGTCAAAATCGAAAGTTCTGTTGTTTCCCAAGAAAATCAAAGAATTGTTACAAAAGAATCTGCATACTCCAACAGAAAAGTTAATAGAACTACGAGAGCAGAAAAAAGTGGGGGAGATTATGAATTTTCACATTGCCGATGAGAGAAAAATCATAAATCTGCGCGCCGTTAAGAAAATTTTATAATCCGGTCTTTTTAATTGTTTTACAAAAATCTCCCCCACTTTTTTCTGCTCTTTTTTTAGTAAGATTGTATTTTTCTAACCATTATAAATATATATCAAAGGTTATATTAATATATTATAACTTGTCAAGCGCATTTTCATCGGTTATAATATAAATATCGGAGTGAAAAAAGAAAATGGCAGAAGACACGGGCGAAAAAAACTTTTTCTTGATCGGAAATAATCTGAGTCTGGATTTTATCAATACGGAATATGTCGAAAACGGCGAGCCGCAGGACGCGCTCAACAGCTATGCGGATTTATTGGCTTGGGCGGTCGCGGTCAATCTGCGTGAGGCACAACAGCGAACGATACTTTTGCGGGAATCGGGCGGATCAAACGCTGCCGATGAAATATTTTCGCGGGCGTTGAAGTTTCGCTCAGAACTGCGGACGATGGTTGAAGAATTGGAGATGGGAAATAAACCAACTCCCCGGATGCTTTTGGCAATCAATCAAGTGCTGAGCCTGCAAAAAGGTTACACCGAGCTTGTGCCGACCGAAGACGGATTCCGCAAACGCTTTCGCACTAATTTCCGTGATCTGGAAGGCTTGCTTTCGCCGATTGCCGAAGCCGCCGCCGATCTGTTGTGTTACGGCAATCCGGTTTACTTAAAAAAATGCGAAAACCCGGATTGCGTCCTGCATTTTTACGACACGAGCAAAAACCACAAAAGACGCTGGTGCAGTATGAACGCCTGCGGAAATCGCGCCAAAGCCGCCGCCTTTTATCAACGCCGGCGTAATAAATCGAACCATCAAAAATAACTGTGTTTTACACTCTTAATTTCGCTCTCGTAAATTAAACTTTTCATAAAAAAGCAAGGCTGCCTAAGGAATTTGCCGGAGACTTTTTGAATGCAATAAGGCGAAACATTTACCAGCCAGAGGAATTTCGATCATTCGAGCGGAATAAAATTTCGGCTTACGGCATCGTATAACTGTCGCGTTAACTCTTTTCGATCCGAATTCATAACGGGTTGTTCGCCGAAAATTATTCCGGCACTAAAGGCTTTCAAACCGAACAATCGCCACAAATGTCTAAGAAAGGTCGTTTCGTCCCACCAGCAAATTGCCTGGCTTGCCCCTAAATCTTCCGATCCCGTTTGATAATGGATCGCTGCGAAATAGACCGGCAGATTCTTTTTGGCGGCGAAATCGAAAAGAGACGAATTAAATTTCAGAACTTCTTTGCCGCTCGTACTTGTTCCCTCGGGGAAAAAAGTGACCGCTTCGCCCGTCTGCAATTTCTCGATAATTGCGGTTTGCGTTCGCAAAATGTCGCGGCGATTGTTCCGGTCAGTGAAAATGGTTCCCATATCAGATATTATTCTTCGGGCTAAAAACCATTTTCGAACATCGCTTTTTGCCACAAACACCGTCTCCGAAACCGAACGGAGAGCGGCAATATCCACATAACCGAGATGATTTGAAACCAACAGAAACGGCGGACGCGGCGGTTTTCCGCAAATCTCGACCCTCATACCGGAAATTTTTACAAAGATTCGGGCAATTCTGCCGAAGACTTCTTTTCGCCGGTGTGCCGGACGGCGGAAAAAAAAAGAGCCGATCACATAAAACGCATATAAACCGCAAGCCGAGCCGAAAAAGAGAATCATTTTCAGGGCGGCTCTAAAGTTTCTCAAAATGGAGTTTCCTGCGCTCATCAATTACTCATAAATAATTATAGGACAAGATCATTCCCGCAAAAACTGTTCGGTCAATTACTCAAAACTTTGGCTGAATGCGGCATAAGCGGATAAAACTCCCTCCGGGTCTTCGATCTGAAGCCAGTGACCGATCTCCTCATCGAGCAGAATGACCTGCGGGTTCGGAATCAGTTCCAGATAACGCTTAACCATCGCCCGCCCCGAATTCGGGTCAGCCGGACCATTGATAAAGCACATTGGAATCGGAGTTTTCTGCATCGCGCCGATCCAGCGTTTTTGGAAACGCGGCTTGTCAAAAACCATTCGACCGAGCAGATAGGCGATCTCTTTTCCGTCATTATAATTGAGAACAACCCAAAAGTTTTGCAGCAAATCCTCATCGGGTTTCGTAAAACGACCGAAAACCTCGCTCGTTGCTTTATCAACCGCAGTTTTCGACATCATCCGGCTCAGCAGTTTGCCGACCGGTTTCGGCGATCTTGATAAAAGCGTCTGGATCAAACGGGGCTTGTAGGCATCTGTAAAAAGTCCGCCGTTCAAAAAAGCGACCGACTCGATCCCGAACGGGTTTTTCTGCTCGGAGGCGCGGGCAATAAATTCCTGCGCGACACTGTTTCCGAGGTCGTGAGAAAAAATGTGAAACTTTTCCACGTTCAGATGCCGCATCAGGCTCGAATACATATCCACCGTATCCTCAATGCCGTATTCGTAATTCTGCGGTTTATCGGAAAACCCCATTCCGAGCATATCCGGGGCGATGACCGTAAATTTTTGCGTCAGCTGCGCCCAAACCCGCTGCCAGTCGAAAGTATTGTACGGGTAGCCGTGAAGGATCAAAAGAACGGGTCCCGTTCCTTCCTCGATATAAAAAATTTCAGAATTTTTATAGTGAAAGAATTTTCCCTTTGCCTTCCAGTCAATTAATTCTTGCCGCATAAATTTATAAAAACCCAGAGTTTATTGAACCGCATTGCTTAAAATTACTAAAAACTTCGCCGGACGGGCGATTGATTGATACGAAAGTCCCCACATCGCCGCCAATCAACCGTCAGTCCGTGAAGATTTTCGCTCCTGCCTCGACGGATTCAGCATCGAGGGCGTGAACGAAATAACCTGCCCGTCGCTCGACAAAAACTTCATTTCCGTGGGCAGTCAACCGTTTGACCCATTCCGGCAGGAGTGCCGTTAGTACTCGGCATTTTCTTTGAGAAGGAATATCTTCAAGTGACCGGATAAAGCAGAAATATTTCGGTTTTATTCCGCCCGAATCGAAAAAAAACAGAAAAAAATTTAAATGCATTCTTCGGGAATAAAAATGCCGGAAGATGTATTCCTTCCGTTACAAATTAGACACCGGAGAGAATTTATGAATTTTAGAATTGTCGCGAAAATAACCGTTACTTTGATATTTACATTGGCAATGGCGGGTTCGGCGTTTTCGCAGGAAAACTCGGATCCTTTGAGGAAAACAGAACCGGTCAAGACCTGGAAAACAAAGATCGAAAATCGTTCGGTAGAACTTAGCGAAATTATTTCGGGAGGTCCGCCGAAGGACGGGATTCCCGCGCTGAACGCCCCGAAAATCGTTTCGATCAAAAATGCGGAAAAATGGTTGAAACCGAACGAGCCGGTCATATCGCTCAAGATCGGACGCTTCGCGCGTGCTTATCCGCTGCAGATTTTGATCTGGCATGAGATCGTTAATGACGAGATTGGCGGTCAGCCGGTCGCCGTTACATTCTGTCCGCTCTGCTACACGGCGATTGCCCTTGACCGGAAACTCGATGGAAAGATTTACAACTTCGGAGTCAGCGGTATGCTTCGACATTCGGATATGATTATGTTTGACCGCGAAACCGAAAGTTGGTGGCAACAATTTTCCGGCGAAGCAATTGTCGGCGATCTAACCGGAAAAACGCTGAACCAATTTCCGAGTCAAATCGTTAGTTTTGAACAATTTTCAAATGCGTTCCCGAATGGAAAAGTTCTTTCACGCGAAACCGGATACGACCGTGAATACGGCAAAAATCCTTATCTGGGATACGATGATATTAACAAACGTCCGTTTCTTTTTCGAGGTAACACCGACAAACGCCTGAGACCGATGGAAAAGATAATAGCTATCGAAATTGATTCAAAACCGAAAGCCTATCCATATTCAATTACCAGAGAAAAATATGTTTTAACTGACCGCATAGGTTCTACTGACATCGTTATCTTTCATTCCGATGGTGCATCATCCGCCCTTGATAAAAGCCCGATCAGCGAATCGAAAAATGTCGGCTCAACCGGGGTTTTTGTTCCCGAAGTTGACGGGGGAAAATTGACTTTCACTTATGCCAAGGGTGAATTTATTGATGAGCAAACTAAAACCCGTTGGAACATATTTGGTCAGGCAACCGAAGGAAAACTAAAGGGCAGAACGCTCAAACAAATAAAACACGGCGATTATTTCGCTTTCGCCTGGCTGGTATTTAAACCTCAAACTCTTATCTATACGGAAAAACAGATTTTCCGGTAAATAAGATGATCGGGAATAAATTTTTCAGTGTTATCCATCATATTAACGAAAATACGAATTTTTGAATGGCGGGAATTTCTTATAAATGAGAAATCTCACCATTTAATTAATTCATTTTCAAAAAGTCCCAAAAAAGTCCCAAAAAAAGTCCCTTTTTTTTTGACAGATAGAGATTTCTCTGTCTTCAAATATTTCAATTTATAAAATAAGGAGCTACAAAATGAAAAAGAGTAGAAAGTATTTCTCTTTTCTGTTTCTTTTGTTAATGGGATTAGTCCCCCTTGTCTTCGGGCAGGAACGAACAGGAAACATTGAAGGAACTGTCAGCGACCAAAACAATGCATTACTGCCGGGTGCGACAGTTCAAGTTAAAGGATTAGATATCGGTTTTAGCCGAATTTTAACAACCGGCGATGACGGCAGTTTCAGACTTTTGCAAGTACCACCCGGACGCTACAAAATTACGGTCGGCAACCCGGGTTTTCAGGATGCAACATCGGAAGTGTTGGTCAATCTGGGGCAAACTCAAGCGGTAAAATTCACCTTGACGGTGGCATCAGCTGACGCAACTGTTGAAATTACATCGGGTGATGTTGCCACGATTGATACTGAAAGCAACAAAATTCAAACTAATATCAGTGCACGGCGAATCGAACTTACACCAAAAGCAAGTATCAATTTTGCCGGCGTATTACGAGTCTCACCGGCAGTGAGAGAGGAACCTCTGGGTGCGGGTTTTCAAATTGACGGGTCAAGTGGGGCGGAAAACACATTTATTGTTGACGGCTTGGAAGTAACTAACTTCCGCAGCGGTCAACTTCGGAATGTGCAAAACGTCTCAAATGATGTAGTCAGTGAAGTTCAGGTAAAAACAAGCGGTTTTGAAGCCGAATACAGTGGTGCGACGGGTGGTGTTGTCAACGTTGTGACCAAGGGTGGCAACAATGATTTTCACGGTAACTTCGGCATTCAGTTTCAAACCGACCGCCTTGATACCGATACAAGTCCCATATTACGCGGTCTGACAAACAGAGCGGAATATATTTCGCCGGGAAGAGACAGTTCGGGAACATTCCTAAATCCCCCCGATGATGAATTTACAAATTTCTTTCCGACGGCAAATTTAAGTGGTCCGGTCTTAAAAGACCGACTCTGGTTTTTTGTAAGTGGGGCACCCCAATTTTTCGACACCGAAAGGACTACGGTTTTCCCCAACGGGGTTCGTGAGACTAATCGTGTAGAACAAAAAAATGACTATTATTTTGCCCGACTTGACGGTCAAGTAAATGAAAAATTGAGGGCGAGTGCCACCTATTCCTATTCTCCCCAAACTATTAATGGCGGAATACTCGGATTTGGTTCAACGTCTTCGATCGGTGATCAAAGTCAACGAGGAGGCAGAGTCAACGCTACAAACTTTACATATGGCGTTACCTACACACCGGTCTCGAATTGGGTCATAAGTGTCCGGGGCGGCAGAGCATTTCTAAATGAATTGGATGGTTCTTACGGCGTTCCGAATGCGACTCGGGTCCGGTGTTTAGGAAGCGGTGCTGTTTTGGGAACACTTCCAAATTTCGGTTGCGGTCCAACAAACAGCATCGGTTTTGACAATATCGGAAGCAATTCACTTACTAACAAGGACGTTTCCATCCGAAATACGTTCGATGCCGATGCCTCCGTTGTCCTGAGTGATTTCGGTGGTCGCCACATTCTTAAATTCGGTTATCAATTTAACCGTATTGAAAATGATGTTGATTCCGGATTCTTTAATACCGGACGGATTGATTTCTTTTTCGGTCAAACCGCATTTGGAATCGGCAGCCCGTTAGGTAATGCCCAATTGACCCGTTTTGGTACCGTCGGTGAATCGTCGAGTAAGAATCAAGGGTTGTTTGTACAAGATAGTTGGCAACTGTTTCCACGACTTACGCTGAATTTGGGGATTCGTATCGAAAAAGAAGATGTTCCGTCATTTTCAGCAACCGGTGTACCGATCGAATTTGAATGGGGAGATAAGGTCGCACCGCGAATCGGGGGAGCTTTTGACCTGTTCGGCGATGGTAAATCGAAAGTTTTTGCAAGCTACGGTTGGTTTTATGACCGTTTTAAATATGAACTGCCACGCGGTTCTTTCGGAGGCGATCAGTTTTTGCGGACATTTGTCCCGATTGACTCAACGGATATAAACACCTACACAGTTCAAAGCATCCTGGCTGACCCAAATGGTTTGACGCTTGATTTTCGGGTTCCTTCAAATGACCCCTCAGACAATCGTATTGATCCTGATTTGAAGGCACAAAGAATGAGTGAAGTAACGGTCGGATTTGAGCAGGATCTGTCGGTTTTCGGCAACTTCTTTAACAATACGGTTTTGCGGGCAAGATATACGCACAAACAGCTTGATGAAGCAATTGAAGATGTCGGGTTCTTTGACGATGCCGGAAATGAAAATTTCTTTATTGCCAACCCGGGTCGCGGCATCGTCGGACAGCCGTTTGCTTCCGGTATTCCGGCAACGCCTAAAGCAGAACGAAAATACGACGCGTTTGAAATAACTCTGGATAAAAGATTTTCCAATAACTATTTCTTTAGCGGCACATATACATACAGCCGTCTGAAAGGAAACTTCTCCGGCTTAGCAAGTTCCGACGAACGTGGACGTTCCAGCCCAAATGTTAATCGGTTTTTCGACCTGCCATTTTTGGGTTTTGACGTGAATGGAAACCCCGATAATGCTAGATTGGCAACCGATCGTCCGCATGCTTTCAAAATTTTTGGCGGTTATACATACGATTGGTTCAAAAACGGTTTAAACTCCACGGATTTTACAGGTGCTTTCTTGGGAACTAGCGGAACGCCGATTTCCACACAGGTTTCTCTGTTTAACGCAAATACCTTCGTCTTCGGCAGAGGTGATCTCGGCAGAACCGAAACTTTCACTCAAACCGATTTTGCGGTAACGCATCGCTATAAATTCGGAGAAGACAGTCGCTACAGTGTGGCGTTTGAAGCTAATTTCACTAATCTTTTTGATGAAAAAAATGTTACGGATATCTTTAACATTTTAGCAGTAGGAAGTCTTGCCGGGCAGCAAAGCGGATTCAATCTGTTCAATAACTGTCCGGGCGGAGTTTGCGACGAGTTAAACACGATTCGGGCTATATTTAACGGTGGTATTCAGTCTCAGATCTTGAATTTGGTGAATAATCAGGTTCAAATCGGAACTGCCCCAAACGGCGATCCCGTTTTTGAAACTATTACACAAGATGCCAGATACGGGCAGCCTCTGAGTTTTCAACAAGGCAGACAAGTTCGTTTCGGTGTTCGATTTGCTTTCTAAACACAAAAATTTTGGGTAGTGCTAAAAATGTAATGCTTTATAAGAATTGTCATCAACTAATTTTTGTGTTAAAAATGGATGTCATAAAACGTAGAACAGGCTGTCAGCCTGTTCAAACAGACTAACAGTCTGTTTGACAAATTCCGTCATCGGCAATTCATATAAAATTTATCAGCATTACATTTTTAGCACTATCAATTTTTGTAATTTAGGAACATACGAGAAGGGAATATCTTTGAACGGGATTTCCCTTTTTTTTGTCGAAATGGAATAAAACCTATCTGCCTCTGCCTAACTAAAGTGTATTTCAAAAAAATATAGGAGCGTGCAAAAAATGACAAAAGGAAAAACAATCGCATTATGGATTATTCAGATAATGGTAGCCGGGTTATTTATTATGATGGGAATGGGCAAATTGACGGGCGATCCGGAAGTTGTCGCCAATTTCACCCGTTGGGGAATGCCGGACAAAATGTATCTGGTGATCGGTTTTTTTGAAGTTTTGGGAGCGGTCGGTCTTCTGATTCCGCGACTTGCCGGACTTGCGGC
>JBBRVS010000130.1:0-15523 GCA_038246645.1 Pyrinomonadales bacterium
CAGAAGCGCCGGCTTTAGCCGAATTTCTGTAAAAAAATAAAAATCCTCCGGGCTTCAGACCAATTTGTGCTCAAGCAATAAGGATGATTGATAAATTCTCCTGTTCGGCTAAAGCTGCGAGTCAGATTTCAGGCAATCCTCCAACTAAAGCCCTCAGGCAATTTATAAAAAATCACAAGGTTTTCACGGCAAAATTTTTATGAGAAAGCCCTGTTAAAGTCAGCAACTTTTTCACTTTTTCACTTTTTCCCTTTTAAACCTTCTCTCCGCCGATCATCGTCGCTTTGACGGTGAATTGAAAACTCAGGCTGTCGCGGTTTTCGTCTATGGTTTGAGCGAGTTTTTTCTTTACTTTTTTCTTCTCTTTTTCATCAAGAAAATCGAACCAATTCATCATCAAAAAATCGGAAATAAGCGTTGAATTGATAAATTCCTTTCCGTTTTCAAATTCAAAGATTTCGACATCGGTTTTCGTCTGTAATTTTTTCAAACCCGCATTTTTGGCAATTTCTTCAGCGTCGGAAACGGTCGGAAGTTCCTTGATAAGTCGCTCGGCTTCGCCGCTTTTTTCAAACAGATCTTGGCTGATCAAAACTTCCCAGAGCATCGAAAAAATCTCGCCGAAGCTGCCCGCCGTCGGCAGAAAAAACGCCGCTTGCCGCTCGGCTAATTCGATTGCATCAGTTAAAAATTCCCGGACATCTTTTGGTTTGACCAAACTTGCATCGGCAATCACCAGATCGAACGGATCGCGCGGCGCAAAGGTCGAAAAACCGACATCGGCGCGGATCGCTTTCGCTTTGGCATCGGCAATTATGGTCAATTCTTCATCTTCGGTAATTCCGAGAAGTTCTATTTTATCATCGAGTTTTTCGCGCAGAGCCAGAACGTGATTTCCGGTTCCTGCATTTAGATAAAGAATTGATTCTTCGTCGCTGAATTTATAGTTTTTATCAAAATTATCGGTAAAACGCGCCGTCCATTCGGTGTCCACGCTCAAATCGCGCAGAAAGGCGAGTTCTTTTTGGGTCTTGCTCATAGTTATAATTTAACGCCGGAGGCGCAAAGTCGCAAAGACGCGAAGTTAGTCAATATAAAATAAATCTGATAATTTATTATTTAGAAAACATTTAAACTTTTGCGCCTTTGCGTCTTCGCGCCTCTGCGTTAAAAATATAAAAATTTATGGCAAAAAATGTAAAAGAATTGTTTGATCTTTCGGGAAAAACGGCGATTGTCACGGGCGGTTCGCGCGGAATCGGCAAGGAAATGGCGGAAGCTCTCGCCGAAGCGGGCGCGAATTTAATGCTCTGTGCGCGGCGCGAAGAATGGCTGACGGAAACGGCGGAAGAATTTCGCGCCAAAGGTTTCCACGTTCACGCCAAGGTTTGCGACGTTTCCAAAGCGGAAGATGTTCAGACGGTCGTTGATGAAACGGTTGAAAAATTCGGCGCGGTTGATATTTTGATAAATAACGCCGGAATTTCGTGGGGCGCGATGCCGGAAGATATGGCTCTCGAACAATGGCAAAAAGTTTTGGACGTAAATTTGACGGGCTGTTTTTTGATGGCGCAAGCGGTCGGCAAAGAAATGCTCAAGCAAAACAGCGGTTCGATCATTAATATCGCTTCGATTGCGGGTTTGACATCTTCGGCAAACGGACCGTTTTACGCCGGTTATGTCGCGAGCAAAGCCGGACTTATCGGTTTAACGCGCGAACTCGCGGCAAGCTGGGGACGCAAAGGAATTCGCGTCAACGCCATCGCGCCCGGATTTTTTCATTCGCGGCTTGCCGACAAAGTAATTGATCTTTATGAACGCTCGATTCAGGAAAACAACGTAATTCCAAGAGTCGGCGAAGAAGGCGAGCTTAAAGGAATCACGGTTTTTCTGGCAAGCGACGCTTCGAGTTATATCACCGGGCAAACAATCGCGGTTGACGGCGGAATGACGGTTTGATTTTGGATTTTAGATTTTGGATTTTGGATTTTTTTTCTCTAAACATCTGAGTTTATCTGTGTTAATCTGTGGTTAAATAAAATCTTAAAAAATTATAATATGAATAATTCGGCAACTATTTTGAATCTTGCTTCGATCATCGAGCATCACGCTAATTTAACGCCCGAAAAGGAAGCTGTTATCTGGAATGATATTCGACTTACTTTTGGGCAGCTCAGTTTTTTATCGAATCGCGTGGCAAATGCTTTGACTGAGATGGGAATCGGACACGGCGATAAAGTTGCACTTTCGTGCCCGAATCTGCCGTTTTTTCCGATTGTTTATTACGGAATCTTAAAGGCGGGTGCGGCGGTCGTGCCGCTCAATGTTTTGTTCAAACCGCGCGAGATCGCCTATCATCTCGCTGATTCCGATGCAAAAGCCGTTTTTGTTTTTGAAGGAACGGACGAACTTCCTATGGCGCAAATGGTCAAAGCCGGATTTGATGAAGTTGAAACTTGCGAAAAATTAATTGTAATGACGAAAACGCCGAATGCGCCGAGTCCTTTTCCGGAACATAAAACGCTTGATGAAATTACGGTAAATCAGAGCGGAAAATTTGAAATGTATCCGACCGCGCCGGACGATACTTGCTGTATTCTTTACACTTCCGGCACGACCGGAACTCCGAAAGGGGCGGAATTGACGCATTCTAATATTTATTTTAATGCGATAGCCTGCTATAATCTGCACGTTCCTTCGCTCGATTATACGGACACAGTTCAGAAAACTTGCCTGATCACGCTGCCGCTTTTTCATACGACCGGATTGAATTCACAGATGAACGCCCAATTATTCGGCGGTCATCGCGTCGTTTTGCTTCCGCGTTTTGATGCAGTGGCGGCTTTGGAAGCAATAAAAAAAGAAAAAATCAATTTTTGGACGGGCGTTCCGACGATGTATTGGGCGATTTTGAAATACGTCGAAGAAAATAATATTGACACCGCGCCGTATTCGGAAAGTCTTAATACTTTGAGTTCGGGCGGTGCGCCGATGCCGGTCGAAGTTATGAAAAAATTTGAAAATGCGTTTAATTGTAAAATTCTGGAAGGTTACGGACTTTCGGAAACTTCGCCCGTAGCGACGTTTAATCATCCGCAGAGAGCTTCAAAACCCGGAACGGTCGGTCAGCCGCTGTTCGGTGTTCAGGTCAAATGTTTTGATGAAGATGATAACGAAGTCGCCGTCGGGACACGCGGCGAAGTCGTTATTCGCGGACATAACGTAATGAAAGGTTATTACAAACGCCCGGAAGCGACCGCCGAAGCGTTTAAAAACGGCTGGTTTCATTCGGGCGACATCGGAATTTTTGATGAAGAAGGTTTTTTGGCAATCGTTGACCGCAAAAAGGAAATGATTCTGCGCGGCGGTTATAATATTTATCCGCGTGAACTCGAAGAGGTAATAATTACGCACACGGAGGTTTCACTCGTCGCCGTGATCGGTGTTCCGTGCGATCGGATGGGCGAAGAGATCAAAGCCTTTGTCGTCAAAAATCAGGGCGCGGAAATTACCGAAGAAGAGTTTTTAAGTTGGTGTAAAGAACAATTTGCCGCCAATAAATATCCCAGATTTGTCGAATTCCGCGACGAACTTCCCGTCGGCGGCACCGGCAAAATTATGAAGCGGGTTTTAAAGGAAGATATCTTAAAAATGGAAAATGAGAAGGAAAGTTGAACTAAAAAAGTACCGCCGTCCGTCCTCGACGGCTGTCGCGGTGTGCGTCCCGCCGCCGCTTTTCGCTGAAGTTCAAGTATTTTGATAGTTAAACAAACGCCGGCGAGACACCAGCGGAACAGCCGTCGAGACGACGGCGGTACTTCGTTCTTCACTTTTTAGCCTAGTCGCTGTTAAACTTTTTGAATGAAAGTAAATGTTTTATTTTTCGGCGCGACTGCCGATTCGGTCGGTGAAAGACAGATCGAGATTTCTCTGGAAGAAAACTTAAAAGCCGAAACTGCCTTGTCACAAATTTTAGAAAAATTTCCCGCATTACAAAAAAATCACGATAAAAAATCGCTGCATTTTGCGGTTAATCAAGAATATGCAAGCGGCGATGAAATTATCAAAAACGGCGATGAACTGGCGATTTTTACGGCAGTTTCGGGTGGATAAAATAAAAATCAGTATAGCGAACGGTAGTGAGCGCGTTGATTTTCAATTTGAGTTGAATTTACTCAAACCTGCTCACTACCGTTCGCTATACTGATTTTGCAAAGGACAAATGACAAAGGACGAAGGACAAACAAAGGATTTTTACGAAATCACCACCGAACCGCTTAATATCGGCGAGATTGCGCGGCGCGTCGTGCCGGAAAACTGCGGCGCGATTGTAACTCTGGACGGTTTTGTCCGGAAATTTACGAAAGGACGCGAAACGCAGTATCTGGTTTATGAAGCATATCAGCCGATGGCACTCAAAGAAATGGAAAAGCTGATCGAAAACGCCAAAGCGCGGTTTGATATAGAAAACATCGGCATCGTTCACCGCCTTGGAAAAATGGAGATCGGCGAAACGAGCGTTGTCATTTCGGTCGCATCACCGCATCGCCGCGCCGCTTTTGAAGCGTGCGAATGGCTGATCAAGGAATTAAAACGAACCGTTCCGATCTGGAAAAAAGAAGTTTACGCGGACGGCGAAATTTGGATCGAGGGCGATTCTCAAGCGAAAGGTTAATTAGTAAAAGTTACAGATAAAGTTTAGTGCATAAAGAGCGGGGGCAGAGCCCAATGGCATTAAGTTGAGCACCAAAAGTAGAACAGACTGTCAGTCTGTTCATTCCTTGACCATTAAGGAGTCTTTATTTATCAATCATTTAGTGTTGCTGTGTGGAAAACAGACTAACAGTCTGTTTTCCGATTTTCGCTTAACTTAATGCCATTGGGCTGAAGCCCCCGCTCTTCGTTGAACTACACATACCTTAACTTTTTGTTAATTACTTTTTTTCACCAGTAGATTTATTATTGATTCAAGAGCCTCGCGTTTGAAGGGTTTGGGCATAAAAAGCGTCGCGCCGGAAGAAAAACTGTCGAGCTGGATTCTGATGCTTTTTTGTTCGGCGGTCATTATGACGACCGGAATTCCGGCTAATCTTTTTTCGGTTCGCATATATTTGACCAGATCGGTGCCTCTGATATGCGGTATTTCGACATCGAAAATGCCGGCGACAAAATTAGCGTCTTTATTGAGAATCTGGTAGGCTTCGCGCCCGTCTCCGGCGCAAACCGCCGTGTAGCCGAGCTTTTCAACCGTATCTCTGACAACATTTAAAACTATTAAATCATCTTCGACAATTAAAAATTTCTTTAACAGATCGGAATTTTCTCCGGTGGAATCAGAAGAAACTTCCTTCAGATCGCCGGTTAATTTATTCGGTTCGTAAACGTCCCAGGTGTGAATGGATTTCAGCAAGCTTTCGATTTGATTCAATATCTCACGCGCCGAAATATCTGATTTTGAAATGATTTTTGTCGGATTCGCGTCCTTTACCTCATTGAGCAGATAGCTGTCGGCGGAATATGCGATGATTGAAAGGTCGGCAAATTTCGAATCTTTCCGCAGTTCTTTAATAACCTCAACGCCGGAAATGTCCGGCAGAAGCAGATCAACCAGAACCAGATCGGGATTAATCCGGCGAACCATTTCCAGTCCGGTGCGTCCGTCCAGCGCGACTCCCGTCAGATGTCCTTCTTTAATTAATTTTCGTTCGTAGATTCGCGCAACGAGTTCGTTGTCTTCGATAATGACGATTTTTGACATAACTTTTATAGGCAATAATTGTATCGAATTATCAACATCGGATGAAAAAGTTTATCTGCTTTTTTACGAAACGACTAATAATTCTCTAAGCTGTTTATTAAGTTTAACATAAACAAATTGCAGTTGAGCGTTGAGTTCAACTGCCGTTTTAATATCGGCATTTTTTCCGGCTTTTTCCATACTTCTCAGCGGCTCGACCATTGCCGTCATTCCGAGCGTTGCGCTCGAACCGAGACAGGTATGCGCGAGGCGGTAAATTTCGCCGAAATCCTTGGTTTCGACGGCTTTGGAAAGCTGATTTATCCGGTCATCGGTTTGTTCGACGTAAAGTTCCAATAAATCCTGCCGCAGCTGCGGGTCGTGATCGGTTATTTCGGCGAGAACTTCAAGATCAATCAATTGATCTTCATCCGTTTTTATTTGCTCGAAATCGGTTTTATCAGTTGAATCTTCGCTGCCGCTGAAAAAATTGATATTTCGTTCGATTGTTTCAATAAGCAGGTCTTTCCGGAAAGGTTTACTGATGTAATCATCCATTCCTGAAAGACGGCATTTTTCGCGTTCGCCTTCGATGGCATTCGCCGTCAGAGCGATCACGGGCGTATAATTCGTTCCGTGTTCGCGCCGGCGAATCTCGGCGGTTGCCGTGTAGCCGTCCATCACGGGCATCTGGCAATCCATCAAAACGAGCGAATATGCCTGACACGATAAAGCGGTCAGAGCCTGATTTCCGTCCGCCACGACATCTACTTGATAGCCTAATCTTTCGAGCTGCAGGCGCGTAACTCTCTGATTTATTTCATTGTCTTCGGCAATCAGAATTCTGTGCTGCGACCTTAAATTGTTTTCATTGGTAGTGGGACGTTTGGCGAGTCCTTTAGTTTCTTCAGTTACAAAATCTTGCTTTTCTCCCATCACGGCGGCAATCGAGTCAAACAAATTCGCCTGTCTGACGGGTTTTACCAGATAGCCGTTGATCCCCAATTCGCGCGCCTTTTCCCCGTCGCCGCGTTGTCCGTAGGAAGGCATAATGATAAGGCGTAAATCTTTCAGCAAAGGCTCGTCTTTGATCAGTTTTGCCAGATCGAAACCGCTGATAATCGGCATCATCAAATCGAGAATTGCCAGATCGAACGGCTTATTTTCTTCCGCCGCCATTTTTAGCGTTTCAAGGGCGATTACACCGTTTTCGGCTTCCGTCGGCAACATTTTCCAGGATTTGGTCTGATATGATAAAACCTTGCGGTTGGTCAGGTTATCATCAACAATCAAGACTTTTAAGCCTTTCAAACCGGCGGGTTTGCGGATTTCATTGATTTGATCTGCGGATTGTTTTTCAAGTTCGAGCGTAAAACAAAATTCGGAACCGATTCCTTCTTCGCCGCCGACACTTATCTGTCCGTTCATTAATTCGACCAGCTGTTTGGTAATTGCCAAACCGAGTCCCGTGCCGCCGTATTTGCGGGTGGTCGAACCATCCGCCTGCATAAATGCCTGAAATAAAGATTTTTGAGCTTTCGGGGAAATTCCGATTCCCGTATCTTTTACCGAAAATCGAAGGCTGACCTTTTTATCCGTTTCGCTCAATTTTGAAACATAGACGCTGACCTCGCCTTTTTCGGTAAATTTAACGCCGTTGCCGATCAAATTGGTTAAAATCTGGCGGATTCTGCCCGGATCGCCGAGCAGATTATGCGGAACGTCGCTTTCGATCAATGATAACAACTCGATTTTTTTCCGCTGTGTCTGCTCGGCAAAAAGTTCGACGACGTTTTCAACCAAATTGAGCAGGTCGAAATCAATGGTTTCAATATCGAGTTTTCCGGCTTCGATTTTCGAGAAATCGAGAATGTCGTTGATGACATTTAACAGCGCATCGCCGCTGGTTTTAATGGTATCTGTATAATCGAATTGTTCGCTGTCGAGATTTGTGTCGAGCAGGAGATCGGTCATTCCGATGATGCCGTTCATCGGCGTGCGGATTTCGTGCGACATATTTGCCAGAAATTCCGATTTAAGCCGCGTGCTTTCCAGCGCGGCATCGTGCGCTTCGATCAGCTGCGCTTCCAGTTTTTTGCGCTCCGTAATATCTCTGCCGACACCGAGAAAGCCCGTGATATGCCCTTTTTCATTCTGCAGAGCCGTAATCGAAAGCATCACCGGAAAGCGTGTGCCGTCCTTATGAATATAAGTCCATTCGCGCTCATCCAATGCGCCTAACCGTGATTTAGCGACAAAAACCTCGAAGCCCGGTTCGATCTCCTGTCCGAGTTCGGCGGACAATTCTCTTGCTCTTTCCTCGACTTCGCCCAAATCGTGAATAAATGCCGGCGAACTGCGCCCGATTACTTCTTCGGCGGTATAGCCCAATAATTCTTCCGCCATTTTGTTAAAGGTCAGAATCGTTCCGTCGGTCGAGGTTGAAATTACCGAATAATTGGCACTGTTGAGAATCGCTTTCTGCATCGCCGCCGTATTTCGCAGCAACTGCTCCATTCGTTTGCGCTCGGTGATGATTTCGGTAAAAAATATTATTCCGCCGATCTCGCCCGTGTTATCGTGCCACGGGCGCATTTCCCATTTGAGCCATTCGAGCAAACCGTCTTCACGCGGAAACGGGTCTTCGTCGCATTTAAGAATTTCGCCTTTTATGCCGCGCCGGTGAATTTCCTTCCAGCGTTCGGGAATATCAGGAAATACCTCGTAATGACTGCGACCGGTGATGTCCTGATTATCGAGTTTGTAATCGGTCAGCCACCGCTCGCTGGTCAGAACGTAGCGCATCTCGCAATCGAGCATGGCGACGGCGCTCGGCGTGTGTTTGACAAAAAGTTTCAGACGTTCCTCGCTGGCATCGAGAATGGAAATAAGTTGTTTTTGCTCGTTTTGAACCTTTTGGCGAATACTCATCTCGATTCGCAGACTTGTTGTTTTCCGGCGCGCGCGCTGGGCAAAATGAACCGCCAAACCGAGCAGAGCAGAAAATAATAAACCGGAAAAAAGCGCGATTTCGTCGGTCGGATTCCTTAACAGGGCGATTTGATATTTTTTCGGTGAAACTTCCATCTGCCATTGATCATTTGTAAAAGAAATTAATTGAATTGCCGCAAAATCCGACTGATTAAAATCCCCGCCGCTTTTGTAAATTGTTTCATTTTCATTTTTTACGAGAATATCGTAATTTTTGGCTATTTCCGGATTGAGCATCGTTCCGAACAATTTTTCGACGCGAAAAACCCCGACGATAAAACCCTTGAATGTTTCCCCCTGTCCGATCGGACAATACGCCGCCACGCCGCGCCCGCCCTGCGCCAGCCTCGGATTATGAAGAACCGCCGTTTGTCCGTTTTCGCGCGCGGTGTCGAAAATCTTTTGCCATCCCGGATGCTTCGTTAAATCGAGATTTACCGCCGCTTGATTACCGTCTAACGGGTTAACCCAGCGAATATGATATGACGTATCAACCCATTGAACCGCCTGAAAACCCTTGAAATCCTTGAAATAATTTCCGGCATCGTTCTCCCATGCAGCCGGCGACGTTCCGCGCGGATCGTTTGCCCAGCGGTCAGCCATTCGCTCGAGAGCGAAGATCCGTTCCCGCAATTCGACCTCAACCCCGTTTTGAATACTTTCCGCTTCAATTTTTAACGTGCGCTCGATATTAGCGTTTTCTTGTTTGCAGAAAGACTGCCAGAGAAAAAAAGTAATTGACAGCCCGATAAAAACCACAGTGAGAGGCAGCCAGAGGTGTCTGACTAATTTGAGAATTAAGCGGAGGAATTTATTCATAAATTAAGACTTTTTTGCAATTTCCAAAAATGCTCAACACGGCTTTAGATAATAAAAATTTATCAGGCTTTATGGTCGAATTGCTTAAATTTTTTGTAATAGTAAGGATTAATTGAAACAGGTATAAAAGCGAAGAAATTATTAAGGAAAATTACCAAAAATAAATAATCACCGGGGATTATTTATTACATATCGGTTATTTAAGGTAAATTATTAGATATGCTCGGTGAAGAAATTAAAAAAAATGAGGAAAATGCGTAATTCGCAATTTAATTGTAACAGATAAATCGGAAGCGGAGGAGATAAAAATCAAACTTAATCTTAAAAGTTTTCAGATTTTTAGAAGCCATCTCAAAAATACAAACCACCGTTAAGCAAGCCGCTCTCAAGACCGCGTTTCACCGTTAATTTATAAGGGAAACGCGGTCTTGAGAGCGGCTTGCTTAACCAAATATTTTATTTTGAGATAGCTTCTAGTTTTTCACGCTGCCGGATTGCCCGCGTCAGCCGTTTCAGGTTTGAAAAGCTGTTTGAACTTAATCTAAAGCATCTGTGTCACCAATTCTTTGCTTTAATTTCTCGATTTGGGGAACTAAATTTTCATAACAATCGGGACAGATGCCGTGGCTGAACTGTGTGCTGGTATGAACGGAAATATAATTCTCGATCTGCAGCCAGTAATTCTGGTCGTCGCGCACCTTTTTGCAGTAAGAGCAGATCGGCAGAAATTCCCGCAATGTTCTGACCTCGGCAAGCGCACTTTGCAACTCTTTGATCAAACTTTCACGCTCTATTTCAGCTAATTTACGGCTCGTAATATCCTGAAATGCGCCTTGCACACCGATGATTTTATCTTCGTCATCGCGCACCGCCGCGCCGATCGAACGCACCCAGATCAAACGCCCTTTGGCGGTGTATTTCGGGAGTTCAAAGTCGTAAGGCGTTCCGTTCTGAATGCAGTTATCAACATACCTTATGACTTCCGCGCGATATTCTTCGGGATAATAACCGATGCCTTCTTCCAAAGTCGGCTGATAACCCGGCGGCACTTCGTGAATGGCGCAGTTTTCATCCGACCAGGTAAGCGTGCGTTCGGGCAGCTTAATCGTCCATCCGCCGAGACTCGCCGCCTTGCCGGCAATTTGCGCCAACACTACGGATGTTTGCGCCATTCGTTCCCGCTCAGCCTTTCGTACGGTGATGTCGCGAATATGGCACTGAATGAATTGACGCTCATTTTCCTGATAAATATTTGCCGAAAATTCTATATCCAGATTTTTTCCCGTTTTGGTCTGTAGCGCAGCATCTTCGCAAAAAATACAGCCTTTCTGATTAATTTCCGCGAAGGCAATCCGGCATTTTTCAGCATTTTTGAAAAAACCGATTTCCAGTAGTTCCTGACCCGATAATTGTTCGCGAGAGTAGCCCGAGAGTTTAGTCATAGATTCATTAGAATCAATGATTTTTTGCGTTCTCCCGTCAAGAATCAGAATACCGTCGCGGGCGGTTTCAAAGAGTCTGCGGTAATTTATTTCAGAAGACGGTGAATCTTCCCTTACTTCTTCATTACTACTACTCATAATTATTGATTTGTCATTCCTTTATTCAAAACTCTTTTTGGCTTTGATAATCAATTCGTCAAAATAATTTTCCAGGTTTTGATTAACGCCGCGCAACCCTTTCGCAACTTTTTCGCCCCATTCGATATATTCGAGCCGTCTTTCTTTCGACCAACCGGCGGGCGGATTATTCATCACATCGGTGATATTGCTGATTTTATCACAGAGTTTTAATTGTTTTGCGCCGTTTGACAGATGCGGCGCGTGTTCGACCTGTTTCTGCTTGCGTTCGGCTTTCGGCAGAGATTTATCGTCGGTAACTTCCATAACGATTGAAGCCGCCGTTTTGCCGAATAAATCTTCGATTTCTTCTTTTGTTGTCTTTGTATCTTCGACCGTATCGTGCAGGATGGCGGCGATCAAAACATCGAAATCTTCGACCTTTCCGACGTTTGCCAGAAGATTGGCGACTTCCAGCGGATGATTGATATACGGCGCACCGTCGTCGCCTTTGCGCGTTTGCCCGGTGTGTTTGCGGGCGGCAAAACTCGCGGCGTGTAAAAGTTTGGCTAAATTATTCATAAAAGAAATTTAGCACAAAAAATTAAAAAAAGCAGGGCGTTTGAATGCGCTGCTTATTCTTTACGTTTCTCTAGCAATTCGGTTTTTATTTCAGATTTTAATTCGATTTTCGTTGCTCGAATAGCAGCCTTTGGGACATAACAGCCTCTCGCAGCATTTGGATTAAAACGTCCTGTAATTAAAATACGCGCTTGATAAGTTTCGGATTCTGACTCGGAATAAAGTTTCTGAACATCCAAACTCGGTTCAAAATCTTCGGCTTTCCAAACGCCGGAAGCGGCGATGTCTATCAGATTGCAGTTTTTATCGGTGATCAAAACTGTCCCAAATCCGCCAAATGCGTCGGCTTCAACCCGAATAGTTCGCCCCATATAAAAATACGGAGTTTGAGCAAGTTGACAAAGAGATACGGTCGGTGGAGAAACAAATTCCTGCCAAATCAGAGTACCGATAATGCCAAGAGTAAAAGTGAAAATTGGTAAAGCAACCACGCTAAAAAATGAACCTAAGTAACGGCAGTTTAATAACATCATCCAGTTGATAAATTTGTTCAACTCAAGTAATGACCAAGAAAAACCAGTATTCCGAATGGCGATTTTTAGACAAATGTTGAGCTACCTTATGAATTACTAGAAAAACGAAGCCAACATTATCTGATATTCAGTATATCTTCTGTGGATGATGTTATTAAATCTCTTTTACTAAACGAAATATAAAGTATTTAATTTTTGATATTCTCATAATTCAAAATCCGTTTAGATTTTTCTTTCTATTTACTTTCTACTATTTCACTACTTCAATCTGCAAACTCTGCTGACCTGAAATCAGAAATTCAGCCGGAGCGACTTCCTGTTCGATTAGAACGGTCTGCATCGTCGGCGTAAAACCTCCGGCGGTGCGGTTGTTGTTCATCGTCGCGAGAACCGACGGCGGCAGATTCGGCATTTCGTTCGAACCGATTATTGCGCCGCTCGTGACGCGGTTGATCTGCACGTAAAGCCGGTCGGTTTTTTTGATCTCATTGATCGTTTTAATCAGATCGCTCAAATCCTGCGGAATAAACTGCTTGGAAAGCGCGTTTTGCTGAATCGAATTGCCGTCGCCGACCGTGATATTGAGCTTTCCTTCGGGCGTGTTTGCCGGAATTTGAACCGGAATTTTTTGTGCTAAAACTCTGCCCGTGTTGGTGCGGATAAACGCCTGCATTTCAACCGTTTCGCCTGCCTTAACCTGCGTTCGGTCAAGCGAAATTCTCTCAAGGCTCGCCGTTTTGCTGCCGTCAATCGTATTCAAGTTTAATGTGATTCCACTGATTTCTATATTGTCGAAACGGCTGTTCAAAATTGCATTAACCGGAAGCGCGACTGAAAGCGATGCGAATTGCGTGGCGCTTGAGCCGGAATACCGGTTAGCAAGTTTTATCGGTTGTTGACCTTTGATATTGATTTCGCCGCTGATTTCGACGGTCGAATCACCCATTCCGCGTTCGTTGGCAACCAGGGAGTTATAAATGCCGATGTTCATTAAAAGCGGCGTTAAACTGTCGTCCCGGGCGACCTCGAAATTCAGAGTTTGTTTCTGATTGCGGCTCGTGACGAGATTTATTTGAACCGGAATCATTTTCGGCGTTTGACCGAGCGTACCGTAAACTCCGGTGGCGCGGTCTTGCGTCATACTTCCGACCAAATCTCCGGGAACGGCGAGCTTAAATGAATTGTTGACACTCGGAATCACCGTGACGACGCTCGACTCAGACATCGGCAGATCGGAAGTTCCAAGACTTAAAAACGGATGCCCGAAAGCATAGATTTTATCGCCGTCGCGGTAAGTTACCGTTCCCGCCGCCGCTAATGAATAATCGCCGCGCGTCAATTGCATCGAAACCGAATCGCCGCCTAAAAGCGTTGTTTCATCGGCTTTTTTGAGCGGTGAAATCGGTGCGGAACCGCCGACCGAAGCGACGGGCAGTAAACCGACCGCCAGAAGCTGTTGTTCGAAAACCTTTAGGGTTTTCGGCGAGAAACCGTTAAAGCTGATCGGCGTGGCAATCGGCTGAAAGGTTTGTCCGAGAACCGGAATCAATGCCGAATTCGAACTGACATTTGCCAGAAGCTGATTTGAAATTCTCGAATTTTCAGGCACGAGCATATTCGCGTCCGTTGAAGCGAGTTCGCTGAAAGAAAATGTGCGCGGCTCTTTTATTTCGGTCGAAAGCGGTTGGTTTTGCTCGAAAATCCCGATCATCTGGTCAATCGGCGTAATTCCGCAGATCGGTTCTTTGGAAAACGGGAAACTATAGGCGATTGCGCCGACGAGCTTGCCGTCAATATACACGGGCGAACCGCTCATTCCGGCAAAAACGGCAGTTCGGTCGGCATTTCCGCCGCTCAGGCGACCGACGATCATATCTTGTTTCGGACCGATTGCGCCCGGCACGATTCCTAAAATCTCGACCGTAAATTCTTCCGCCACGCTGCCGCGAAAAACGGTGCGCGCCGTGCCTTTCATTCCTTCCTTTAATTCGGAAAGCGGGAAAAACTGTGTTTTTGAGGTGGCAGTGCTTTTCGGTTTCGATTCATTTTTCGCTATAGTTTGCCCGAATGCATTAAAACAAAAAGCAAAAATGATTAGAAAAACGACGGAAATTTTTATCTTCATAACTTATTTTAAAACTCTTCCAAAATACCTGTCGGTTATGGTAACATTTTAACTGGCTTACCAAAAGTTCTTTTTTTCAAGGACTACCGTTTTGACTCTCGAAAATAAATTCAAGTTGTATTTTCTTTCCAATCAATGCGCAATTAAATATTCCGATTCAACAAAATTATGGCAAAAACCAAACGTCTTTTTAAAAGTTTTTTTCAGCTTTTTCTTCCGGTTGTAACATTGATCGTCGTCGCTTTGGGCGCAGCTTCGATCTGGTTCGTTCACGAAACTTCGCAGCCGAGCGCGGCGGCTTATCTCGTCACGCCCGAAAAATACGGACAATTAAGCACACGCGGCGCACGCATTACCAATGACAATTGGACAAATTCCGATGGCACAGCGGCTCGCGGCTGGCTTTTGCGTGGCGCGGAAGGCGCACCGGCGGTGATTCTACTGCATCGCTACGGCGCAGACCGTTCGCACGTTTTGGATTTAGGCATAAAAATCAATGAAGCGACAAATTTTACGATCTTAATGCCCGATCAACGTGGACACGGTGCAGAACCGACGGCGAAAAATACTTCATTCGGCGGTTGCGAGACCGAAGACGCATTGGCGGCAATTCAATTTATGCGCGGTTTGAAAACCGAAAAGCAGGCAACTCTGGTCGGCGAAAACATCGGATTTTACGGCGTTGAAATGGGGGCATTTGCCGCACTTAAAGCCGCTTCGCAAGACAAAAATATCAAAGCTCTGGTGCTTGATTCCGTTCCGACCGGTTCCGATCAAGTTCTCGGTTCGGCAATCGGCAAACGCTTTCCGTTTGCCGTTTCTGTTACTTCGACCATCGCCTCTTACGGCACATATCTTTATTTTTACAACAATTGCTACAATCACGAAGCAGCTTGCAATATTGCCAAAACGGTTGATAACCGGCAGGTTTTACTGCTCGGCGGAACGGATGTTCCCGAACTCCGGGAATCTACAGAAAAGTTGAGCCGGTGCTTTGCCGGCGATACGAATGTCGAAGCAAAACTCGATTTCAACCCGTCGGGTTATAATTTAACGAACGCTTCAATCGAGCAGTTAAATATTTACGACCAAAGGGTAATCGAATTTTTCACAAAAGCGTTGAGGAATTAGGAACAAGGGAAAAGAAACGAGGGACAAGAGTTTAATAACAAGAAAC
>JBBRVS010000131.1:0-15465 GCA_038246645.1 Pyrinomonadales bacterium
ATTCAGGCACAGCCCGGAACTTCTTTGAGCGAATCCGACCGCATCGGGCAGATCGCCGAAAAACTACTTTTGGAAGTGCCGGAAGTAATCTCGACGGGGCGCAGAACCGGACGTGCCGAGATGGACGAACACGCCGAAGGTGTTCATTACACGGAAATTGACGTTGATCTGAAAAAGGAAGACGCGCGTGAACGCGAAGTGATTCTCGAAGAGATACGCGAGAAACTCGCCGTCATTCCGGGCGTTTCGACCAACGTCGGACAACCGATCTCGCACCGCATAGACCATTTGCAATCGGGCGTTCGCGCTCAAATCGCCGTCAAACTTTTCGGCGACGATCTGGGTGTTTTGCGCTCTAAAGCCGAAGAAATCCGCAACGTCATCGCCGCAGTTCCGGGCGCGACCGACGTTCTGATCGAAAAACAAGTTTTGATCCCGCAAATCCGCTTTAATGTTGACCGCGCCCGCGCCGCGCAATACGGCTTGAACGCCGGTGAAATCACGGAAACGCTCGAAACCGCTCTGAACGGCAAAAAAGTTTCCGAAGCCGTCGAGGGTCAGCGGCGTTTCGATGTCGTCGTGCGTTTTGCAGACGAAGCGAGAAATAATCTCGACGCTCTCAAAAACGTCACGATTGACACGCCGCAGGGAACGCAGATTCCCGTTTCGGCGGTCTCTTCAATCGAGAATCTGCCCGGACCGAATCAGGTTCTCAGGGAAAACACGCAGCGCAGAATCGTAATTCAGGCAAACACGGCGGGACGCGATCTCGGTTCGGTCGTCGCTGATATGCGTGTCCGAGTCGCCGCGCAGGTTGATCTGCCGCAAGGCTATTTTCTCGAATACGGCGGACAGTTTGAAGCGCAGCAAGCCGCGACGAGAACGCTGTCTTTGCTGACAATTTTCTCGCTGATCGCCATCTTCTTCATCCTGATCAAAGCCCTCGGCGATTGGCATTCGGCGCTTCAGGTGATGATAAATATCCCGCTCGCCCTGATCGGCGCGATTGCCGCTTTGCTTCTAACCGGCGGCGTGTTTTCGATTGCGACGCTTGTCGGTTTCATATCACTCGTCGGCATTACGTCCAGAAACGGAATTATGATGATCTCGCATTATCTGCATTTGATTAGAGAAGAAGGCGAAGATTTTACCGAAGAAATGGTCATTCGCGGTTCGCTCGAAAGATTAGTTCCGGTTTTGATGACCGCGCTGACGGCAGGTTTATCGCTCGTCCCGCTGGCAATCGCCGCCGGTGCGCCGGGAAAAGAAATTCTGCATCCGCTCGCAGTTGTTGTTTTGGGCGGAATTTTTACTTCGACATTGCTCGACCAGATCGTCACGCCCGCCGTGTTTTATAAATTCGGCAGACACGCGGCGGAGAAAATTATCCGTGAACGCGATGCCGAAAAATCCGGCGGTGTAAATATGTTCGGCGAGGAAACGATGGTTGAAACCGATGTTCCGCCGTTTTCGGAAAATTTAACTTGAGTATGATTTGAGAAAAATGCTGAATGAGAAATCCAAAAACTCTTTTTCGTTCTACGCGGTTTTATTTGCGACGGCGTTCGGATTGAACTTGATCTGGGAAATTTCTCAAACCTTTGCCTTTAATATGAGCGGTGTAAGCAGCGGCAAAATGCTTTTATTCTGCACTTTTGCGGCAGTTATTGACGGAATTGTCACAATTGCGGTTTTTTGGATTCTGCACAAAATTTTTGCCGGCGTTAATTGGAAATTTTATCTTTCTGCCGCTGTTCCCGGCGCATTAACCGCAGTATTTTTCGAGCAGATAGCTTTTACATTCGATCTCTGGTCGTATGACGAAAGAATGCCGGTTCTGCCGGTTCTCGGCACGGGACTTCTGCCGTTTCTGCAATTGACAATGCTCATGCCTTCAGCGATTTGGCTGACGTCAAAATTAAAAAGGAATTGATTTTTATTATTTGAGGGAAAAATTATGAAAAAAAAGTTGAATTTGAAAAAAGTTTCGGCGGCGGCATTTGGTTTAGCATTAGCCTTGATGATTATCGGAGTAAATTCTATAAACATTTCGGCGCAAACCACTGACGAAACAGCCGTTGCAGATGTTTTGCGGCAAAATGCGGCGGCGTTTGAAAAAAACGATCTGGCAACGATGGATAAAATTTGGTCGAACAGCGAGAGCGTAACGGTCTTTGAAAGCGGACACGCCAATTACGGCTGGCTCGATTACCGGAACAATCATCTCGCGCCGGAAATGAAAGAGCTTAAAAACACGAATTATGCTTTTTCAGATATAAAAACAAAAGTTTCGGGAAATCTGGCGTTTGCGACGATGAATTATACGATTTCCGGCGACGCAGACGGCAAACGTTTCGACGGCGCGGGACTTGCTACTGCCGTTTTAGAGAAAAACAAAAAAGGACAGTGGCAGATCGTCCATTGGCATTCAAGCGCGCCGCGCCGTCAAAAGAGTGCGCCACAAAATTAAAAAAATTATGTTGACAGCAAGCGTTCTGGCAAATAAAACCGATGTGCCGGTTTATACTGTACGGCATTATACAAAAATCGGGCTTTTAAAACCTTCGCGTCATCCGCGCAACGGTTATAAAGTTTATCAATTCTCCGACGCGACGCGCCTCCGATTTATTATGGCGGCGAAGGATTTGGGTTTCACCCTGGCGGAAATTTCGCAGATTTTGGACGAAGCCAACCACGGAAATTCGCCGTGTCCGCTTGTTCGGGATGTTGTCAAAGCGCGGATTGACGAGAACAAACGAAAGATTCGGGAAATGCAGAAGCTGCAAATGAAAATGGAAAATTCTTTAAACGATTGGGCGGAGATGGAAAACGCAATGCCGAACGGCGATTCGGTCTGTCATTTGATCGAATCGGTCGCTGAAATGAAGGATTAGAATAGTTTTTTGAAAGAAGTAAAGAATTTTTTGCCGCAGATTTACGCAGATTTACGCAGATTTACGCAGATTTACGCGGATAAAATTGTATTAAAATCGGCGTTTATCCGCGTTAATCTGCGGCAAATTCTTCTCAAAAATGCGAAACTTGTTAAAATTGGGCTTGACTTGATACTTGCTATCAAGTTGTAAACTGTCGGTAGTAAGCCGGAAAAGGAAAATTTGGTAGTGCTAAAAATGTAATGCTTTATAAGAATTGTCATCAACTAATTTTTTGTTTGAAAAATGGATGTCATAAAACGTAGAACAGGCTGTTAGCCTGTTCAAACAGACTAACAGTCTGTTTGACAAATTCCGTCATCGGCAATTCATATAAAATTTATCAGCATTACATTTTTAGCACTACCGAAAATTTATCCGACGGAAAAAGGAAAATGAGAGGCACATTATGATACAAGAAACGACGACCAAAAAAGAATATATTGACCCGATCTGCGGAATGACGGTCGAGCCGGAAAAGGCGGCGGCAAGTCTGGAATACGGCGGCGAGACGGTTTATTTTTGCAGTAAGAGCTGTTTTGAAACTTTCAAGCGGCAAAATAACATTTCGGATTCGAGTCTTAAAACCGAATCCCAAAATGCCGATCCGATGCGAATTGATAAAGAAGGCACTCACATTGACCCGATCTGTAAGATGTCGGTCAGCCCGGAAACCGCCGCCGCGAAATATGAACCGGAATCGGGCGAAACCGTTTATTTTTGCGCGGAAGGCTGTAAAAATAAATACGTTTCAAATCTCGAAAAAGGCGAGAACAAAATTATCGAACCGGCGAAAGCGAACATATCTCAAAAAAGTGGTGAAACCAAAGCTTCGCACGGCGCGATGAAAGCCGCGCCCGAAGGCGAGTTTATTGATCCGGTCTGCGGCATGTCGGTCGCGCCGGAAACTGCCGCCGGAAATTATGATTTCGAGGGCGAAATTTATTACTTTTGCTCAACAGGTTGTTTGAGTAAATTCAAACAAAACCCGAAAAGTTTTCTCGAAGAAAAAGAGGAAGAAAAGTTAGAAGCCGAATCAAAGGGAACGGAATACACTTGCCCGATGCACCCGGAGATTGTTCAGATCGGTCCGGGAAGTTGCCCGATTTGCGGAATGGCACTAGAACCAAAAGTCATTTCTTTGACGGACGCGCCCGAACCGGAATTGATTGATATGAAACGGCGTTTCTGGATTTCCGCCGCGCTGACAATTCCGGTTTTTATTCTGGCAATGGCGGAAATGTTTCCGTCGTTTAATGAGATCGTGCCGATCAATATTTCGCTCTGGATACAATTCGCGCTCGCCACGCCGGTCGTTTTGTGGGGCGGTTTTCCGTTTTTCGAGCGCGGCTGGGCATCGGTCAAAAACGCCAGCCCGAATATGTTCACCCTCGTGGCGATGGGAACGGGCGCGGCTTATCTTTACAGCCTCGCCGCCTTGTTTTTCCCGCAGATATTTCCTCTTTCGATGCGCGACACCCACACGAATCTCATCGCCGTCTATTTTGAAGCGGCGGCGGTCATTACGACGCTCGTTCTGCTCGGTCAGGTTCTGGAACTTCGTGCGCGTTCACAAACTTCAAGCGCGATCAAAGAACTGCTTGGACTTGCACCGGACACGGCAATTGTCGTTTTTGACGACGGCACGGAAGAAGAAATCGCACTCAAGGATGTGCAGAAAGGCGCAACTCTCAGAGTTCGTGCCAACGAGAAAATTCCGGTTGACGGGGTAATTTTAGAAGGCAAAACGAATGTTGACGAATCAATGGTGACGGGCGAATCGATTCCCGTCGAAAAAGTTTCCGGCGACAAAATCATCGGAGGCACGATCAACGGGAAACGCTCGTTTACAATGAAAGCCGAAAATGTCGGAAGCGACACGCTTCTCGCGCAAATCGTCCGAATGGTCGGCGAAGCGCAGCGTTCGCGCGCTCCGATTCAAAGACTCGCCGATATTGTTTCGGCGTATTTCGTTCCGGCGGTCGTCGTCGTCGCCATTGTTGCTTTCATCGTCTGGATGATCTTCGGCTCATTTACGTACGCATTGGTCGCGGCGGTTTCGGTTTTGATTATCG
Organism: Pyrinomonadales bacterium; assembly: GCA_038246645.1. GTDB lineage: Bacteria > Acidobacteriota > Blastocatellia > Pyrinomonadales > Pyrinomonadaceae > JAHCHG01. The sequence continues at coordinate 5,009 of JBBRVS010000131.1, forward strand.
CCTGCCCGTGCGCTTTAGGACTGGCAACGCCGATGTCAATTATGGTGGGCACGGGGCACGGCGCGAAAAACGGCGTTTTGGTCAAAAAAGCCGAAGCACTCGAAACTCTGGAAAAAGTAAATGTCATAGTCGTTGATAAAACCGGAACTCTGACCGAAGGCAAGCCGCGACTGCAAAAGGTTATTTCATTAAACGGTCTGCCGGAAAACGAACTTTTGAGTCTTGTCGCATCACTCGAAAAATCGAGCGAACATCCGCTCGCCGAAGCGATTGTCAAAGGCGCGGAAGAACGGAATGTCGAGTTTGCAAAGGTTGAAAACTTTGAATCGGTGACGGGCAAAGGCGTTTTCGGAACAGTTGCGGGCAAAAAAGTTTTGCTCGGAAACTCGAAATTGATGGATGATAACAAAATTGATTTTTCAAATGATGGAAAAGCCGACGAACTGCGCGGCGAAGGGCAAACCGTGATGTTTGTTGCCGTTGACGGCGAAGCCGCCGGTCTGGTCGGCGTAGCGGACACGATCAAGGAATCGGCAAAAGACGCGATCAAAGAGTTGCACAAACAAAAAATCGAAGTCGTGATGATGACGGGCGACAACGCGAAAACCGCCGAAGCCGTCGCCAAAGCCTTGAATATTGATCAAGTTTTTGCCGATGTTCTGCCCGAACAAAAAGCGGAAAAGGTCAAGGAATTGCAAGCGCAGGGCAAAGTCGTTGCAATGGCGGGCGACGGCGTGAACGATGCGCCCGCGCTCGCTCAGGCAAATGTCGGAATTGCGATGGGAACAGGAACTGATGTGGCGATGGAATCTGCCGACATTACATTGCTCAAAGGTGATTTACGAGGGATTCTAAAGGCAAAGCATTTGAGCGAAGCGACGATGAGCAACATTCGTCAAAATTTATTTTTCGCCTTTGTTTACAATCTCGTCGGCGTGCCGATTGCGGCGGGCGTTTTGTATCCGTTTCTCGGACTTCTTTTATCGCCGATGATCGCTTCGGCGGCGATGACTTTTAGTTCCGTATCGGTTATCTTGAATGCTTTGCGGCTGAGAAATTTGAAATTGTAGGTTAGAACGGCAAAACTTTTTTTTGACGCAAAACAATTCAAACCGAAATTGGCTGAGATACATCTGAAAAAGCGGGTTCTGCAAGAATTGTTTTTAACGAGAATCTCGCTTTTTGATTATGAAAATTTTTAAGTCATATAAAGAAATTTGGTTTGGCGCGGGCTTAGGCGCGGCGATGTGGTTGATTGATGCCGTAATGCACGTCGAACTCGGCGGAGACGTACACGCCGAAAGCCTTTGGGCAGAGATTTTTTCGCCGCATCCGACGGCTTTAATTTTTCGACTGCTTTATATGGTGATCGCCGTCGCGTTCGGCGTTTTTCTGTGGCGGGCAAATTGGCGCGAGCGCGAACTTCGTGCGCTCGAACAATCCGTGATCGCTTTTCAAAGACAGCTTGACGCGCCCGCTTTGCGGATTTTGGCGGCGGTGCGCGGTTTGCAAAATCGAAATTCCGTTCAGTTGGACGAAACGGCGGAGAAACTCGCGGCGGAAATTGGTTTCGATGCCAATATGATTGACGAATTATCGAAAAAATATCTCGAATTCAGCCGCCTCGTGCAGGAAGGCAAAAGGGCGCAGGCAATCGAAACTCTGCAAGCAATCGAAATGCGGATTTCCGAACGAAAACTTTCCGCTAAATTGTGAAAAAAAACAAACAAAAAACCATCTTGCTCGCCGACGATGACGATAATTTGCGCCGCGTGCTTGAATATCAACTGACCGAAGCGGGCTTTGAAATTCAGACGGCGAAGGACGGCGCGGAAGCTCTTGAAAATTTCGGCATAAACGATTTTGATTGCGTGATTACCGATTTACGGATGCCGAAACTTTCGGGTTTGGAATTTTTGGTAAAAATCAAAGCCGCCGATTCTGAAATTCCCGTCATCGTCATTACCGCGTTCGGCGAAGTCGAAACGGCGGTAACGGCAATGAAAGCCGGCGCGTTCGATTATATCAACAAACCTTTTAACCGCGACGAAATTTTGCTGACCATTGAACGCGCCCTTAATTTCAGCGAAACGAAAAGCGAGAATCGGCAGTTGCGTCAGCTTGTTGACAAGCAGTTTCGGCTTGAAAATGTCATCGGTGATTCGGCGAAAATGCGCGAAGTTTTAGATTTAGTCGGGCGTGTTTCGCGTTCCGACGCGACTGTTTTAATTAGTGGCGAATCAGGCACGGGCAAAGAACTCGTCGCCAAAGGAATTCATTTTTCGGGACGGCGTAAAGACAAGCCATTTATCCCGTTAAACTGTGCCGCGATTCCCGAAAGTCTGATCGAAGCCGAACTTTTCGGCTATAAAAAAGGATCGTTCACGGGCGCGATGTCCGACACGAAAGGAAAGTTTGAAGCGGCGAACGGCGGGACTCTTTTCTTGGACGAAATCAGCGCGATGCCGCTCGATGTTCAGCCGAAACTTCTGCGCGTTTTGCAGGAACAGGAAATTGTTCGCGTCGGCGAAAATATTCCGCGCTTAATTGATGTTCGCATTATCGCCGCAACCAATCAAAATTTAGAAAAAATGGTCGAAGACGGCAGTTTCCGCGAAGATTTATATTTTCGCCTCGCAGTTGTTCCCGTAAATCTGCCGCCGCTTCGCGCCCGCCGTGAAGATATTCCGCTTTTGATAAATTATTTTTTCAAAATCTCCAAAGAAAAGCATAAATTTAAAAACTTGAAAATCGCCCGCGAAGTTTTCGACTCGCTTTCAAATTATGTGTTTCCGGGAAACGTCCGCGAACTGGAAAATCTGGTCGAACGAATGATCGTTTTATCGGATGAACAGAATCTGACGCTCGCAGATGTTCCCGAATACGTCAAAAAGCCTTTGCAAAATTTCGGCAATGTCCGTTTTGAACTGCCCGCCGAAAACATCTCGCTCGACGAAGTTGAACGCGATATTATCAATCACGCGCTCGATATGCACGACGGCAACCAATCCCAAACGGCGCGTTATTTGGGCATCACGCGCAGTGCGCTGATTTATCGAATGCAAAAAGCCGAAATTGATGAATAAAAAAAATCACACAATTTCCGTTTTATTTCTCGGCGGTTCGGTTATTTTGGTATCCGCCCTGCATTTTCTCACGCCGATTGACAACCTCGTTTTTCACCAAATTTATCAAAGACTTTATTACATTCCGATCATTTTAGCCGCCTTTTGGTATGGTTGGCGCGGAGGTCTGGGCGCGGCTCTGTTTGCCTGCATCAGTTATGTTCCGCATATTTCGATGCACTGGCAGCATCAGAATTACGATTACGCGCTTAATCAATACGCTGAAATCGCTTTATTTTTCGTCATCGGCGCAGTTACGGGCTGGCTCGGCGATCAAAAACGGCGCGAACACGAACGCGCCGAACGCATCAACGCCGAATTGCAGACAGCTTACGCTGATTTGCGGCAGACCGTCGGACAGCTTCTTCAAGCCGAACGTCTTTCATCACTCGCGGAAATTGCAACGGGCGTGGTTCACGAAATACGCAATCCGCTCGGCGCGATCAAAGGCGCGGTCGAGATTCTCGAAGACGAACTCGCCAAAGACAGCCCGCGCCGCGAATTTGCGGAAATCGCCAAAACGGAAGTCGAGAGAATTGACCGGCTCGTGCAGGAATTTTTTCATTTCGCCCGCGCCAAAAAGCCGGATCGTCAGCCGACAAATATAAATGAATTGATTCACTCGGTTAAACTTTTAATTGAAAATCAAGCGAACGGTCAAAAGGTCGAAATTGTCGAAGATTTAGCCGCAAACTTGCCGCTTGTTTCCGTTGATGCCGAACAAATCAAACAAGTTTTGTTAAATTTGGCAATCAATTCATTACAAGCGATGTCCGAAGGCGGCACCCTTATATTTCGGACCTTTCAAAAGGACGGCAAATTTTTCATCGAAACCGAAGACACCGGTGGCGGCATTAGTGAAGCTGATAAAGCGAAGATTTTTGATCCTTTTTTCACGACCAAAGATAAAGGTTTAGGTTTAGGTTTATCGGTAGTTTATAAGATTGTTAATCAACACGACGGACAAATTTCTTTAGTTAATAAAGATAAAGGGGTATTAGCAACACTCATTATGCCGCAATAATCGCGTAAATCTGAATTTTCGCAATTACAAAGATCATCAGCTGATGATAAAAAGGCACTACTTTAGCCATCAATATCGTTGAACAGTTTTAAGCAAGCGAAGTTGAGGAAACTGATGGCGGAATTGATGACAATTCTCTGCCGAAAGTTTTCGATCCGTTTTTCCAAAACTAAAGAAAAAGATGTCAGGTTGGGCTATCCATCGCGTACAAAATTGCAGCTTGACACAGATGATAAGCACCAATGGATAATTAAAAATGGATAATGGATAATGTCAGAAAACTCTTAAATTCCCTTACATCTGATGTTTAAAGGGATTTTTAGAATTTTCATAATATCTTAAAACTTTTGCTCACCTGCCTGGTTTATCTTGACCGCTGATTTGACCTAATCATTTTCTCCAAAACTAAGCCGGCGAATTTAATAAGGAGTGTTGGCTTTTTGCTGTTTTGATGCTCCGCTTATTCGTTGTAGTTCAAGGTCAATATCGAGTTCTTCTCAAGTGCTTCACGGTGAAAATCATAGCGTTAAATTGAAGTAATAGATTTATGCCGGCTGGCATTCATCACGCGCCGGTAGCTTTCGCCCATATCCAAAGCTCTTGTGATGGCTGTCCGCCGGAAATCGTGCGGAGTTAATCGAAACGCCTTCTTTATTTGAGCTTCACTCAAAGCCGGATTCTTCTTTTTCATTTTTAGAATATCCGGCATAAACAACTGTTCGCCATATTTACCCACAAGATGCCAGACGTGCCGGCTGATTAAATGAATAATGGTTAAAATCCCACGAACGAGAAAAAAGTTCCATAGGAATTGTGCTAAGCAATTGATTTATTTGGGTTTACCGGAATTTTTCACTTCCCAAATTTTGTAGAATTTTTTTGACAAAATTTGGGAAGTGAAAAACCTACTAAACCTCATAGAGACTGTTGTTTAAGTAAAAAGCTAAGAAACTTATTTCCCGTTCGTGGGTTCCTATCCAACTTCGCTCTTTTGATACCGAGTTTGCGGCGCACTTCCTTACCGACATAACCGGCTTGGTCATAGGTCAGATGATATTTGCGCCAAAGTTTGACGGTTGCATCAATTAGTTCTTTCAATTCTTTTGGTTCGGAATTCTCAACAGAAACGGAATTTTTCGCTTTAGTCATAAAATAAAGAACTTCGCCTTATGAGATGCAGTCCGAAATTCATACTGAATTTTACCCGAAAAAATAGTCAAATGAAAGCCGAAAAGCTAAAAAGATTTCGCTCTTTGTGTCTTGTGCGAAATTCTTAAAACAACTTTCTGAGTCAAATCTACCCCGCTTTTTTTCGCTCTCCAGTTTCTCGACACCGTTTTGGAAAGCAGTCAGCAAAAGCAAAAGGCGTGAAGAAGTTCACGCCTTTTTAGTTTGATTGATTTGTTATTTAATACCAACTAACATCTGAGCCATCTAGCGGATTAAGTTTCTGTTTTCTTGCTTCCTCAAGTCCGATTTCTTTCACTTTCTTAAACCATTTTCTATAAGACTTGTAAGCATTACATACGGTTTTATTAGAATTTAATTTTTCATCTTTACCAACTAGAAAAGGTGCGTCGGCATGATCCCACTTTTGATAAAATAAGTATGAAATATAATATAGTGCCGCTACTTCTTTACTTGTTGCCCCAAAAAGCTGTGAAACTTCACCTCGTGTAGCCCCTTCTACATTTGAATCCTCTTTCTTACCCTCTAACTGCAATAAACAACCTATTCCGTAGTTAATCTCATCTTCGGACTTATTACTAATGCCGCCCAAGTTTAAAGGTGTATTGGAATCAACTCTGTTATGCCAATCATCACATGTTAATTTTTCATTTTGAGCAAAGGATTGATTAATCATAAAAAAAACAAAACTTAAACAAAATAAAAGCAAATAATATTTTCTTCTCTTTTCAATTCTCATATTTTTAATTTTTCACCTTCTGTGTGTAATAAAGCACCTTTTGATTCGGATGAGTATCTGTCCACGCTTTAGAAGGGGACGTTACTTCTCTAGGAGTAACGCCTCCTTTACTCTCTACCGTTGTTGGGTTAAGACTTAAAACTCTAACACTATGTCGAGGATCATTGAGTTTTCCATCTGTAGAAAAAATGCCTACTGCTCCGTCAGTCGGTGTTGAACTAGAATTTTTGACATCATATCCCTCAGATTTCATTAACTTCTCTACTTGATTGTTCTGTATCCAAACCTCTCCATTTGCAAAAGTTGTTCCATGACAATTTGAAGTATTATTCCAACCTTGAAATTCGGTTACACCTGAATACTCTTCATATCCATCAACCGTGCCAGAAAAAACTGTTTCACCTTTTTCGTTTGTTTCAACTACTTCTAAAGGACCAGCAGATTGATATGCTTGAATTTCTGTTGTTTTACCATTATTTTTTGAGTAGATTTTACCTTCTGTAAATTTTGCTTTAACGGTAACAGTTCGGACTTCTTCCTTTCCATTAACTATTACTTTTCTTGTTGCAGTTTCGACGTTTGCTGTAACTACTTTTCCGTTTGAATCAAATCTAACTTTCCCGTCCTTTTTTTCTATCTCTTCACCCGTAGGGTCAACAAGCCGAAGAGGGTTATTTCTGACATAAACATAGAGATTCCAACTTTGCGGATCGGAAACATGAGTGTCATTTAGAAAATCATCAGGACTTGTGAAGCGTCCGTGATTGTAGTTGTGCATTCTAGCTTGAGCAAAATCAAGGTCAGTTTCATTATCTCTTTCATACGAGGTTATGAACGCGCTATTCAAGTTTTCTTTATGATCGCGGATTTTCTCCCCTACGGATTCGGCTTGAATGATTTCAAAGATCGTCGCCGCTCTCTTGGTCAAGCATTTCGTTGAACTCATCGTCAGATAGAAAATTAAGATTTTTTCATCTCAACAATTAGATTTCCAATAGCTAAACTTTTTGATTTTTCATAGAGTTCAGTCACACATGGAAGACGATATGTTGTTTGTTTACATCTTTCTAAGTTTGAAATATCAAACAAGTAAGAAAAACCAACTTGAATCTCTGCATTGCTTAGATTTTGTAACCCACTCGAAGAAATAACATTTTTAGATAAAACAAGCCTTCCATTATACTTTTTGTTTGGACGAATCTTAACAAATTCATAATCAAAAGGAAGATGTTCATCCGCACCAATAGCTGGCTCAGAAAATTTAAATACCAATTTCTCTTTTCTTACAGATGGCGAAGATGTCTCAACAACCAAATAGATGTTTTTTTTACCTTTATTGGAAACGACATAGTTAATCACTATATCATTCCCTTTAATCACACTTTGAGGAGCAGATATTTGAATCTGCACCATATCCGATGTCAATGCACTAACCTCCGAGACGTTGGGTTCATTTTGGGCTTTGGCAGATATTACTCCGCAGATAATTAGTAAGCAAATCATTACTTGCTTGATTAATTTCAAGTATAGATTTTGACTTAACCAAGCAAGCCAACGATTTGTATTTATCGGTGATAAAGTTATATGTTCTTTCTCTAAAAAATCTAGATTCATGGTCTTCTTAGATTTCCTCCTGCAAAGCCACCGGAAATACCGACATTAGCATCTCCGCGTATTAGAATTTCCTTTCTTATACCGTAATAATGAGCGCGATTATAATTCGTTCCCCCTCGATTGTTGTATACTTGTAATTCCTGTTCGTATAGTGCTTTCGTAGCTTTATTTTTTTTCAGTTTTTTATCAGGAGCAGTAACTTGTGAGCCTGTTCCATTTCTTGCAAAATCTAAGTTTTCTGCTAGCTCGTGGATTAAAAGGCTTACAGGACGAACTCTTTGCCCAATTCCTCCTGCTTGAATTCTAGCCTCATCTTCAGTAATCCCGAAACTTGAACTTGCAACTCCGCCTTGTTCGTAATTAAAGGCTTCCGGGTTTGTGGCTAAGACTGTAAAAACATCTCCCGCAGACTCTCCTGCTTGTCCGGGTCTATCTCTTGTATTTACAATATAGCCATTTGCTTCAAATACTTTCTGAATCCTCTTTCCCTCTTTTGTAAGACTTCCGTCATCATTCGTTGTCCCAGCAAATAACTTAGCGACAGCCGAACTATCTGCACCTAGATAAACCAAAAAAGTTTCTGAACGTCCTACTAGTTCATTGATAAACTGCACACCTTGATTTCCACTTGAACAATCAACTCCAGCTCTGCAAGTAACCATTCCATCATTTACTTCAAAATATTGGTCAAAAATTTCTTGTCCGCCGACAGATTTATAAAGTTGATCCATCGAACTACCTTGAGCAACTCTGATTTCCTCGCCATTAGGATCATTCCACATTAGCGGATTGTTTCTGGCGTAACCATAAAGATTGAACCTTTGAGGGTCAACAACCATTACAACTTGGAAATACATTGGATCAGTTGTTGAGAATCGTCCAAGTTTAGAAGAATACATTCTCGCCTGAGCGAAATCGAGGTCAGTTTCATTATCACGTTCATACGAGGTTATGAACGTGCTATTCAAGCTTTCTTATTGACGCGGTTTTCGCTCCGCATCACGTTTTTTTTGCTTTTCAAAGAACGCCAGCCGCAAATACTCGATAAAGAACTCTTGAAGAACTGGGATAAGATTGACGGCTTACCGGACGATGACAAACTCGCCGTCAAAAAAATCGTCGCCGCGCTGCTCGTCAAACATTCCATCGAACTTGCGTGAGATAAAAGCCGCTTTGTGTAAAAGCCAACAAACATCGTATCGAGCCAAGACCCACAAAAAAATGAGATTTTCTAACTCCGACGCATTTGCTAACTAGCAACTCGAGCGCGAAAGACAAGCAAAAAAGCTATCAGGTATTATCTCTGACAATGTTGGCGAGTAGCTTCTTGTTTTTGAACTTCTATTTCAGAAAATACAATCTCAATTTTGCGATTACTTTCCCATATAAAAAATATTTTATAGAAATGTTTCGGTAAATTTGAAATATAATAATCTGAATCTAACTTTACTAAAGCTATTTCATTTATTCCCCAGTTTATAGCTTCTGGTTCTTCTATCATTTTCTCATTTAAATCATTGTACAGTTTGAACTCCTGCAAGTTCAAAAAACTGAAACATATTAATTCCTTTTCCTCTAGGTTTTGTCGTATTTGCCTATCTTCAGTCCAAATAATATCAAGGCATACCGTCAAAATAGTGCCATAACTCTTGAAGAACAAATCTTCGATTATGCACTCCTCAAAATTATTATAAAGCCCCAAAAACGACTCTATTTCGTGTCTATTATCCAATCTCATTTTCAACTTTATCTCGGAATAACTGGAATACCATGTGTAGATGCAGGATTTCCAACATTTCCAAAGTCATCTAAGTAGTTACCCGATGAATTCTTTATCCGAATATCCCAACCTCCACCTCTACGCATTATTCTAACTTCTTCTCCTGCCGCATTACGAAATAAATAGCCGCTTTTTTTCCTAGTTAAGGTTTGCGTAAAACCATTTTGGCGAAGAGTATTCCTAATATTTATGATTGATGAATTCCTCAAACTACCGTTGGCGAAAATAGCCTTAAGACCCGGAGTTGCATTTCTTAGCCCTGTAGCTATCCCTGCCCCTTTCCCTTTTCCACGAGTAGCTAAGATTAGGTCAAGCGCATCTAACGCTCCATCTTTAAAGTGTGGTAATCCATCTTGAATCGGATTGCCCGTCGGCATATCCGGTTGCATGTCTCGCGGAATATCTTGGCGGTATTTAGGATCATTCGAATTTACTCCTTGACCAGCATAACCTTGAACATCAATTCCGATTCTTGCAAAATCCCGTGTAATGATAAACTGGTCAAAAGTTCCCAAATCAAATGTTTGTCCTAGCTGAATATTATTTGGATTTACATCACCAAAAAATGCGGTTACGTCACTCACCGATAGACCCAATATCTTTGCTAAACTCGTAAAAGTGTCCCCTTCTTGGTCAGCTTCCCAACATTTTCCTGATGAACAATCAACCTGCTTCCATAGTCCTGTCGGGTCAGTAAAGAAAATTGGATTGTTTCCAACGTAAGCATAGCCGTTCCAACTTTGCGGATCGTTTTCGATAGCTCCAGCGTTTTCCGGGTCAACCGAAGTAAAGCGTCCGTGCTTCGGATTGTAGTACCGCGCTTGAGCAAAATCAAGATCGGTTTCATTATCGCGTTCATACGAGGTGAACTTTTGACGAACTGAATCCGTTCCATAACCTGCTCTCGTGATTTCTTCACCAAACGGCTGAAAGTCACGTCTTGAGATCACTTGTCCGTCTCTGTCGGTCGTGATTCTCGGACTTCCC
>JBBRVS010000132.1:0-15402 GCA_038246645.1 Pyrinomonadales bacterium
CTTGAAAACAAAGGACTTATCCAAGTAGGTTTTTCTTTGTTGCTAAAATCAGATTCGTAAGTTGCTGATTTACAAAGCCGGATTTCAACTCCTGATTCGCATTAAAAGATTTGTAATCAACGACAAACCTCACAAGCATCACAAAAAATCTGTGTTTATCTGTGGATAATTGAAAATCTTTTTTATAGATCAGACTTCTGCATTTTTTACATTTTCTGCTAAAATTTCGCCTATTATGCCGACACATTTTTTTCCGCTCACGATTTTGACGCAGAATCTCGAAGACGAAACATATATTTCCGAAGCATTGAATTTCGATGAAATTTCGCGGTTTCATACAAACGCAGAATCCGCCGGACAAAATGCGAGGATCAATGCCGAAGCCGTCATCAAAGCTGATTACGCAACAAATTATTATACGAGAATCGCGCCGAAAACTGCGGAAATTAAGGAAATTTTACTTGAGATCGAGCCGCCGAAAAAATTCGCCGCGTGGCGCGCGCCCGTTAAATTAAAAATTCAATACGTTCAGATCGAGCGCGAAGACGGTTATTTTTCGGCTTACATTCCCGCGCTTCATATAACGATTTTATCAAGAAAAGAGAAAGAATTTGAAGCAAAGATCAAAACGGATATCCTTGCCGCACTCCGGCGCGACGGCTGGACAAAATCTCTGCAATACGTGCGCTGGCTCGAGCGAACGGAAAGCATTTCAATCGAAAAAAGCGAACTTGCCTTAAATCTGCCGACCGCCAAACAACGCGCCATCGCGGAAGAAAAAAATGACGCGGAAGAAAAATCCGTGCTTGAAGAAACCGGCGAAGATCTGACAAAGATCGCCCTGAAAACATCTTACGAAACCGAAAAACAGATTGAACTGCTGGCGGAAATTTTCAAAGCCGCTCAAAAATCTTCGGTTTTGCTCGTCGGTTCAGCCGGAGTCGGGAAAACCGCGCTATTTAATGAGATGGTGCGCCGCCGCGCGTCGCTCGGTTTAGCAGAATTCGGTTTTTGGGCAACCAGCGGTGCGCGGCTGATCGCCGGACAGACAGGTTTCGGAATGTGGCAGGAACGCGCTTCAAAATTGATTGACGAAGCAAAAAAACAAAACGCGATTCTGCATCTCGGCAATTTATTCGAACTGACCGAAGTCGGCAAAAGCAACGCTTCGACGCAGGGCATCGCTTCGTTTTTACGCCCGAAAATCGCCCGCGGCGAGATAATCGTTGCGGTCGAATGCACGCCCGAACAAATTCCCGTGCTTGAAAAACAAGACCCGAATCTTTTAAGCGCGTTCCGCCAAATCCGAATCGAAGAACCCGACCGCGAAACGAGTCTGAAAATTCTCGCATCGGTCGCCGAAGAATTTGACCGAACGATGCCGGAAAAAGACCGTAAAACTGAAATAAACGCGATCAAAACGGTTGATTCCGTGCATCGCCGATATTCGACGTATTCGGCATTTCCCGGCAGACCCGTCCGGTTTTTACGGAATATTTTATCAGTTTCAGGCAAAGACGAATCGCTTTCAGCTAAAAAAGTCTTAAGGGAATTTTCCAACGAAACAGGTTTGCCGGAAATGCTTCTTAATGACGAAATCACGCTCGATTTAACCGAAACCGAAAAGTTTTTTGACCGAAGAGTGATTGGACAAACCGAAGCAATAAAACTAATAACCGCTTTAATTGCCACGATTAAAGCAAAGCTGACGCGACCGCGCAAGCCCGTCGCGTCGCTTCTCTTTATCGGTCCGACCGGAGTCGGGAAAACGGAACTCACAAAATCGCTCGCCGAATTTTTCTTTTCCGATAAATCGAGAATGATCCGCTTTGATATGAGCGAATTTTCAAATCCGGTTTCAGTTCAAAGATTGATCGGCGGCACGGGCGAAGCGGAAGGACTTCTGACCGCAAAAGTGCGCGAACAGCCGTTTTCGGTCGTGCTTCTTGACGAATTTGAAAAAGCGCATCAATCGTTTTTCGATCTGCTTTTGCAAATGCTCGGCGAAGGTCGCCTGACCGATTCGAGAGGGCGCGTCGCGGATTTTACAAATTCGATCATCGTGATGACTTCAAATCTCGGCGCATCTGAATTTCAGCGCGGAAAATCGGGGTTTTTCAATAATTCACGGCACAAGCAAGCGGCATTTAAACATTTCGATTCCGCGGTGCGCGAATTTCTCCGACCGGAAATTTTCAACCGGCTCGACCGCATTGTGCCGTTTGCGCCTTTGGACGAAAAAAGTGTTTTTAGGATTGCTGAAATCGAGATCGAAAAACTGAAAAAACGCGACGGTTTGCGGTTTCGCCCGGTAAAACTCGAAATCGGAAAAGACGTTTTAAAACATTTAGCCGAAACGGGTTACGAAGTCCGCTACGGAGCGCGTCCGCTCAAACGCGCCGTTGAACGAAAACTGCTCGCGCCGCTTTCCGCCGAACTGAATCTGCGTCCGGCGGACGAGAAATTAACGGTCGAAACCTTGATTAAAAACGGCGAAATCGAGCTAAACTTTATAGCCGAAACCGAAACTAAAAAATTAAAAGCCGAAAGCGCGGTTTTGGCGATAAACGCCGAAAGAATCGCCGATTTGCGCCGCCGAATGCAGAAATTTTCGGCAAGCTACCGGTTAACCGAATTAACGGACGAAATTTATCAGACAATCCGCCTCAAAGCCTTGCTAAAACGCGGAAAATGGATTTCCGAAGAAGATCAAAAACGCATTGAACGTCAGCCGAAAATCGAAGGATTTTTGAAAAATACCAATGATTTTTCAGGCGAAGTCAGCCAAACGGAAGACGCGCTTCTGCTGGAAATCTACGGTAAATCAGCGAGCGAAAATCAAAAGTACGCCGATGAAATTTTGCAAAAAGAAAAGCAGTTTCAAGCTTATCTGTTTGAACTTCTTAAATTTCAATATCCGAATCCGAACAAGATCAAACTCGTCTTTTTCGGCGAAAACGCGGCGGAATTATTCAAACTTTTACGGCTTTTTGCAGCCTGTTTCAAACACGCAAAGAGCGAGATCAAAAGCGTTTCGGCATTTACGACCGAAAAGCAGAAAAATACGGAAATCGAGCCGGGAACGCTTTTCGACCGCGCCGTTTATCGAATGGAAGTTGAAGATGCGGAAAAGTTTTTAAGCAAAACTCCGCCCGAAATTCTCGGCGTTTTGCTCGAAATCGAGGGCGAACTCGCGCTGCCGCGGTTCGGCGCAGAAACCGGAATTCACCGCTTTATTTACGGAACGCGAAATAATCGCGTTTTAATCGGTTCGACCGAAGCGGAGTTTGAAAAATACGCACTTTCCGAAGAATTATCAAAACGCGATTCGGTAAAATTCCAGACCGAGCGCAGAATTTATGATATTTCGCAAAACAAGGTGAAAGATCTTTTTCTGGAAAAGACATTTTCAATCGAAAGTATTGAACTGCAAACCGTTCTGATCGAAGCAATCGAGACGAATTTGATTAAAACAGCGGAAAATCTTTATAACTGACAATCTTTATAACTGACAATGGACAATGGACAGTGGACAATTTTTCGGAGTTGGAAGGTTATTGATATGAAAGAAAATACTTTGAGAGAAAAATCATACTCATTTGCTTTGCGAATTGTGAAAATGTGTAAGTATTTGGGTGAAGAAAAAAAAGAGTTTGTTTTGTCAAAACAGATTTTGCGTTCAGGCACTTCGGTTGGTGCAAATATCGAAGAAGCAAATCAAGGACAATCAAAAGCGGATTTTATTCATAAACTTTCGATTTCCTTAAAAGAAGCGGTTGAAACAAATTATTGGCTAAGACTTTTGCGCGATAGTGAATATCTAAGCGAAACTCAAGCAGAATCGCTTTTAACCGATTGCCGCGAACTGGAAAAACTCTTAACCGCTTCAATTAAAACCGCTAAACAAAGAATAACGGACAGTTGACAATGGACAATGGACAATTAATTCTGTCTTAAATTGTCCATTGTCCATTGTCCATTGTCCATTGTCCATTGTCAGTTGTCCATTAATTTATGCTTTTATCAATCCCGATTCTGGCGACCGAGCAAAAACAGGCGAACAATCCCGCGCCGGCGGTTTTTGTGCGTCCGCTTTTTAATTTGACGACGATCGAGCAAGGAAATTCGTTGCAGCGGGCGGTTAATAAATTGACGCAGACGTTGCGAAAACAATTTGAGGAACACGGGAAAAAAGCGCGGCATTATGATCTGGCGTGGTTCACATTTTCGCCGCTTTTTACGTCGAAATTATTGAATTTCCGCCTCTTTCTGGCGACGCAGAGTTTTGACTGCAAATATCTTTTCATAATCTTTGACGCATTCGGCAGAAAGCTGGCTTTTACGCCGAATGTTCCCGCCATCTGGTTTGAAATGACCCGCGGCGAAGATCTGCAAACCCGCGCGGCAGAAGTTTTGACCGAACATTTTCGCAATCTTGAAAGACTTTACGGCAAAGGAACGCAAAATCCGGCGGAGTTTAATTTTTCGAGCAAGGCTTTTGTTACAACGCTCGAACTGAATCTGCAACTGCCGCAAACCTACAAAGCCCCTGAAGATAATTTTTTTGCGATGCTCGGCGGCGATACAAACCTTGACGGCGCACAGGAATTACAGCGCATCGGACGCTGTTTCGACCACCTTTTTCCCGAAGATTTGCAGCGGGCAATGGGACGCGAAAAAGAATTGAACGCGCTTTCCAAACTGCTCGATTCAAAGGACAAACGCCCCGTAATAATTGTCGGCAAAAATCAGGTCGGCAAGACAAATCTTTTGAATGAATATGTTTACAGAAAAGTATCAAACAAGAAAAACAAAAATTCCGGGCAGAACCTGACGTGGCTGATCTCGCCGCAGCGTCTGATTTCGGGAATGTCTTTTGTCGGGCAATGGGAAAATCGTTTGATCGCGATTTTAAAAACGGCTCAAAAAGAGAATCATCAAATATATTTCGACGATCTTCTGGGATTATTTTTTGCCGGCGTGAGCGCAAATTCCGATCTGAATGCCGCGCAAGTTCTAAAACCCTACGTCGAACGCCGCGATGTCAGAATAATCGGCGAAATCACGCCCGAAGCCTTCCGCGTTCTAAAAGAAAAAGACCGCTCATTTGCCGAACTTTTTCACGTTTTTCGTCTTGCCGAAACGAACGAGGACGAAACCCTCAAAATCGCGCTTTCGGTCAGGCGCGAAACCGAATATAAATATAATTGCCGCTTCGGTTTAGACGTTCTGCCGACCGCGCTCGATCTGCAGCGGCGATATAACCGGGAAGCGTCATTTCCCGGCAAAGCGGCGAGTTTCTTAAAACAAATCGCCAACAAATTTCAAGACGCGGAGATTTCCCGCGCGGAGGTTTTGCGCGAATTTGAAGCGAAAAGCGGTTTGAAGGTCGCGTTTTTGGACGACTGCGAAAAGCTCGAAAAAAGCGGAATTATCGAAAAAATATCGGAAAATCTGATCGGACAAAAAGCGGCGGTCGAAGCTGCATCAGATGTAATTTCGATTGCCAAAGCGCGGCTTAACGACCCGAGCCGACCGCTCGCTTCGTTTCTGTTTTTAGGCGCGACCGGAGTCGGAAAAACCGAAGCCGCCAAGCAAATTGCCGCGTATCTTTACGGCGCACAGGAAAAACTTATCCGCTTTGATATGAACGAATTCGTTTCGCCGTATGATGCGGCGCGGCTCGTCGGCACATTCGATCAACCGGAAGGTTTATTGACGGGCGCGATTCGCCGTGAGCCTTTTTCGGTCGTGCTTCTGGACGAAATCGAAAAAGCGGATGCGGACGTTTTTAATCTGCTCCTTCAGGTTTTGGGCGAAGGTCGCTTGACCGACGCATTCGGGCGAACCGCTGATTTTTCCAACGCGATCATTATTTTGACTTCCAATCTGGGAACGCGCGAGGCAAATGCCAAACTCGGTTTTCGGGAAACAAACGAAACAAACGCCAGCATTTATCGCCAAACGGCGGAGAAATTTTTCCGTCCCGAATTCTTTAACCGGCTTGATAAAATAATTCCGTTTGAAAATCTGCGGCGCGAAGAAGTCGGTCGCATCGCGCGTCTGCAGCTCCAGAAAGTCTTTGCCCGCGAAGGTTTTGTCCGCCGCAATTGCCGCATCGAACTCGAACCTTCCGCGCTCGAAAAGATCATTGACGAAGGTTATAACCCCGAACTCGGCGCACGCGCTTTAAAACGCGCCATCGAAAAAAATCTGATCCAGCCCGTCGCCAAGCGTCTGTCGGCGATTGATACGAATGCGCCGACGATCATAAAAATCTCGCGTGTCGAAAACACGTTTTTCACGCAAGTCGAAGAAATCAAACCGCTTGCATCTCAAACAAGCGTCTGGCAAACTCACGATTTTTCCGACATTCAAACGGAATTAGATAAGATCGAAGATGTTTTAGACCGCATAGACGAAGAAATTTCTCAACTCAAACCGCACGGTGAAATTGATCCGAAGGACGAAGATCAGGCGAGATATTTTCTCATTCAAGAATACATCAAACGCATCGAACGAATGATCGAACGCGCCGATAAGTGGAATGACGGGAAGGCAAAAAGCACTAATAAGGCAAAAAATGAAACGCGCCAAATCATTTCGTTAAAGGACGCGGAAATTGATTTTACAAACTTTTTGAGCGGTGCGAATTTGTCGAATAAACTCAAGAATCTGGCACTTGAAAACCGTAATTTCGGGGAAACTGCTGAAGATTATATTCAAGACGTTTGGCGCGAAACCGCGTTTTTGCAGGCAATTACAAAAGATTTAGAAAAACCTTTAAACTCGAAATGCGTACTGTCTTTTCGCTCGGCGGATGTTTATTTCGGCAAGGAAACGATTCCCGCTATTTTGGAAAATTACCGCAAATTGTTCGCGCAGGAACTGGGTTTGAAAGCGGAAATTTTGGATGCAAAAACCATTAAAAGCGATTATTTCGAGATGTTTCTTTTGCTCGAAGGAATTTTTGCCCGAACGCTGGCAAAAACCGAAACCGGAAATCACGTTTTCGTCAATAAACGCGGCGATTTTACGCCGATTGAAATTGACGCAATCGAACTCGAAACAGTTGAAAACATTTCGGATTTCCCGAAAATTTACGCCGAATATTTCAATAAACATTCGGGCAAAGATTTTTCCGTCGTCCGAATTTACAATGAACGCGGCATTGCGCTCGATTTTCGCCCGGCGTTGATAACGAAGGAAAATCTGACAATTCGGGAACTTCGGACTTTTATTTTGAGCGGTTTGGAAATGCCGGAAGAATTTAATAATTAAAAAAAATAAAAAAATGGCAACATTTCGCATACCGATTTTAATCTGGCAGGATTTTGGCGGCTCATTTACGGCGCAAGCCGTTACGGGCGACAGCGAATATTTCCCTCCGGCGGCGTTTAATGCTAAAAAAGACCGCGCAATTTCAGAAGTCAAGGAATATCTTCAATGGCTTTTTGAAGAAGAATTCTGGCGCAACGCTCCCGATTTTGCGGATGCCAAATTGCTGGAATTGCGCGTCGAGCTGCGTCCCGAATTTGAAATAAAACCCGACGAAGATCAAGCACATCAAAAACGCCAACGTCCGCCGAAAAAACGCACTTTTACGGCGGAAGAGATTGTTTCCCTGCGCGTCGCGTGCGTTTACTGGAAAACCGAAAACGGCGATTTTTACGGCTCTCTGCCGCTTTTCGATATTGAATTTATTTTTAATAATGAAAGAGAGCTGAAAAATCTCGTTCAAATGAAAGTTCAGGAAGATCTTCGCGGAAAAACGCCGCTCGGCTTATCGAAATTTCTGCCGCCGAAGGAATTTTTTCTCGAAGAAATCACCTTTCAATCGCGCCGGAAAATCAAGAATACTGAAACTTTCAAGGAAATTCCGAATCTCGAAAAGGTTGCCGAACCGCTCGGCGCGAAATATTTAAACAAAAGAATCTCAAAGGCTTACGAACGCGAAACGGAAGTTGCCGATCTGATCAAACGCCTCACGGAAGAAAAAGCGAGCGTCATAGTTTTGGGCGAGAACGGCACCGGAAAAACGACCGTTTTGACCGAAGCAGTTCGCCAAATCGAAAGAAATTTATCAGGCAAACCGGACGAGTCGGACGAATTTGAAGGAAAAAACCCGAACAATCGTTTCTGGCAGACGAACGGCGGAAGGTTGATCGCCGGAATGATGTATTTGGGGCAATGGGAAGAGCGTCTGGAAAATGTAATTTTTGAACTGTCCGATATCGAAGGCGTTTTATGCGCTGAAAACCTTCTGGATTTAGTTCGCTACGGCGGACGCGAGGCGAGCGAAAGTCTGGCGGCATTTCTCATTCCGTATCTCGAACGCGGCGAACTTCGCCTGATCTGCGAAGCCACTCCGGCAGAACTCGACGCTTGCCGCCGCGTTTTGCCGTCATTTGCCGCGCAATTTCAAATCGTCCGTCTGCCGGATTTTTCGTCCGACAAAGCCTTAAACGTGTTGACGCGAATCGCCGAATTAAGCACGCAAAATCTCCATATCGAATATTCGGCAAATGCGATAAATCTAATTTACAGACTTTTTTCGCGCTTTATGCCGTATCAAAAATTCCCCGGCAAAACGCCGCAATTTCTGACCGAAACTTTTGAAAAAGCCGGACAAAATCGCCAAAAGGAAATATCCGCCTCGGACATTATCGAAAATTTCATCAAACTGACCGGTTTACCCGAACTGTTTTTGCGCGACGAAATTACGCTGAATTACGAAGATGTAATCGCCGAATTCAACCGGCAAGTGATCGGGCAAAATGAAGCGTGTGAACAGGTTGCCAGCCTTGTAACGACGTTTAAAGCCGGACTCAATGATACGGCGCGTCCGCTCGGAGTTCTGCTTTTTGCCGGTCCGACCGGAGTCGGGAAAACCGAATTGGCAAAAGTTCTTTCGCGTTTCTTTTTCGGCGAAACCGACGAGCGCAAGGACAAGATCGTACGCGTGGATATGAGCGAATATTCCGCTTCGGGCGCGGCAACGCGCCTGTTGACAAAATCGGACGGCGAACCTTCGGATCTGATTCAAAAAGTTCGGGAAAATCCTTTTTCGGTCGTGCTTTTCGACGAAGTCGAAAAAGCCGACACGCAGGTTTTCGATGTGCTTTTGGGATTATTTGACGAAGGACGTTTGACCGACCGTTTCGGACGCGTGACAAATTTCACCTCAAGCGTCGTAATTATGACTTCAAATCTCGGCGCAGAGCGTTTTTCAAAAGGCGAATTCGGTTTTACGGAAAGCGAAAATATTTCAAATCTCAAAGAAATCCGCGCATTTTTCCGCCCCGAATTTTTCAACCGGATTGATGCCGTCGTTGAGTTTAAACCGCTCGAAAGGCGCGCGCTTTATGAAATTACCGAAAAAGAGATCAAAGCCATCACACAACGCGAAGGTCTTCTTGAAAAAAATATCGAACTCGTTTGTTCCAGAGAAGTTATCGCCTTTTTAGCCGAAAAGGGTTTCGATAAACGCTACGGCGCACGACCGCTTCAGCGGACAATCGAAACCCTTCTGACCGCTCCGCTGGCTGAGTTTTTATTGCAAAATGCGACGATCAAAGATACAGAGATTTCAGTAGAATTGGATTCAGATGGGCAATTTGGTTTTTCTTTGCACTAATTGAAAAAATCAAATTCTCTCATGCAAAGCGACCGCTAAATCCGCCGGAATGACAAGCGGATAAAAAATTTTCGCTTCAAATAAATAATCTTCGCCGTCTTCGTCAATAACCCGAATCATCGCATCGCTTTCAGCTTCCGCGTCCGGCACGATTTCATACAGTTTTCCGACTTCAAGTGAAGCTTCAAATCCTTTATTATTTAAGCAAACCGCAAATTTCGTATTCATAATCAATCAAGCCAACCCTTTATTTTTCCGGTGCGTTTCCCGATTCCGTGTGCTTCATACCAATGAATTTCCGCAAGCTGACGCGACCGTTTGAAATTCTTTCGACTGTTGCCACACCTTTGAGTTTTCGCCAACGACCTTTTCCGAAATTTTCAATCAAAATACGGTAAAATTCTGATTGAATTTCAATCTGCTCAATTTTACCAATGATTTTGAATCCTTCCAACATTTATCGCAAATAATCTTCTAATTTCGTCGCCGCATCGGTGCGTTCATCGCGGTATTTAACGATTACGGGCGCGTAGAGCGAAAGACCGTTTTCCTTGCCGAAACCGCTCGTTATTGCCCGCGAACCCTGCACGACGACCGCGCCAGCCGGAATTTCGAGCGGTTTTGCTCCATCAGATTTATAAATTTTTTCATTGACCAGATCAAACAACGGAGTCGAGCGCGTCAAGATCACGCCCGAAGCCAAAACGCATTTTTCGCGGACGATCACGCCTTCGTAAACGCCGGTGTTGCCGCCGATCAAACAATCGTCTTCAATAATTACGGGATTGGCATTAACGGGTTCAAGCACGCCGCCGATCTGCGCGGCGGCAGAAATATGAACGCGCTTGCCGATCTGAGCGCAGCTTCCGACGAGCGCGTGCGAATCAATCATCGTGCCTTCGTCAACGAATGCGCCGACATTGACATACATCGGAGGCATACAAACCACGCCCGGCGCAATATACGAACCGTCGCGAATCGTCGAGCCGCCGGGAACGATTCGCACTTTGTCATCCAAAGTCATCGGTCTGAGCGGATAAGTTTCCTTGTCGAAAAACTGAAAACTCTCGCCCGTTTTCGACATTTCGACCATCGCGCCCATTTTGAAACCGAGCAGAATTCCCTGTTTCACCCAGGCATTCGTCTGCCAATTATTTTCCGAATCCTTTTCCGCCGCCCGAATCTCACCTTGTCTTAAAGCGGCTTTAAATTCCTCAAAAACCTTGCGGTCATCGGCTGTGAATTCTGATTTTGTTACTAATTGTTCGATATTTTCTTGTAAGTTCATTTTACTGTTTCATCTTGCATAAATAGTCAAGTCAGCGGTTGTTGCGATTAGAAAACTTTTTTCTGTTTCAGAAAAGCCAAAAGCTCTAAATTCTGAAATCGAGTCGTTTGCAATGAAATCCTCTTTTTTAACATTTTTATAACCCAAATAAATTTCATTTATTGCTTCAAATGTTTCACGAATTGACAACTTCCATCAGTCATTTGTTTCTGTATTAAGAGCTGATGTTACGCAATTTTTGAAAATTTAGCCCGCGTAGCGGGTGAAAGCGTGTAGCCTGCAGCATGAGCTGCGGGAACAAGTTTTAAAATCGTTAAAGCCCGTGTGAACGGGCGACAGATTAAAACCAACCGGAAAAATCTGTCGCTATCTACGATAGCTTTGAATTCAATTATTCAAATTCCCACAGCTTATGCTGTGGGGTACACGCTGTCGCCATCTTCGATGGCTAAATTCTTTTATTGCGTAACATCAGTTAAGAGTTCCGCCAAATAATCCAGCCGTTTTAATTTCCTCTTTATCAAGCATATCAAACTCTTTTGCGATTAGAGTTTTCTCATTAAAAGATTTGTAAATATCATCTCTGTTTCTGGCAATTTTTTGTCCTGTTAAACCATCAAAAACTCCGAGTCCATCATGAGATAAAACTAATAATAAATCTGAATTATCCGCATATCCAATTTGCAGAAGCCCACCAATTGCGTGAATCGCAGTTTGATTCCAAATATTGTTCATCTAAATAAAAATCCGAGTTTATCTGTTTTTTATTTTAACCTTAAGGCTCCCGATTTAACATTTGCGTCCAAAACCTTGACGACATCTTCGAGCGTTACCGTTCCGTAAAAGAATTTTCCGCTCCCGTATCCACATCAACCTTTGCTTTAATTATAACTCTGCCGCCTTTCGTGCGTTTTCCGGTGGCAAAATGATCCTGCTCGCCACTGTCTTCCAAAACCTTTCTTAAAGTTTCGCCCTTGCGCGGCGAAATGCTGAACGCAAAAGTTCCTTTTTGACCTTTCGGCGGCGCGGGAATTCGCGTCCACGGCAATTGATCGGGAAAATCGAGCAAACTTTTCGATTCGGACGTGGTATAAACGATCACACCGACCGCGCCGCGTTTATAAACGGCGTTATTAACCGCCGTTCCCGCATTAGCATTTGCCAGCACGATCTTGCCTTTGACATCAATATTTTTCAGAGCATCCTCGCTCGCATCGCCGATCCAGACGAGTTCCGCCGTAATATCGGCATCGCGGCTGTTATCCGCCAGATAAAGCGCGTGATCGCCGATGTCGGCAAGCTTTAATTCGACGGGTTCGACCATCCACAGTTCGGCGGTTTTCGCCGTGTAATTTCGCGGATTTCCCTCGCTGTCATTAAACGGCTGTTTGATGATCGAAACATCCTGCAAACCGTTTTTCCGCGCTTCTTCGGCTACGTAATCCATCGCTTTGAAATAGCCTTCCATTCCCGAATCACGATGCCACTGCGTCAAAACGCGGATATGTTCAAAAGCGCGGTCGCCGGAAATCTCATTCCGCAATAGACGAATTTCTTCGTCGCTCAAAAAAGGTGTCGTTTGAGCGAAACCGGAAAGCGTAACGCTTAATAAAACTAAGATAACAAAGAATTTATTGCCGTTTTTTATTTTCATTTTTGACCTCGATTGATTTTTGGTTGGACGCTGAATTTTAACACAAATTTCCAAGTGATCGAATTTTGGGTTTAAGTTAAATTTAAATTTTACAGAGTATTAATTAAGAAATAGTCCGCGTAGCGGATGAAAAGCATGTAGCCCGTAGCGAAAGCTACGGGTAAAGGAAAAACGAATAATTAAGCTATCGTAGATAGCGGCAGAAAATCACAATTTGAATTTTCTAATCCCTTTAAATTTCCATCGATTATGTCATCTATTTCCACAAAAATCTCTCGTCAAATTCAATTCCGGCTTTTCTCAATAAATCTTTGAATTCTTCTTCAAACCCGACTTTTTTGTGATGGGTTTCCTGATTTTGAATATAACGCCGGACGGATTCGATTTGCGATTCGCCGACCGTAAATCCGCCGTAACCGTTTTGCCATTCAAATTTCGGATACAAATTTTTTCGTGTCCAATTTGTAACATTCGGTTTCAATTCCTGCAAAAATTTCGGAACGTCCAAAGTCGGCTTGAGTTTAACGAGCAGATGAATATGATCTTCAACGCCGCCGATTTCCAGACAAATTCCGCCGATTCCGCGAATTGTTCCGCCGATATATTCATAAAAGCGCGGTTTCGATTCGCTTTTGATAAACGGAAATCGGTCTTTTGTCGAAAAAACGATGTGATAAAGAAAATTTGTATATGTATGAGGCATATTTGTTTTCTGTCGCTATCATTCGATAGCTTGATTGTTTAATTTTGCGATTTCCCGTAGATGTCGCTACGGGCTACACGCTTTTACCCGCTACGCGGGCTAAATTGGCTCGATATTTTTCCAAAAATTCCAATGATGTTCGGCAATTCCGATTGAATTATCATAATCCTTTGCTTTCAAAATTTTGAACAA
This sequence comes from Pyrinomonadales bacterium, assembly GCA_038246645.1. Lineage (GTDB taxonomy): Bacteria > Acidobacteriota > Blastocatellia > Pyrinomonadales > Pyrinomonadaceae > JAHCHG01. Next base: position 13,475 of record JBBRVS010000132.1, read on the forward strand.
ATCCGTTTTTTCAAAGTCATTCGCAAATGGGCTTTCCAAAAACTTCAGAGATATGTATGCCGACATTATTGTTTTCGGATATGACTCTTCTGTTGCCGTTTCAATAATTCTATGTAATTCTTTTTCCGCTAATCCATCATCAAGCAAGGCAATTCCAACGGCGAGTTGCGGCGAAACCCAAGTTTCATTTTCCAATCGCCAAATCAAATCTTTTTGATATTCTTTAGCCCTTAAAAGTATAACAACAGCATTTCCAACCAAAACAGATCGCCAATTGAAACATTTTATCAGTTTTCTTATAGTTCTTGGTTTTCTCTTTAAATATAATGCAAGCAGTCTGAACTTGTTTAAGGAAGCTTCTTTTTCCTCTTCATTATCACCAAAATTGAGATTCAAAAGATGTAGATAATAAGGCACATCAGACCTATCTAAACCCAATTTTGAAATGAGAATTCTCTGAACTGTTAAACCCGGTATAATTGATGTTATTGCCGAAAATACATCTCTTATTTTCATTCCATTCATTTCAAACCTTTCAAAATCTCTTTCAATTTTTTCCGCGTCGCATCCGTTACAGGCACGAGTGGCAATCTGAGATTTTCTTCCAGTAAACCCATTTCCTTCATCACGAATTTACAGGGCGCAGGACTCGCTTCGATAAAATTGGCTTCCATCAAATCTAAAATTTTGTAATGAATCCGCCGCGCTTTTGAATAACCGCCGTCGAGTGCGACTTCGACCATTGCGGAAGTTTCCATTGGAAGTTCATTAGAAATGACTGAAACGAGTCCGTCTGCGCCGATAGAAATTAAAGGCAAAGTCGTCAGATCGTCGCCGGAAAAGACGCGGAAATTTTTCGGTCGTTTGGAAATGATGTGCATTATTTGCGAGAAATTTCCCGATGCTTCCTTGGTTGCGACGATATTTTCGCAAGATTCGGCGAGCTTTACGGTTAATTCGCCGGATATATTCGACGCGGTGCGCGACGGCACGTTGTAGAGCATAACGGGGAATTTTTTGACCGAATTGGCAATTTCCGTAAAATGCGCGAGCATTCCTTCCTGCGTCGGTTTGTTGTAATACGGCGCGACAATGAGTGCGCCGTCCGCGCCGAGTTCGCGCACCTTTCGCGTCAAATCAATCGTCGAAGCGGTGCAATTGCTTCCCGTTCCGGCGATGACGTGCGCTTTGAGAGTGCGGGCAACGTCAATCGCCAGATCAATGACGTGCAGTTTTTCATCATCCGTCATCGTCATCGCTTCGCCGGTCGTGCCGCACGGAATCAGGATTTTCACGCCGTTTTTTATCTGGCGTTCGCACAGGGATTTAAAGCATTCATCATCAATCGCACCGTTTTTCTTAAACGGTGTAACTAACGCAGTTGCACAACCTTTTAACCAATCGAGTTTTATCGTCATAATTTTTCAACCTTGAATTCAATTATTCAAAGATTATCACAGAATTTAGAGATTTTTAATTCGCATAGAATTGATATTTTCCCTAAATTTTATTGATATTTCTTAAACCAAAAGCTATCTTTATTGAAGTTTATGAAGCATTTACGATTTATTTTTTTAACTTTTCTTTTAATCTCGCAGTTAAATTGTGCGATCAAAGAATCGGCGCAGACTCAAAATCCGCAAACTCCCGAAAAGCCGAAAATTATTGCCGACAGTTTCGCGTATCCGATTGGAAAAACAGAAGTTATCACGCAAGCCAAAGATAAAAAAGACGATTGGTATAACGCGCAGGATTTCGGCGAAAACAATCATCTCGGCGAAGACTGGAACATAAATTCGGGCGGAAATACCGATTGCGGCGAACCCGTCTATGCGGCGGCAAACGGCACGATAACTTACGCCGAAGATGCCGGATTCGGTTGGGGAAATGTCGTCATCATCGAACACAACTTGCCTGACGGGAAGAAA
>JBBRVS010000133.1:0-15364 GCA_038246645.1 Pyrinomonadales bacterium
AAAAATCCCCCCCGCCGCCGGTCGCGGGCCACCCGCCGCCGCGCCGCACGGCGGTACTCTTTTTTTACTGAAAAACCTTCTCAACCGGCGTAATTGTTATATCCACCATATTTACCTTGATCGGATAAACGGAAATTAGCTTATCTTCGTCCAAAATCTCCTTCGGTTTTTCCGCAGCATATTTGATTTTTCCGGGTTGCTTTCTGGCAATCGCATCGCGCAGTGCTTCGGCATCTTTGGTCACCAAAACAATACGCATATTTTCGGTTTTCAAATGCTGACTGATCGCGCAATTGACATCGGTCAAAGTCAGTTTGGCAAGATTTTCCTTCATATATTGATTAAAATTATCAATCCCGTAAAAACGGCTGTCGAGCGCATAGCCGAGTTCATCATCTTTCGTTTGCGTTAAAATATTGACGTATTTTGTCAGAAACTGTTTCGTCGCTTCAAAAGTTTCGAGTGTCATTCCGTTGCGGGCGAGCTTGTCATATTCATAAAGCGCGGCGCGCAGCGTAAAATTCGCATTTTCCGGTTCGACGGGGCGAATCCAGATTTGAAAAATCTGCTGCTGACGCGCCAGATTCGCGTCGGGTTCAAAGCGGAACATCCCGCGCGGAAAATATTCGATATACGCGTAATCACCGTAATTAAGCCCGCGTTTTTCGCGGATCTGATTATATAAATAACTGTTTGAAGAACGATGCTGACCGAAATAGGACGCGACCAGAGCGAGCGCGGCAAAGTCTTTATGAGCGCGATTTACATTGATCGGAAAACCGAGCGACATTGCCGTGGCGCGGGTTTCGCGTTTGATTATGTCAATTTTCATTCCTTTTTCGAGATCGGGCGCAGGAATTTTTCGCACCAATGTTTTTCCGGCGGGAAGTTTGGCAAAATCGCTCGTTAATTTATCGGCAAATTTCTGATCAAAACCGCCCGACATTCCTAAAACCAAATTCGCCCGCGTGTAATGTTGGCGGTAAAAATTTTGCACATCCGCAATCGTAATATTTTTCAAACCGCTGACCGTTCCCATCGAATGATGCTGATATGGATGATTTTTGTAAATAATATTGTAAAGGCGTTCTTTGCCGAGTTCTTCGTCGTTGCTCTGGCGCAAGGTTACTTCGAGAAAATTTACGGCTTCATCTTTCAGACGATTAAAATCATCGGCGCGAAAACCCGGATCGAGCAGCATCTGATTGATCAAACCATAATATTTCGCGAGATTGTCAACGTGCGTCGAACCGGAAAACGTCGTCATTTCCTTGTCAACCTGCCAACCGAAACCGGCTGCCATCGGGTAAAATTGCCCGTTGATTTCGTCAAATGAAAGTTTTTTGCTGCCGCCTTGCGCGATCATCGCCGCGGTCAGCGAAGCAATTCCTTCTTTACCTTTCGGATCGTCAACCGAACCCGTCAAAAATTGGAGACGAAACGAAACAATCGGCGACGCGCTCGGCTGAAAAACTGTGGCGGTATTCGAATTCATATTTGTTTGATTAACCTTTGCTTGATTTTGCGCGAAGGCGGGAAAAACAAAGGTAAAAATTAAAAAAAGAACAGATGCGGCTTTTAAGTTTGGTTTATTCATTACTCTTTTCCTCCGCCGGTTTTCGATGCTAATGTAACGATCGTTTGATTCGTATCCGTAAAGTATTTCGCTGCCGCACGTCGGATGTCTTCGGGCGTGATCGAATCATAGAGCGCGAAAAGTCTGTCAATCGTGTCAGGCGAACGCTTGAGGCTGATAAACCGCGCCAGAGTTCCGGCGATCGCCTCGTTGCTGTTCATTCCCATCGCAAAACCGTAACGCAGACGCGAACGCGTTTCGTCCAGTTGATTTTGCGGAATCAGATCTTTCGTAAATTTTTTATAAGTGCTGATAATTTCATTCTGCACATAATCTAAATCCTTTATATCTTTAACTTGCGAATAAACCGCGAAAAGTTCGGGATCAACCAGATTGCCGAAATCGGAATCAACCCAGACGGCTTTTTGTTCATTGAGAACGAGTTTTTGATAAATGTCGGAATTATTGCCGAATGCAACCAAATTCAATAAATCGAGCGCGGCTTTATCTTTTTCGGTTTCGGAAAACGCCGGAGCGCGATAGGCGACGACGACGTGCGGCAAGGTCTGCGAATCCCATTCGATATTTTTCCGGCGCGGTTCGGTTTGCGCGGGTTCGACCGGAATTTCTTGCTTAAAATCGCCTTTTTTCCAATCGCCGAAATATTGCTTGACCTTTTTTGAGACTTCGTCCGGTTTTATATCGCCGACCACGACAATCGTCGTATATTCGGGGCGGTAATAACGGTTAAAAAACTGCCACGCGTATTCGTATTGATTCGGATAATCCTGAATATCCTTCAAATAACCCATCGTCGTATGGCTGTAAGTGTGTGTCTTAAAAGCAGTTTCGCGCATTACTTCGTACATCTTGAATGTCGGCGACGCGCTGTTTTTGTTGTATTCGCCGAGAACCGCGCCGGCTTCGGTTTTGAATTGATCTTCGGTAAATTTCAGATTTTTAAAGCGGTCGGCTTCGAGCCGCATAATTTCGTCCAAATCTTCTTTGGCAAATGTTTCGTGATAAACCGTTTGATCGGAAGACGTGTAAGCATTGCTCGAAGCGCCGGCATTTTTCATAATCCGGTCAAATGATCCGGGCGGATAATTTTCGCTTCCGCGAAACATTAAATGCTCGAAAAAATGCGCGTAGCCGCTCTTATTCGGCTCGACCTCATTGCGCGAGCCGGTCTGCACGACGATATAAAACGAAACGAGATTCGGATAATCGGTCGGAACGGTAACGACGCGCAAACCGTTCGATAAATCTTCAACATTATATTTATACGGAAAAACCTTCCGTGTCTGTGCCGTTGCAATCAGCACGGAACCTATTAAAATTAAAGTAAATAGAAATGCTTTCATATTTTCTCTCCGGAAATTTTTGATTTATAAGGCTTTTAAAATCAGTTAGGCAAAACGAAAAAAATATGGTCGGTGTTGTCGGATAAATAAAAGCCCTGTTTTATTTGATGATTATTTTCTGCTCACAGCTTTATTTTTTTATTGACCTAAAATAAAAACAACCTGTTTTCGGCAGTTTGAATCAGATTTTTTGTCAATTAGAATAACAGAAAACTCTTTGCTTTCAAAAAGTTGCAAAGAACCATCGAAAATAATCAAAAAATGTTCTTGTAATTTCTTAACTTATATTGTATAAGTTACAGCGGTCATTACATTTCTTGGTTTTTGATAAGGAGGACAAATGAAGCTATTCAGAAGTTTTTTAGCTACCAATCTAATTTTTTCCCTCGTTTTTGTTACTTTCCTAACTTTAGCAGTTCAAGACACAAACGCCCAGAGTTCAAACATCGCGCTCCAACGCGGTTATCGAACCGGATATTCCGACGGCTATATGAACGGCTACCGCGATATTATCAATAACGCAACAAAAAGCTACGAAAGACACGACGAATATGCCAAAGCCGACCGTGCTTTTATGAAAGATTACGGCTCTTTGGAAGATTACCGCGACGGTTATCAGCAGGGTTTTGAAATCGGCTACAACGCCGGATTCGACAAACGCGGCTTTGATGCGGCTTTGCCAGCCAATTTAGCCAAACGCGGAGTAAAAGCCTTAACCGAACCGGTAAAAACTGAAACGCAAGCCATCATCGAACCCGTTAAAACGGAAACGCAAACTCCGCCAAACACCGATTTAAATAATACAAGCGAAATAACTTACGAAGCCAAAGTTGCCGACGATGCGGTTGCCGATACGGTTGCCGTCAAAACGAACGGGGCGATCACGACATCGAAAGATTCGGATGTTAATTCCAAAATCAAGTATCAATATCCGGTAATCAGCAGCACGGACATTGTTGTCATTCCGGCTGATACCGAATTAGTGATCGAACTGCTCGATGAAATCACGACGGAAAAGAGCCGCGAAGGCGATAAATTTAAAGCCCGCATTGTTTCGCCGAGCGAGATCAGCGGTGCGATTATCGAAGGTCGCGTTGATAAAATGCGCCGACCGGGCAGAATCAAACGCCGTGCGGAAATTCTCCTGTCATTCGACCGCATTGTTTTAACCGAAGAACGCTGGAGCAATTTTAATGCGATTGTCACGGACGTTTTACCGGGCAAAGGCGATAACGTCAAGCGTGTTGATACGGAAGGTACGGTCGAAGGAGAGCGTCCGTATAAAGATGACGCAATCAAGATCGGCGCGGCAACCGGAACAGGTTTGATTATCGGCGCAGTTGCCGGCGGACCGGTCGGTGCGGGAGTCGGTGCGGCGGTCGGCGCGGCATTCGGAGTCGGCGCGGTCGTCATTGATCGCGGAGAACATATCAATCTTCGCCCGAATCAGCAAATCCGCATCAAATCAGCTTACGAAACGCAGATCAGGTAAAATTTATCATTTATCATTGAACATTTATCAATAAATCCTTTAGTTTAAGTCTTAGATAAATGGTAAATGGTAAATGATTTAACACCACGAAATCGAGCGGAGCCTTTTTTCTCCTTGGGGGCTTCGAGCGGTTTCGTGGATTTTTTTTGTACCGCCGACCGTCCCGGCGGCTGTCGTGAGTGCGTCACGCACGCACGGATTCTTTATTTAAGAAATAATTTTCAGATATTTTTAAACACGCCAGCGAGACGGCGGGACTTATGCAAATTACTTTATTGACCGATTTTGGAACAAAAGATTATTTCGTCGGCGCAATGAAAGGCGTGATTTTGTCAATTGATAAGCGAGCGCAAATTGTTGATATTACGCACGAAATCCCGCCGCAAGAGATTCGCTCCGCCGCTTTTACGCTTTGCGCTTGTTTTCGTGATTTTCCCGAAAAAACGATTTTTGTCGCGGTGGTTGATCCCGGAGTCGGATCGAGCAGACGCGCGATTTTAGTTGAAACCGAAAACTATTTTTTCATCGCGCCCGACAACGGACTGCTTAGTTTTGTTTTTAACGAATCAGACAATTTTCGCGTTTTTGAAATAACGAACGAAAACTTTTTCCGCAAACCCGTCAGCCAAACTTTTCACGGACGCGACATTTTCGCCCCCGTTGCCGCGCATCTGTCTGCTGGCGCGAAACCCGCCGAATTTGGTAAAGAAATAACGGATTTTGTTAAATTTGAAGAAACGAAACCACGAAATATCAATGAAACACAGATCGAAGCCGAAATAATCCACGCCGATCATTTCGGGAATTTGATTACGAATCTCAAAAAGGAAGATTTGTCCGAAAACTTTGTTTTGAACATCGGCGAAGAGAAAATCGAAAAACTCCAGGCATTTTACGCCGAAGCCGAAAAAAGCGAATTGTTTATGATTTTCGGCAGCGCGGGATTTCTTGAAATCGTCGCATTTCAAGATTCGGCGAGGGAAATTCTCAACGCTAAAATCGGCGATAAATTTATTGTTGACATCAAATAATCAGTATAGCGAGCGGTAGCGAGCAGGTTTGAATAGAAATAATTTTAATAATAATTGAGTCACTCGCTACCGCTCGCTATGCTGATTGGCAATTTGAAACTCTAAACCCAACTCCTTCGGCATTTTTACACTCAGACAAAACATAATAAGTTTATTGAGCGAACATTTGTTGTATAATAAAACAGGTAAAATTGTGATGAAATGTGATTTTCTCATAATTTTGCAAAATTTGAGTAACACTTGTAACTCGTAAATCGTTTTGATAAATTCAATAAAAGAAACATTTTAAGAAAAAAAGGAAAAAATATAATGAGTACAGCAAAAGAATCAACCGCCGCCGCCGGATTGCGAGGCGTTGTTGCCGCACAAAGCAAGATCGGCGACGTTGACGGCGAAAATGGCATTTTAATATATCAAGGCTATAACATTCACGATTTAGCGGAAAATTCGACGTTTGAAGAAACCGTTTTTCTGCTCTGGAATTCGCGTTTGCCGAAACCGGGCGAACTCGAAGAATTAAAATCGAAATTTCAAACGCATTACGAAGCACCTGCGGAAGTTATCGAAATGATGAAGACTTTTCCGAAGGACGCGGTTCCGATGGATGTTCTTCGCACGGCGGTTTCCGCGCTCGATTTTTATGACAAAGACGGACACGGCACAGACCGCGAAAACGCGACCAATGCGGCGATCAAATTAACCGCGCAAATGCCGACGCTCGTTGCCGCCTGGGACAGAATCCGCAACGGTAAAGATATCATTGCACCCGACAGTTCTTTGAGCATCGCGGAAAACTTTTTGTATATGCTGCGCGGCGAAAAAGCGGAAGCCGACGAAGCGAGAATGATGGACATTTGTTTGATCCTGCACGCCGATCACGAACTTAATGCTTCGACCTTTACGACGCGCGTTGTTTCGGGAACGCTCGCCGACATTTACGGCGCGGTAACTGCCGGAATAGCCGCACTTGCCGGACCGCTTCACGGCGGCGCGAATACCAAGGTGATGGAATCTCTGCTCCAGATCGGCGAAGTCGAAAACGTCGAAGCGTGGCTCGATAAAAAACTCGAAAACAAGGAAAAAGTTATGGGCATCGGACACGCCGTTTACAAAACGGAAGACCCGCGCGCCACCTGGCTTCGCAAATTCTCCAAACAAATGGGCGAAAAAGCCGGAAATTCCAAATGGTTCGAGATGAGCGAAAAACTCGAAAAATTGATGTTCGAGAAAAAAGGAATGTATCCGAACGTCGATTTTTATTCGGCTTCAACCTATTATATGATGGAAATTCCGCTCGATCTCTACACACCGATCTTCGCCATTTCGCGCATCGCCGGCTGGACGGGACATATTTTGGAACAATACGCCGACAACAAACTTATCCGCCCGCGCGCCGAATACATCGGCGAAAGAGATTTGAAATACGCGCCGATTGACGAAAGATAAAAGACAGAAAAGACAAAAGGCAGAAACCCGCGCGTAAGTAAGGGTGCAAAGTTCAAAGACAGAAACCCGCGCGTAAGTAAGGGTGCAAAGTTCAAAGACAGAAACCCGCGCGTAAGCAAGGGTGCAAAGTTCAAAGACAGAAACCCGCGCGTAAGTAAGGGTGTAAATTGTCGAACAAAGTAAAAAGGCAAAAGGGAATTTTCTCTTTTGCCTTTTTTGTTTTATAAAACAAGTCAGAACCATTTACCGCAAGCGGATGGTTTAAGTTTATCATCTCGAATTTTAATAATAATCGCATAAGTTTAATATCTTCAACCGTTGGCGACCGCTCTGACCTTTACTCCAAAATAAAAAAGACAGTAGAGAGTTACCAGGAATCTACTGTCTTTTCTTTTTTCGCAATTGTTAAAGAAGGCACTAAAAACGATTGCGAAATGTTTTGAAAATGAATATCCGCCAATCGTTAAGCAGACGGTCTTAGACGGTCTTTGACCGTCGTCATTGTTTCCGGGAGAAACGCGGTCAAAGACCGCTTACTTAACGGGTTATTAAAGTTAATTCCCATCTTTTTTCTCTTGAATCGCGGCGTTTTCTTTTGTTTCGACCGCTTCGGCGATTTGTTCGTCGTCGCCCAGAGAAATGCCGAAGATTTTCGGGTTGTTGATAAATTCGGCGAGCTTTTCTGGGTTGAATCTGGCGCGGACGACCGTCGCTTGCGTTTCATTGATCGTGACGAATATAATTTTGACGCTTTTGCCCGATTCGCGCATATTCATATAAACCTGTTCGCCGTTTTTGGAGCGGACTCTTAAAATCGGAGTCCAGTCTTCGCTGAACGAGCGAGTCATCACATCGCGCATTACCGCATCCAGATTTTCGCGCGAAAACTGCAAACCGGTGTAAGTCGTTACCTTAAAACTCTTTACGCCTGCCGGGCGGACAACGCCGACGGCGAAACGTGCCAACCACATAAACGGGATTTTCACCTTTTTAGCCTGAAATTTATTTTCCAGATGTTTGCAAACCGCGTCGTATTCGTTCCCTTTGGCGGTTGCGCTCGAAACTGCAAGCGCGGAAAAGAGCAGTAAAAAAGCCAACGCCATAGAAATTTTTGTTTTATTTAACATTGTCTTTTCGCCTCCTAATTTTCTTCTTTCTCGATGTCAATTTTCGGGATATTAAAACGTCCGCCGAGTTCGACGAGCATATCAATATCAATCGGACCGATCACATTGACGACCGCAATTGATTTGTTTTCCGAAATGACGACCGCCAAACCGCTCATCACATCGCCCGAAAACATCGTGAAAACGTCAATTTTCTGATTGTTCTTTTTGCTTCGGACATTGGCAAGCTTTGACCAGCCCGGTGTTTGAAGCTGGGCGCGGATTTGTTCGACATCTGCCGGATTATACTCGTTTTCATTCTCGAATTTGAAAATTCTGACGTAGATTCCTTCCAAGCCTTTGATCGCTTCGCCGACCTGTTTGGCATCTTTGTCGTTGACTTTGACGAGAACTCTTTTCGCCAGATCGAGCAGTTTTCCGTCAATAGTGACTTCGACGATCTCGGACGCTTTGGTTTCCAGATAATTCAGATTATCGAATTGCAGCCGCGCATTTTGCGCGTTGACGGCAATTGCCGACAGCGTTAAAAATGCGAATAAAATAATTTTGACGAGATGTTTTTTATAGTTTTTCATACTTTTGATTTTGGACTGGAGCGCAAGCGGCTCGCTTGCACCGTCGCTGAAAGCGGCGGAATGGCGATTGAATATAAATCAAGTTTATTTCAATTAAACGCTTTTTCGCGCTCACGCGCTCATGCAAGCGAGCCGCCCCGCGCTCCAGTCTTTCTCCTCTATTGACTTTCCTGTTTTACCGAAAGATTCGGACTTTCCAAAAATGCGACCTTTTCTTTGACTAAATTCAGTTTTGAACTCGTGATCGAAAGCGCGAGCATCAATTGGTCGTATGCGTATTGTTCTTCTTCGGTTAATTTGACCGCTTGTTTTTTGCGGGTTTGTTTGAACGGTTTTGCCTTTAGCGAAATCGGTTTTTTCGATGAAAATTTTGCTTTTGTAAATGCCGGTCTTTCCGTCGGTTGCGAAGTTTTAATTTCCCGATCAGGTTCGATAAAATCGCGCTTTTCGGGCAAATTAATTTTTACTTCGGGTGTGATTTCTTTGGCTAATTCATTTCCTATTTCTAAAATTTTATCCGCATTATAAAACCAAACGCCGAGCAGAATCAGCACAAACGCGGCGCACGATGCGAATGAAAAAGCGTGTGAAAAATTAAAAAACCGGTATTTCGGTTTTGCTTCGACCGTCAAAACTTTTTCTTGAATAATTACGGGCGCGGGCGTTTCCTGATAACGAAATTGCGCCAGAGTGTTTTCCATCTTTTCGATTTCCGCGTCCGTTCCCGATTTGTCCCAGAGATAATCTTCTTTCATTATTTTTACTCTTCGATGCCGAGTTTTCGGCGTAAAAGTTTCATTCCGCGATGCAAGTTGACACGCACCGATTCGGGCGTTAAATTCGTTCGTTCGGCGATTTCCTGTCCGGTCATTCCTTCAACAAGGCGCAAAACAAGCGTTTCCTTATAAGCGTCCGGCAGAGCGCGAATCGCCGTTAAAATTTCTTCGGCTTCAGTTTGCGGATTATCCTTGCTTTGCAGATTTTCCGAAAGTTCTTCGGTCGGTTTTTTGCTTCGATAAAACTCCGCCGCGCGGTTTCGGGCAATCATTACGAGCCACGCGCCGACCGCGCCTTTTTCGCGCAAGGTGTGCAGATTTTTATACGCCGATAAGAAAACTTCCTGCGCGATGTCGTCAACATCTTCGCGCGGCAATTTTGCCAGCAAAATTCCGTGAACGAGCGGCGCGAATGTTTTGTAAAGTTCGTCAAACGCCTCGATATCGCCCGCGCAGATGCGTTCGACGAGCCGGATTTCCGCTTGTTTCGTTTCAGAAATTTTCGCGTCGGCGGCTTTGGCGCCTGCAAACAAAAATAAATTTCCGGTCATTTCGTTTTCGGACATCTTGTTTTGGAGATTTCAGATTTCAGATTTCAAATAAAAGAAAATCTGAAATTCAAAACTTTAATCATCGTTATTAAAAAACGGTTGTTAATATATTGCCGATAACATAGACGAATCAAAGTATAAAAGTGTTAACAAGCTTGATATTTTTTAATTACACAGACATAAAACGCAATAAAGAATAAAATGTTCAATTGATAATAAATCACTTTATATTTGCCTTCGATTTTGTGAAACGGAAACAAAGTTTTAATATAGACGTATTACGCATTTACAAAATCTTTCCCGAAAAAATGAAAAAGGAGTTTGGCAAAATGAGAGAAATATTCTACGGTTTATTTTTTGTTTTTATTATAATTATTATCGGCAACACGGTGATTGTTGCCCAGACAGATATGAAACCACCAGTTGCAAAGAAAGAACCCGAAGTTTTGAAGATTCACGGTTACGAATTGACGGATAATTATGCGTGGATGCGCGACCGTGAAGACAAGAAAAATCCCGAGATTCTTCAATATTTGAACGACGAAAATGCTTATACGGACAGTTTTATGAATCCGCATAAAGCATTTGTTGATAATCTTTACAAAGAAATGATCGGACGCATCAAGCAGACCGATCTGAGCGTTCCGTACCGGCTCGGCAAATATTGGTACTATTCAAAAACCGAGGAAGGCAAGCAATATCCGGTTTATGCTCGCGCCAAATCGCGCGAGGGAAAAGATGAACAAATCTTGCTCGATCAAAACGAGATGGCGAAAGGTTTCGAGTATTTTTCGATCGGCGAATTCGATTTGAGCGAAGACGGCAATTTTCTCGCCTTTTCGACCGACACGACCGGTTACCGTCAATATACGCTACAAATTAAAGATCTGAAAACCGGAAAGGTTTTGCCCGATAAGATCGAGCGCGTCACGAGCGCGGCTTGGTCAAACGACGGAAAATACCTGTTTTTCGTGCAGGAACATCCCGAAACCAAACGCTCCGATAAATTTTTCCGCCACACGGTCGGCACGGACAAAAACGAACTTTTGTTTGAAGAAAAGGACGTGCTGTTTAATCTCGGAGTCGGCAAAACGCGCGACGATAAAATGATAATTCTCGGCGCGTTTGCCAAAACTTCGCGGGAATCGCGCTATATTCCGGCGGATGACGCGATGGCTGATTGGAAGGTTATCTTGCCGCGTGAAGAAAATCACGAATATTCGGCGGATCATTACAACGGCGAATTTTATATTACGACCAATAAAAATGCCGAGAATTTCCGCGTCGTACGCGCTCCGGTTGCCGATCCTGCGGAAAAGAACTGGAAGGACTTTATCGCGCATAATCCGGCGATCAAGATCGAAGGAACAAACTTTTTCAAAAATCACGCCGTCGTTTCCGAACTCGAAAACGGTCTGGAATATATGCGCGTGCTGGATTTGAAAACAAAACGCGCTCCCGTCAGAATCGAAACGCCCGAAAGCGTCTATACGATGGGAATGGGCGCGAATCCCGAATTCGATACCGATTCGATCCAATATACTTACGCTTCGATGATTACGCCGTCTTCGACTTATGAATACGACCTGAAAACGCGGAAAAGCAAACTTCTCAAACAACAGGAAGTTCTCGGCGGTTATGATAAGACAAAATATGAAACGACGCGCATTTGGGCGACGGCGCGCGACGGCGTAAAAGTTCCGGTTTCGGTCGTGATGAAAAAGGGAACAAAGCTCGACGGTAAAGCTCCGATGCTGCTTTATGCTTACGGTTCTTACGGCTATTCGATGACACCGGAATTTTCGACGGCGCGGCTGAGCCTTGTTGACCGCGGAATGATCTATGCCATCGCGCATATTCGCGGCGGTTCGGAACTCGGCGAACGCTGGCGGCAGGATGGTCGGATGTTTAAGAAATTAAACACTTTTTACGATTTTATTGATTCGGCGAAATGGCTGATCGAAAACAAATATACGGCAAGCGACCGCATTATTATTCAAGGCGGAAGCGCGGGCGGAATGCTGATGGGCGGCGTGGTCAATATGTCGCCGGAAACCTTTAAAGCGGCGATTGTCCAAGTTCCGTTCGTTGATGTTCTGAACACGATGCTTGACGACACTTTGCCTTTGACGACCGAAGAATGGGTTGAATGGGGAAATCCGAACGAGAAGGAAGCCTTTGATTATATGCGGCAATATTCGCCGTATGATAATGTCAAAGCGCAGGATTATCCGAATCTTCTGATCGAAGTTTCGCTGAACGACAGTCAGGTTCCGTATTGGGAAGGCGCGAAATTTGCCGCCAAGGTGCGCGAAATGAAAACCAACGACAGCATTATTTTATTAAAGACGAATATGGGCGCGGGACACGGCGGCGCCAGCGGCAGATACGACCGTTTGAAGGAAATCGCCTTTGAATACGCCTACGCGCTGACGCAGGTCAGAATTACTAAATAATCCCGGATTTTCTTGTTTAAAAGCAAGAAAAACACTTCTGAATAAATCGAAAGGCAAGCGAGAAAAAATCTCGTTTGCCTTTTTTAGAAGCTATCTCAAAAATAATAAAATCTACCGTTAAGGCGAGCGGTCTTTGACCGCGTTTGTTCAATATACGCGGTCTTTAGAGCGGCTCGCCTTAACCGAATTTTATTATTTTTGAGATAGCTTCTAATCATTTTGTGGCAAATTGAATGATTCGGTCATTCAATCTGACCGAAAAGTTATTTCATTTTAACCGGATTTCTTGCCGGAATTTCTCCGGATTTTTGCGTAAGTATTCTAAACAGCGAAGTTAAATATAAAACAAAAGTAGCGGAACGATGATTGCCATAGATAAAAGCGGTAAGATAATGGAACCCCCTTCAAATTTACATTAATTTCTTATCAGGAGAACAGAAGAATGAAAAGGAGAAAACTAACCACACTTTTATCGAGCGTTGCTTTGTTTTCGGTATTTTTAACTCCGATCAGTTTCGGACAAAATATCAAACAAGTCAGCAATGTAGAATCTGCACAGTTGATAAAAAACACTAAAATCTCCAGATACCTGCGTGATTTTACGCAGTTTGCCAAAGACGGACAAATTTTGCCGATTAGCGGCATTGAAGCGGAAATGGCAAAGGTTACAGGAGTTTTAGTATCATCTCAGAAGAAAAATCCGGTGCTTATCGGTGAGTTTGCCGACCGGCAAAATCTGATCGTCGGGAATCTGGCTCTCTCGCTTTTATCTGAAAATGCTCCGACCGCTCTGAAATCAAAAAGAGTTCTGGAACTTAATTTAGCGGCGATTATGGCTGATGCCAAAAGCGAAGCGGAAGTTGAAGCAATTCTTGAAGATACGCTGGCAACTATTAATAAATCGAATGAAAAGGTCATTTTAGTTTTAAATGAAATGACGCCCTTTTCCAAAAACAATCCGCGTTTCGGCGCAAATGTCGCAAAAAATCTGCGGCAGATGATCGCCGGCGGCAAAGTTCAAATTTTAACTTCCGCGACTCCGGATGAATTTACCCAAAATATTACTTTCGATCCGCAGCTTAAGAACTATTTTCAAAGAGTCGAACTTAATATCACGGAAGCCGATCTGGACGATCCGTTTGTCGGCGACAAAATTTCGCCCGATCTGCGCGAATTGATGGCAAACAGATCTGCGGAAGAAAAGTTTGAAGTAATTTTGCAGACCGATGACGTTAATAATAAAAATCTTCGCGCTTTATTGGAATTGAAAGGCGTAATAATTTCGGATATTGCGAGCAGTCTCGGAATGATCATTGCCGAAATGCCGATCGGCGTTGCCGAACAGGTTGCAGGTATCAAAGGCACGCGGCATCTGTCGCTGGTTCGTTCGACCAATGATTTAGGACACGTCGAAGCAACGACCGGCATTGATGCGATGCGGGCGATTTCCGTTAATTCGACGCTCGACGGACGCGGAATCGGTATCGCTATTTTGGATTCGGCTGCTTTCGCCTCTCATCACACATTTTTGGGCAGAGACGGAAATAATCGAATTCTTGGCAATGTACCGTTTGCAATCGGCGGTGTCGAAGATAAATTCGGACACGGAACGCACGTTGCCGCAATTGCGGCGGGACGCGGCGGAAAACCGGGCGACAGCACTTCGATTCAGCAACTCGGAAATTATCAGGGCATTGCACCGGATGCCAATATTTATGCTATCAGAGTTCTCGATGATTACGGAAAAGGCAAATCTGCCGATCTGATCAAAGGGCTTGATTGGGTTTATACAAACCGCATAAGCAAAAATATCCGCGTCGTTAATTTAAGTTTAGGAACGCCGGCAATCGAAACGTGGCGTAATGATCCACTCTGCCGTGCGGTTCGTAAATTAACAGGGGCGGGAATCGTCGTCGTCGCTGCCGCCGGAAACGAAGGCAAAGACGCGCAGGGAAACAAAATTTACGGGATGATTCATTCACCCGGAAACGATCCGACGGTTCTAACGGTCGGCGCGACCAATACCTTCGGAACTGACGCGAGAAGCGATGACGGCATTGCGACATTCAGTTCACGCGGTCCGACGCGCTCATTTTTTACCGATGCTAACGGCGTCAGACAATACGATCATATCGTCAAACCGGAAATCGTTGCACCGGGAAATAAAATCGTTGCGGCAGCGGCAAAGAAAAACGAACTGATCAAAATCGAAAGTTCTTTGCTGGCTTTTGACAGCGGAAACGATGATACGCGTTTGATGACGCTTTCGGGAACTTCGATGGCGACTCCGGTCGTCAGCGGCGCGGTTGCGTTGATGCTTCAGGCAAATCCGAAGCTCACGCCGAATATGGTCAAGATGATCTTAATGTACACGGCGCAGCCCGTTGCCGGATTTAATCAACTCGAACAAGGCGCGGGACAGCTTAATATCGAAGGCGCGGTTCGTCTGGCAAGACTTGTCCGCCAGGATTTGACAAGTTCGACTCCGCTCGGCACGCCGATGCTGACAACGACGACTTTGCCGACGCAAACCTCGACGATTGCCGGACAAACCGTCAGATGGTCGCAGGGCATTATGATCGACCGCGGGTTCGCTCAGGGAACAAAACTGATCACCGATTATCAAAAGGTTTACGGCAGCGGTCTGTTAATGAGCGACGGTTTGTTAATGAGCGACGGACTTTTGATGAGCGACGGACTTTTGATGAGCGACGGTTTATTGATGAGCGACGGTTTATTAATGAGCGACGGTTTATTGATGAGCGACGGCGTTTTGTTTATGGATTACAGCTCAACGTTCGGCAGCGGACTTTTGATGAGCGACGGACTTTTAATGAGCGACGGTTTATTAATGAGCGACGGTTTATTAATGAGCGACGGGCTTTTAATGAGCGATTCGACATTCGGCAGCAGCAGCCCTTTGATCACGGGTGATAATACTCCCGGAATGCAGTAAATTTAATTCACAAA
>JBBRVS010000134.1:0-15147 GCA_038246645.1 Pyrinomonadales bacterium
AAGTGCGCGTCCGAGCATCGTCCAACCGATGGAAAAAAGCGTCCCGGCAACAATCGGCGGCGCGGCAATCAAAACGAACGTCCAAAAATGTTTACGGTACAATCGCACGGCGCGGTCAATCAAATCGCCGGCGCCAAGCGGAACGATTGACAATTGAGAATGCGGAGAAATCGGATTATTCATCTGTTTTGTGAAAAGTCTGACAGAATTATAGCGTTTTCACAATAATTTATATAGGCGGAAAATAAAAAAAGCCTGCCAGCTTAAAGCTAACAGGCTTCAAAAATTAGCAATGTCAGATTAGAAATTCAATCTGATTCCCAATTGAATAATACGTCCCTCCCGATAATCCGTATATCTACCGAAACTTGTTAGTTCTTCGTTGATAACTCCGGTCATAGGATCACGAACTATATTATTTAAGTTAGTATTTATAGTTGTGAACTGAGTTTTGTTGAGCAAATTAAAGGCTTCTCCGCGCAACTCAAGGTTAAAACGTTCGCCAATTAATCTGATCCTTTTAATCAATGCAACATCGATATTATTAATCGGATTATCTAAACGAAACTGGTTGATGCCTGACGTACCGCGTCTGGGTCCGTTGGGACAATCAGCGGTTGTTGTAAATGTACCGTTTACATCGCATCTGAAAGATCTGAAGGCATCAATATTAAATCCACGGCGGTTATTCTGAAACGGATCAACAATTCGGAAAGGAGCACCGATATCAGCAAAACTGAAAATCGCGCCGCCGGTTCCGGTAGTATCGGCTGGATTGCCAACGGTGATTAAATTACCTGATTGATACGTATAAATACCATTAATTCCCCAACCATCAACAAGGCGATTTAAAAAACCTGTCGTGTTTCGGAAGAATGGAAGTTCGTATATAAAACTGGCAACAAAGCGATGCGGAGCATCACTACCGGACAAAGCACGTCCAAAACTTCTGTCCAATAAATCGAGCTGTCCTCTTTGAGTATCAGAATCAGTAATTGATTTTGAAAAGGTGTATGCAATCTGGAAACCCAAACCATCATCGCTGAAGCGTTTTTGGAGGTTTAATTGGAAAGCATCATAAGTTGAATTACCGCCCGCTGTTAACTGAGTTAACCCAACCTGAATGTTATTATTCAGCCGTCGGGCGTTAGCATTGTTTGTTGTAGGTGTCGGAACGGGCTCCGGACGCAGACTCGACGGAAAGAATGTGCCTAAAGCCGGATTTACAGCTTCACGAACATAAAGTTTACGACCGCGGTTACCTACATAGCTCAATCCAAGAACGTAATTTCTCGCAAAGGAACGTTCCAAAGTTAAGTTAAATTGCGTAACTTGCGGGGTCTTCAGCCGCGGATCAATCGGTTGCGAAAATTGAGACAAAGTTGATCCAACAACAATATCTGCGGTTGAGAGAAACGGATTCGGTCTTGTAACCTGAACACCGTCAAAACCTGGAAACGGATCGGGCGCAAACGGATCTGCCAATGTTCCGCCATTGGGGAAAAAGAAAGCATTTGTTCCGTTATATCCGGTTGCTGTTAATTGCTGCAGAGCCGTATCACCGATGACCGCTCCATAGAATAAACCGAATCCGCCACGTAGCACTGTTAGATTTTCACCCAATATTCTGTCGAAGATTCCATCGCCGCCGCCTTCAAACGAATAGGCAAAGCCGACTCTTGGAGCAAAATTGTTTTTATCGGGCGTGGTTCCGCCTCGCGGAACAGTGCCTCCTAATACATTATCCGGATCTCCGACATAAACCAGACCATTGGGCAATGCTCCTCCGGCAACAATTCGTCGTCCTTCAAAAGTACGTGAACCATTGGCAAGTTGTGGGGATGTTGAACCCGGACGATAGTAAGCAACTCGATCTAACAAATCTTTTAATGGTGAAACATATTCATATCTTAATCCTAAAGAAAGTGTCAAATTTCGAGTAACTCTCCAAGTATCTTGGACAAAACTTGCAAAAGCGAGTTGTCTAAAATCACGGCGACCGGCAGCTCCATACTGAGCGGCAATTGGCGAGTTTCCGATTAATAAATCGGCAAAATCATCTCCGGTAGAGTTTCCGCCAAATTGACCTGATAAGGTAAAAAGCCCCTGGTTGACAAATAAGAAATCTTGTCCCTGTTTATATTTTGTGGCATCCACGCCCAACTTAATTCTATGTCCACCGAACACGAAGCTAAGCGAATCTTGAATTTGATAATTTTCACTTATTCTTTGTTGCGGTCCTTGAATTGTATTTCCAAGTTGGAATCCTCTGTCAAACAGTCTGACAACCGGAGGACCCGCAAATGCGGGATTCGCCACAAAATTTGCTGTAAAACCAATTTCGGCGGGTGTGGTGGTATTAACCGGCGCTACGCCGGGTTGTTTGTTTTTTGAAACATTGACCAAAAAGGAATTAACTAAATTTGAATTGATAACATAGGTATATCTTCCAATATAGTTTTTAGTTTTACGCCTGTCTGCCGCTCCAAATCCGGGAATATTCGAACCTCCGAAGGCAAACGGATCTTGTTGATCGGTGTCAAAATAATTATGTGTAAAGTTCAGTATGTGGTTTGGTGTAATATTGTGGTCAAGCCGCAAAGTTACATAATTGTTAATTTCTAATTCATCGGCGCCAACTGAAGCTTGTCCATTATTATCACCTTGAGGAATAAATTGTAAATAATACTGAGCAATCGGTGAGATTCTATTTGACGGAATTATACCTCCCGGAAAGGGTAAACCAGTTGCCGGATCACAAATTCCGTCAAGAATTCCATCACCATCACAATCGCGTCCCGGATCCCCACTAAAATTTCCGTTTAGCTCCGCTGCCGTAGGTAAGCCGCTAATTGTTGTGGAATTACCGATTTTCTGATTGCGTCTTTCAAAATCAAAAAAGAAAAAACTTCTATCTTTTCCGTCATACACGACAGGTGTGCCTTCGCCAAAATTTAAGAAATAAATCGGACCGCCGATATTAAATCCGTATTCCTTACGCTCAAAGGTATTACGCAAATCTTCATCAGTTCCGGCTGGTGCAAATGCCTTCCTAAAAAAATCAGCAGATCTTAAAAAAGTCGGACGATAAAAAAATCGAGCATTACCATGATATTCGTTTGTCCCTTGTTTCGTAACTACATTGATAATTGATCCCGTATTACGTCCAAATTCAGCCTCAAAATTTGAGGATAAAATTCTAAACTCCTGAATAGCATCCGGACGCGGCTGCCCACCGATTGAACCACCGACGGCAACCTCATTATTGTTGGCACCATCAAGCGTAATATTATTTTCAACGCCTCTACTTCCATTAACGCGAATACCTAAACCGTTTCCGAATCCCCCGCCTGCCGGAACAACTCCAGGTTGAAGGAGAGCTAAATTTAACACATTACGCCCATTAAGTGGCAATCCTTCTATTCTGCGATTTTCAACAGTTGTTCCGAGAGTCGGCGATTCACGGTCTATCAACTCTGCTCCGGCTGTCACTGTCACTTCATCTGAAATTTGTCCAACTGATAATACAACATCCGGCAGACTCAGATTACGGTTAGGTTCAACAGTTATCTCAACTACTCGTTTTTCTGCGAAATTCGGTGCTGTTATTACCAAAGTATAAGTTGAAGGTTCAACTTCTAAAAATTGATAAACGCCGGATTCATTAGTTTGAACTGTTCGACCTGTTGGTCCTTTAGTAGTATCAACTAATTGAACCGATGCATTTGGAACAACTGCTCCATTTGTATCGGTCACTACTCCTCGTATTGTTCCACGCGTTCCTTGTGCAAAAATATCTTGAGTTACAAATAACATTGTTACAAGTAATAAAAATACTGCACTAGAGCGAAACAATCTTGAAGCAAAACTTCTTTCTAAGATGTTTTTCATTTTAATTCTCCCCATGTATTTAAATATATAGAAATGGTTCTATGGTTTGAAAATAATGCAAGTGGTGTTCCTAAAATGATTATATTTGTCTTTTTCACCGGTCTCATTCCCTGTATAACTCCTTTTTAGCACACGAGTTACAAATTTATGTAGAGATAATAAAATTTAATAAAACCATATAGCCAACAGAGCCGAGAAATGCCTCGAAAGTGCAATTATTTATATCAAAACCAAATTTTCGGATGAAAATTTATTCAAAAAAGCGGAAATCCGGAAGATTAAAACGGTGTAATTTAGATAGTAAAGAGGTATTTCTGGTTTTTCGATAACTGTTTCCATTACAAATTTGAAATCTGAAATTTGAAATTCAAAAAATGCTCGAATAATTTAAATTAGCTCCAGTCTTGATTAGAAATAAAGGTAGGAATTAACCACAGATCCACACAGATAAATACTGATAAAAGGCAGGATAAACCCGACACAATTGCATAGATCAATCGGTTTGATGTTTTTTAACATTTCTGATCTGTCTTTATCTTCTTAAATCTGTGTGAATCTGTGGTAAAAAAATTACTCAGTTTCTAATCAAGACTCAGGTTAAGTTAAAGTTTTTAACGCAAAGAACGCTGGAGTCAGGCGCAAAGTTCGCAAAGAAAGACTTATTTTATTACATTTAATTTTACTCTTGATTCGCATTATTAAGATTAAAACCGATACTCAAAACAACACTTGGAACCGGGCGTTACTATTTGTAGAATCCCGTCAAATCAACTACCTAATGAGCAAAAACAAAGCCGTTTTTTTCGGGAGAATTTGCATAAAAAAAAGGTGATGCCGTCAAGGACATCACCTAAAAATCATAACGATTAGTTTGTTACGGCAGCCATAATAAAACTGCCATTACCGTTAGAAATTAATCCGAAGAATAATATCTATGATACGACCGCCCGGATTATTCGTTGTCGAAAGATCCTGATAAGCCGAACCCGAAGGAAGCTGCCCGAAGGTCGAACCGCCGACACCGAGATTAACGACATCCGCTGCGAATCCGCCGACGCGGAAGGAAGGCGTATTGAAAGCATCGAGCATCGTTGCGCGAAGTTCGACATTGCGTCTTTCGCCGATATAGAATTTTTTCGATACGCTCAGGTCGAACATAAAGAAAGATGGTCCGTAGAGAATCAGATTGGTAAAACCGCATTCTCCGGCAAACCGCGATTGACAATTGCCGTATCCGGCAGGCGCGATAAATCTGACTTCCGGCGCACCGCCAAAGGTATTTCCGTAACCGGTCGCGCTGGTTACGGAAATATCAAATGCCCGCTGCGTATTCAGGATAATGTCATCCGGCAAATATGTCACGACGCTTCCGCCTTTACGAACTCCGATTTCTTTCTGCAAATCTTTCTTCGTCATTCCGACAAGTGTCACATTGCCCAGGCTGAACGGCGAACCGCTCTGCCAGCGCACAACCGGAAGGATTGTCCAACCGCCGACAAAAGCATTGGTTACCCTATTCATATTAGTGAAAAATTGTCTGCCTCTGCCAATCGGTAATTCGTAGGTTGCATCCATTTTAAATGCGTGGGTCAGATCGAATACCTGAACATTTTTCGCCAGTTCGAGACCGCCCTCTCTCAGCGTATAGTTTGATTGCTGAGTGCCGCTCGATGCAAAAGCATTCGATTGTGCTTTTGAGAAAACATAGCTTGCCTGAACACGCAGCCCTTCAGACAGCCGACGGCGAAATTCGATAACGGCGGAGTCATACCACGTTCTCGCATCAGCATCCAGTTGAAACGCTCCCGCCGGAACAGCCGGATTAACCCGGAAAAAGTTGCTGGGAAGCCCGTTAGCTATTGCATTTGCCCGGCGTGTCGCGTTGTTTTCAAACGAAGCACTTCCGACAAAACCGATAGGACTCGGATTATTTCTCGAGAGTAATGCCGCTAATGTTGCATTAGCAAAATTCCCTGCGGTATATGCCGCCGGATCACTCGGATTGTAAGTTGCCGCAGTATTAAAATACGACATCATAATCGGCAACTGCGAAGTTCCCGTGCCGGGTCCGAAGTAAGCAAAAGAGGCTCCTCTGCCCGCCGCTATATTTGCATATAAATTAGCTTGCGCCAGAGAAAACTCGGCGGCAAATCCGTTTTCTATGGTGTTGACTTCATTAACGAAATTCAAACGATGTACGCCGTGACCGCGATTACCGACATAACGAAATTCAATGACCGAATCTCTGTCAAGCTGACGTTGATAGCCGATACTGAAAGAATCTACATGTCCGGTTTTCAAATTCGGATTAACGACAAGTGCCTGAAACGCTGTGGTTAAAGCAAACGGGAAACTCGGAGTCGGATTAAATGCCGGGGTCGTCAGATTAGGATTGCCGGGATCCCGAAGATTTGTTCCGAGCGTCAGACTTCCGCCAATTGCCGCCGAGCGGCTGAGCGTCAGCGAACCGCCGGGCGTATTGTTCGTAATTGTTGTCTGCAGAGCCGAACCTTCCCGCACAAATGCGCGTGAATATCCGCCGCGAATAACGCTTTTGCCGCTTTCACCGAACAGACCGCGCATAAACCCTTTAAAGTCGGGACTCCAGACAACGCCGACGGACGGCGCGAAATTATTCATATCGTCCGCATAAGCCTTTTCGCCTATATCATAAAGAACGACCCGCGGAGCCGATCCGCCCGATGCGCCCGGCTGAAAGATATTGCCGGGACCGGAAATTCCCCATATCTGATTCGGGTCTTCAAGTTTACCGACGTTGCCGGTTTTGATCGTAAATGCCTCTTGCGGCTGCCAGCGCAGACCGAAATTTACGGTCAAATTAGGACGAATGCGCCATTGATCCTGGGCAAATAAACCGTAGGTTTTTAATCCGAAAGTTTGGGTCAGGGGTCCGTTTTCCTGATAGCTTCCGCTTTCATCCAGATATGCCGCCGAAGTGTAACCGCTGATTCGTCCGATTAATGCGGCATAAAGATTACGTGCTTCTGTTTGTTGCCCCGCGGTTGAACCGGGAAGATTTGCGGCACTAAACATTGTAAACGGAAGCCCTTCGGCTGAATTGATGCCGAAACTGACGGTCGGGGCGATTCTGTTGAAATTTGTTTGATCGGTTCGGATGTATTTGTATTGACCGCCGAAATTGATCGTGTGATTTCCCGCAATCCAGGTGACCGAATCGGTTAAATCGAATGTCGGCGTTCCGCGAATTTGAGAAAAGTTGTTGTTATACGGATTCGTAATGCCGGCGGGAGTTCCTATATCAAGGAAGTAACCGCCTGAAAAATCAAAGTCGGCACGCGAAATAGTTCCGAAGAAATCGGTTTCTCCGCCGGATTGAGCATAACGAAGCTGATTGACGATATTGCTTCCGAAATTCGAACGAAGTGCGCCGGTATATGATTTACGCACACCGCCCTGCCCGTAAGCCGGAAAACCCGGAAAGACCGGATCGCGTGAGTTAAGAAAATCCGAGCCGGGAACAAACTCCTGTCTGTTTGTCACAAATTCAAAGCTGTGATCTTTGGTCAGATTAAAGTCAACTCTGACCGCCAGAAACTTTCGCAAATCGCTTCCTGAATTCAAAAAATTGTACGATTGACGATTCGGATTGTTCGTAATCGGCGTAATGGTGCCGGTGCTGCTGACTCCCTGCTGAATCCGCGCCAGCACGGAGGCAATCGTCGGATCTATTGTTGCCAATTGCCCGTTTGCCGCCGCTAACTGGAATAGATTAACCTGCCGAACCTGTCCGCCGGAAATATATGAAAAAATACCGCTTTGCGCCGACGGAGTAAGAACAGTCCGGGTTCGGGCAATGGAGTTCGGATTACGAAATTCTTCGTAATTGACAAAAAAGAAACGCTTGTCTTTACCCGAGTCAAAAAGCGGTCCGCCTTCGCCGAAATCAAAGAACGGAATCGGTCCGCCGAGACTTCCGCCGTATTGATTAAGGCGTATTTTCTGACGAGCCAACCCGTCGCGGTTGCTGTACCAGTAATTGGAATTGAGTGCTTCATTTCGGTGCTGCCAATACAAATTGCCGTTATAATTATTAGTTCCGCGTCGCGTAACGAACTTAATTTGAATGGCGCCGTCGCCGCTGCTTTCCGCGCCCGGATTAGACGTTGAAACCGTTACTTCTTCGATCGCATCAATACGCGGACGAACGTATGTAAAAAATCCGTCCGACGAACGATTGGCATTATCTTGAACGTCAACGCCGTCAATCGTGATGCTCAAAGCACCTTTCGGCAAGCCGTTGATTGATGCGCTGCGCGGTCTGCCGACCGTTGCCGTGCCGGGCAAGAGCGAAACCAAATCAAGCGCATCGCGCGAAGCAATCGGTGTTTCGGTAATTTGCCGTCCGGTAATTGTGGTGCCGACGGTAGTTGTTTGCGTCTGCAAAACCTCACCGCCGCTGGTTACTTCGACAACTTCTCCGACATCACCGATTTCAAGTCTCGAATCAACGGTCGTCGGGAGACCGATGTCAACTTTTACGTTCGATGTAGCCGATGTTTTAAAGCCGGGTGCCGAAACGGTTACGGTATAAAAACCGCTGGCAACCCCCGGAATATTATAAAGTCCGTTGCTGCCGGTACTGGCGGTGAACTCTTGTCCGCTCTGTCCTTTAACGGTAACTGTTGCATTAGGAACAACCGCTCCGTTTTGGTCAATTACCGTTCCGGCAATAGCTCCGGTGGTTTGTGCTTGAATGGCAAGTTGGCTGGTAATTAATACTATCAGCACAGCTAAACCATTAAAAAACTTCCTCATTTTTGCTTATCCTCCAATAAAATTTAAATAGTCTTCCAGTTAAGAGAGCAAAGTATTATAAATCCGGCTATAAGAGAGAAAAGTATTAAAACGAGAAAGTCATTTTTAGGAAAAGGACATTCTTGACATTAACTCTATTTATTTTTGAATAAAATATTAGGTGGTTTTTTGCCAGTAACGGCAAATATATGAAAATTGTCTAGCAAATTACATACCAGTCTTTGAGGAGTAACTTAAACTGTTTCACTAAAAGAATTTACAGATTCCGAATAGTGTAAAAACTATTTAATTATCCAAAATTTTGGAATTTATACAAAAAATTGTTAATTTCTCGGCATAATATTGTAGCTCTTAATTTTTGAATTAAGCGTAGTGGCATTAAGACCTAAAAGGCGCGCGGCGCGCGATTGGTGTCCGCCGGTTTGATCGAGGGCGCGGCGGATCAGATCAACTTCAAATTTGCGAACCTCGTCGTAGAAATTTACGCCGCGCGAGATGTCTATATCTTCTGAAAATCCGTCGCTTTCATTTAATAATGTATGAGCATATTCGGGATCGCGGACTTCGGGGCGCAGACAATCAACCGTGATTTCATCGGTCGGCGCAATGACAACGGCGCGTTCGATGATATTTTCGAGTTCGCGGACGTTGCCCGGATAATAATAATTTTCCAGCAGCGCGAGAACTTCGGGCGACAGAGTTTCGCTGATTTCGCGGACGTTTTCTTCGTTATATTTACGGATAAAATGTTGGGTAAGCGGGAGAACGTCTTCGCGGCGTTCTCGCAGCGGCGGAAGTTCAATCGGCACGACCGACAGGCGATAATACAGATCTTCGCGGAAAGTTCCGTTTCTGACCGCTTCCTTTAAATCAACATTGGTCGCGGCAATAATCCGCACGTCAACCTTTGTCAGAGTCGTATCGCCAATCGGCGTAAACTCGCGTTCCTGAATGACGCGCAGCAGGCGAACTTGAATTTCGGGGCGCAAATCGCCGATTTCGTCCAGGAAGATCGAACCTTCATCGGCAACTTCAAACAGTCCTTTTTTCACCGCCACCGCGCCGGTGAACGCGCCTTTGGTGTGTCCGAAAAGTTCGGATTCGAGCAATTCCGAAGGAATATTCGAGCAATTAACAACGACAAAAGATTGATCGGCTCGCAGACTCGCTTCGTGAATCGCTTTGGCAAGCAGTTCCTTTCCCGTTCCCGATTCGCCCGTAATCAAAACGGTCGAACGCGCCGGAGCAACGCGGTCAACAAGGCGAAAAACGCTTTCCATCTTCTCCGAACGCCCGACGATGGCATCGCGCTGAACCGAGCGCGTCATCGCCTGCCGTAAGTTGACGCGCTCTTCTTCGTTGCGGCGTTTTTTGATGCCGCGCCCGACGAGCGCGATAATTTGTTCGTTTTGAAAGGGTTTGCGAATAATGCCTTCCGCGCCTTTTTCCCAGGCGGAAATCGCTGTGTCAAAGGTCGCATACGCCGTAATCATCAAAATCACGGCTTCTTCGTCCATCTTGACAATGCGTTCGAGCGCGGTCAGACCGCCCATTCCGGGCATCGAAACGTCCATTAAAACCAGATCATAACTTTTATTTTCGTAGGCTTCGATGGCTTCTTCGCCCGTTTTCGCCAAATCAACCTTATAACCCGCGCCGGACAAAATCGTTTCCAGAACGTCGCGCATTATCTCTTCATCATCGCAAACTAAAATTGTGCCTTTCTTCGCCATATCTTTATCCAAAAATGTTAATTGTAAATGGTTAATCGTTAATTGAAAACCGGACAGATTAAGATTAACGTGTTAACCATTATCAAAAAGTAACTGATTGGGACTGGAGCGCAATCGTCCCGCTTGCACGCGGCGAGCGAAGCAAGACGCGCTCACAACTTTCGGTTACTAAAAAGTTTCGGATAAATCAAGCAATGCGCCTGTTCTCGCTTCGCTTGAACGCGCAGGCAAGCGGGACGCTTGCGCTCCAGTCCTTACCTAATCAATTACATCAAAAAAATGATCTACGACAAATTTGCCGGAAGTTATGATAAAGCACTCGCGCCGTTTGAAAAGCGATTTTTGTCCAAATGGCGCGAGGAAACTTTAGCTTATCTGCCGGAAAACTCGAATATTCTTGAAATCGGCGCGGGAACGGGTTTGAATTTTCGTTTTTATCCGAAATGCAACCACGCCGCCGCCGCCGAAATTTCGCACAAAATGCTGATGATTGCCGGAGAAAAACCTGAAAACGAAAATTTATCGCTCGTTCAAACCGATGCCGAAACTTTGCCGTTTGCCGCAAATTGCTTTGATGCGGCATTTGCGACTTTGGTTTTTTGTTCATTGGCAAATCCCGAACAAGCCTTTGCCGAATTAAAAAGAGTGGTCAAGAAAAACGGTAAAATCATTTTGCTCGAACACGTTCGCCCGGAAGGTTTATTTGGATATTTTTTCGATTTTTTGAGTATTTTCACCGTTCGCCTGATCGAAGATCATTTTAACCGCGAAACGGCAAAAATCGCCGAAAAATCGGGTTTAAGGATTTTGGAAGTAAAAAAGAAGGCATTCGGGATCGTCAATTTGATAGTTTGTGAGAATGCAGAAAAAACTCCTGCCAATTTGCATATCTAACCCAAGTTGCCAGTGTTGAAAGTATTAACCGCGAAAGACGCGAAAGACGCGAAAAAAGAAGAATCATTGATTGGTTTTACTTTAATTTTAGCGTTTTTCGCGTTTTTCGCGGTAAAAAAATTTAAAAGTTTTATAACCGGTAACTTGGGTTAGATAAGAAAAATCTCATCCGTTAAGCCAGCTGCTCTCAAGACCACCGCTCTTAATTACTTCAAACAACGGCGGTCTTGAGAGCAGCTGGCTTAACGATGATAATCTTTTTTTACGGAACATATGCCGCCGGTGCCGGATAATCTTCGCCGATTCCGAAATTCATAATCAGCATTCCCTGACTCGTGCGATTGACGAACCACGTCCCGCTTGTTGGACGAAAAACCGCCAGATCGGTGTTGCCGTCGCCGTCGTAATCGCCCGGCGCGGGAATATCGGTCGAAATGCCGAACGGTACGGAATAAAATGAATTGTCTTCCGAGCGCAAGATAAACCAGTTTCCGTCATTCGGTCGCCAAACAGCAATATCGGTTTTGCCGTCGCCCGTAAAATCGGATGCCACGGGTTTGTCGGAAGACGCGCCGAATTGCAAAGCGACGGTTCCGCCGCTCGAACGGTTTATCCACCATTCGCCGCTCGTCGGGCGGAAAACCGCTATATCCGTTTTGCCGTCGCCGTCATAATCGCCCGGTGTCGGAATATCGCCGCTGGCGCCGAAACTCTGAATAATCGTTCCCTTTGAACTTGCCTGAATATACCAGGTTGCCGTGAGAGGTCGGAAAACAGCCGCGTCCGCTTTGCCGTCCGCATCAAAATCTCCGGTTACCGGAATATCGCCTGATGTGCCGAACGGGAATGAATAAAATGAATTGTCTTCCGAGCGCAAAAACAGCCATTCGCCCGAAACGGCGCGCCAAACGGCAATATCGGTTTTGCCGTCGCCGGTGAAATCAGCCGGAACGATTTTGTCCGTTCCCGCACCGAATTGAAAAGCCCGATTCGTGCCGTCGGACGAGCGCAGATACCACCATTCACCGACCGACGGGCGGAAAATTGAAATATCCGTTTTGCCGTCGCCGTCAAAATCGGCGTGCGTATTTGAATTAACTGCGGTCGCTTCGCCGAAAATTGTAAACCGGAAAACCTGCGAAACCGAAAACCCGTTTTCAGCCAAAGCGTCCGTAATATACCAACGCCCGAAAAATGTCTGTCCGACCAAAGCCGGATTATCGGGAATCGCCAGACTAATCGAACCGTAACCGTTGCCGTTTCCGCTGTTTGAAAGCCCGGTTTGAACCCGCGCAAAATCTCCGCTTGCCGGAATTGCGGCACCGATTCCGGGATCGGTCGAATTAATTACAAGAACCGCCGGAGCATTTGCCAAAGCGTTTGAAACGGCGACCGTAAAGCCCGGATTTCCGACCAGCGGCGGTTCGATTGCCACAACCTGCGGAGTATTTCCATTCGTTCCCGCTCTGCCCGTGCCGGAAACTTGCGGAACGCGGTTTGATTCCGAATAAAGCTGCGGACGGTCAAACGGCGGAAGTTCGTTTCGGACACGCGGATCGGTTAAAGGGCGGCTTAAAAACGCGACCAGATCATTAAGCTGTCCGTTACTGAAATTTCGCGGACGCACGTTCGGGTCTTTGTTCGGTGAATTAAAATCGCCGCCGCGACTGTAAAATTCGACGACTTCCCGCAGCGTTGTAAAACGCCCGTTATGAAAATACGCGCCGCGCAGTTCGACGTTTCGCAAGGTCGGTGTGCGAAATTGCCCGACATTCATTTGATTGTTCGTTACCTGTTGCCTTCCTGTATCTTCAAACGGCGGACGCACGCCGATATTGTGAAATGCGTCGTCGGTTTGAAGATTTCCGGCGTGGCAGCCGCTGCAGCCCGTTACGCCGGAATTGAAAAGATTTGATCCGCGCTGTTCGGCGGCGGTAAAATTGACGATGCCCTGCGCCGCCTGATCGAACGGCGTTTGATCTGAAAAAAGCGTGCGTTCGTGCGTCGCGATTGCCAGCGCAATTCTTACGGGCGTAACTTCCGGCGTACCGAAGGCTTCCTCGAAAAGCTCCGGGTAAGTTCTGCCGTCAATCCAGTTTTGCAAACCCGTCGGGACATTTGCCGCCAGAGCGAGCGGTTTCGCGCCCGTTATGCGGTCGGCGACTTCCTGCCAGTTTCTGCCCGAATGTGCCATTTCCGAATTATTTACGGGCGGTCCTAAAACCTGGTTTTCCAGTGCCGCGCCGGTTTGCAGAATGACCTGATTGGTCAAAGGATCCCGAAAAGTTCCGCCTGCGCGTCCGTCCCAAAAAAGGACGGGAGAATAAGCCGCATCGGTGTAAGGCATCGCGCGTCTGCCCGTAACCTGTTCGCGCAAACCGTAAAGAGCAGACCAATTATATGTGCCGTCCAAATTATTTGCCATCACGCCGGACGAGGCGAAAACGTCGTCCGCATCATTAAAAATGCCGTTAAAACCCGGACTCGTCGAGCGCGTGCGCTCGGTACTTGTTCTTTTATCAACACCGCCGGCTGTGCCTGTATGACAGGTTCCGCAGGCAACGGTGCGCGTCGAGGAAAGCTGTTCGTCCCAGAAAAGTGCTTTTCCGAGCGATGATTTGGTCGCCGTGACCGGATTTCCCGGCGGTGCGTCCGGCGGCTCGAGCGGCTGAATGCCGCCGCCGAGCGTTCCGTTCGCCCGAAATCCCTGTTCGCTTTCGCTCAAACTGCTTGTCGCACTTCCGTTTTCCGAGCGAATCCAGTAGAAAAATGTTTGTCCCTGCAGTGCGCTTTCATCAAAAAAAGTATTCGCTTCGGTCGTTCCGAGGTCGGTCGCACCTGCCGGATTGTTCATCGTCTGGCGAAAGATGCGGTAACGCGTTGCGCCGCGCATCGTGTCCCACAGCAACCCGACTTTAGTCGAATAAACTCCGTCTGTTGCCGTTACGCCGGTCGGCGCGGAAAGCGAACTCTGACCGATGGCGGTCGGCGAAAATTGTTTATGACTGAAAATTGCCAGCGAAAACAAAAAAAATGAGAAAACGATAAAGAATTTAATCAAGCGCATTACAAGTAATTTCCTCTGTAATTGAATTTCGGAATCTAAAAAAGCTAAACTTTTTTTGTGGAATAATAAATAAGACTTAGAACTTCTGCGTCAAACAAAACCTTTTGACGCGTAAGAACTTAATTTAGTCGAATTATTCAGAAAAGAAAATATGAAATCGAAAATTCGAAATCCGAAATCCAAAATTCAAATTGGCTGTCAGGGCTGGAATTATGAAGATTGGACAACTAAAGCGGGCGGCGAAACCGTTTTTTATCCGCGCGGCACGCGTTCAGCCGGAATGCTTGAAAATTATTCGCTCATTTTCGAAACGATTGAAGTTGATTCGACCTTTTACGCGATTCCGCCCGCCTCGACCATTGACGGCTGGTATAAAAAAACGCCGGAAAATTTTACTTTTTCGCTAAAAATGCCGCAGGAAATCACGCACAATCTTTTTTTGAAAAAAAATTCCTTTGAAATTGTCGAAGCATTTTGCGAACGAGTTTTAGAACTAAAAGAAAAACTCGGCATCGTTCTAATTCAATTGCCGCCGCAGTTTGACGGGAACAAGGAAAACGCTCAAAACTTGCGCGAATTCCTGGCGCATCTGCCCAAAGACATTCGTTTTGCCATTGAATTCAGAAACCGCGACTGGATGATCGAATGGACTTTTGAAGAACTGGAAAAAAATAAAATCGCGCTTTGTTTATGCGAAGGCGCGTGGATTCCACGCGAAAAGATGTTTGAAGCCGTCGAAAAAATCACGACCGATTTTTCCTACAT
>JBBRVS010000135.1:0-14934 GCA_038246645.1 Pyrinomonadales bacterium
AAAAATTTGTTGTTCGGGGGGGTGTCCTTTTGTTTTTTTTTTTTTTTTTTTATACCCCCGGCCCCCCCCCCCCCCCGCTACTGACTTCGATAATACACAGTTTCTGAGTAAAAGCGTATTACCTTACAATTAATCCCGCGTTAAACTGCGGTATTTGATCCGATGCGGCTGATCGGCATCGTGTCCTAATCTGCGTTTTTTGTCTTCTTCGTATTGCGAGAAATTGCCGTCGAAATAGACGACCTTCGAATCGCCTTCAAAGGCGAGAATATGCGTGGCGATGCGATCCAAAAACCAGCGGTCGTGCGAAATTATGACTGCACAGCCGGCAAAATTCTCCAGAGCTTCTTCGAGTGCGCGCATCGTATTGACATCCAAATCGTTGGTCGGCTCGTCAAGCAGCAGAACATTCGCGCCCGATTTCAGCATTTTTGCTAAGTGAACGCGGTTTCGTTCGCCGCCGGAAAGCTGCCCGACTCTCTTTTGCTGATCCGCGCCCGAAAAATTAAAACGCGAAACATATGCGCGGGAATTCATCTCGCGTTTTCCCAAAAGAACCAGATCAAGCCCGTCGGCGATCTCGTCAAAGACGGTTTTATTGCCGTCCAGAGAATCGCGCGATTGGTCAACGTAACCGAGTTTGACGGTTTCGCCGACGCGAAAAGTTCCCGAATCGGGCGTTTCCTGCTCGGTAATCATCCGAAAAAGCGTCGTTTTCCCCGCGCCGTTCGGACCGATCACGCCGACGATTCCGCCGGGCGGCAGAGAAAATTCGAGATTTTCAAACAGGATTTTGTCATCGAAAGCCTTTGAAACATTATGCGCTTCGATAACGATATCGCCGAGACGCTCGCCCGGCGGAATAAAAATTTCGAGCGTTTCGCCGCGTTTTTCCGATTCTTCCGCGACGAGTTTTTCGTAATCATTGATGCGCGCTTTAGACTTCGCGTGGCGACCTTTCGGCGACATTCGAATCCATTCAAGCTCGCGTTCCAGAGTTTTCTGGCGTTTATCTTCGGATTTCGCTTCACCGGCAAGCCGATTCTGCTTTTGTTCGAGCCACGACGAATAATTTCCCTTCCAGGGAATTCCCTCGCCGCGGTCTAGTTCCAGAATCCAGCCCGCGACATTATCGAGAAAATAGCGGTCGTGCGTTACGGCGATGATCGTGCCTTCGTATTTTTGCAAATGCTGTTCGAGCCACGCAACCGTTTCCGCATCCAGATGATTTGTCGGCTCATCCAACAGCAGAATATCGGGTTTTTGCAAAAGAAGTCGGCACAGCGCGACGCGGCGTTTTTCGCCGCCGCTCAAGTTTTTGATCGGCGTTTCCGGCGGCGGACAGCGCAGCGCATCCATCGCCATCTCTAAGCGACTATCCAAATCCCAGGCGTCTGCCGCGTCGAGTTTTTCCTGAACTTCGCCTTGTCGTTCAAGCAGCGCGTTCATCTCGTCGTCGGTCATTTCTTCGCCGAATTTCATATTAATTTCGTCGAATTCCGCCAGCAAGTCAACCGTTTCCTGCACGGCTTCTTCAACAATTTGCTTAACCGTTTTCGATTCATCGAGTTTCGGCTCTTGCTCCAAATAACCGACCGAATAACCTTTTGAAAAAACGACTTCGCCGTTAAATTCCTTGTCAAAACCCGCGATTATCCGCAAAAGCGAAGATTTTCCCGAACCGTTAAGCCCGAGAACGCCGATCTTCGCGCCGTAAAAAAATGAAAGATAAATGTCTTTGAGAACAGGTTTTTTATCATAAAACTTGCTCACCTTGACCATCGAGAAAATGATTTTGTTTGGTTCGTTATTATTGCTCATAAATGTATATAAAGTTTTTCGCTACAAAGAAAATTAAGTTTTGAGAGAAATTTATTTAATATTTTTCTTCCGGCTTTCAGAAATTTCCCAAAGCGTGTTTTCGTAAGCATTATTAAAAGATATTTTTGTTAAATTTTTTAGTTTATACTTGTTAAAGTTTCATCCCAATAAGCGTCTATGTAAATCTCAGTCAAACTAAAAGTTTTTTTGCCCACTTTCTCCAGCCTTCCAATGTTGCATTGATTTTTATAAATCTCTTCGGACTCAACAACCACTAAATTAAAATTATCGCTGACGGTTTGTAAAATTGTTTCCCAATTTTACAAAGAAACACCGGAAACGGATTTCGGCTTTATTCTTTTCTTTTTCACTACTTCAGCAAGAAAATACTCGTCGTCATCATAAACCTGAAAATTTTTTACGCTGTCATTTTCAAAGATGCAGTAGCCGTCCAGATTAAAATAATCGTGGTCAAAAATCTGAATCAGAGTGAAATCATCGCTGACTGCTAAAACGAATCCCAGCAATTTATTTTTATATTTTTTGCGGTTAAATTCGACAAGCCGCTTTTTCTTGATAATATCTGCAAAATCTCTTTCCTTAGCCATCAATTTGCAATCTCCTAACCGTCAATTTATCAATTCTATCTCTTTTCACATCAAACCCGATTCCGGCTCCGTCCGGCGCAATGATCGTGCCTTTTTCCGAAACTTCGACCGCCGGTTCGATGATGTCTTCCGCCCAGTATCTTTTTGAAGCGGAAACGTCGCCGGGCATTGTGTAGCCTTTGAGCGTGGAAATGGCGATATTGTGAGCGCGTCCGATTCCGGCTTCGAGCATTCCGCCGCACCAGACGGGAATTTCGTTTTCTCTACAAATCTTTTCGATGCGCTTTGATTCCGCGTGTCCGCCGACTCGTCCGTTTTTCAAATTGATGATTTTGCCAGATTTCAGTTCGATTGCTTTTCGCGCATCGTCAGGCGATTTTATCGGCTCATCTAAGCAAATCGGCATTTTTATTTCTCTCTGCAATTTGGCGTGGTCAATAATATCGTCATAGGGCAGCGGCTGTTCGAGCATCAACAGATCAAATTCGTCGAGGCTTTTTAATTTATCAATATCACGCAAAGTATAAGCCGAATTTGCGTCGCCCATCAGCGGAATCGAACCGAATTCTTCGCGAATGCGCTTTATTACGTCATAATCCCAATGCGGCGCGATCTTGATCTTGATTCGCTGAT
This sequence comes from Pyrinomonadales bacterium, assembly GCA_038246645.1. GTDB lineage: Bacteria > Acidobacteriota > Blastocatellia > Pyrinomonadales > Pyrinomonadaceae > JAHCHG01. Next base: position 3,063 of record JBBRVS010000135.1, read on the forward strand.
AACCCGCATCCAATTCAACGCGGATTTTTTCAATTAATTGCTCGACCGAATCTTGAATTCCGATGGAAACGCCGCACGCGATCTCGCGGTTTTCGCCGCCCAAGTGTTTCCAGAGCGGCACATCTAATTTCTTCGCTTCCAAATCCCAGCAAGCCGTTTCAATCGCGGCTTTCGCCATTCGATTGCCGCGCACGTTTTTCATCAAATCCCAGACATTTTCCGCCCGTTCGACTTCTTTGCCGACCACCATCGGCGCGAGAACATATTCCAACGCCGCCCAGCACGAATCCGTCCATTCTTCGCAATACGAAGGCGATTCGCCCGCCGTGCATTCGCCCCAGCCTGATACGCCGTCTTCATCAATAATGCGGGTTAGAATGATTCGGCGTTCGTAAGTTCTGCCGAAGCTCGTTTCAAAAAAATGCACGAGCGGCAAGTTGATTTCGATCAGTTCGATTTGCTTGATTTTCACAATAATATTTGTTTTTCAGAAGAATCTAATTTCAAAAATGCAGAATTAACAAAATAACATTTTTTTTACGATAATTCATAATTCGGTTAGCTTAATAGAGGTCAAAACCATCAAGTCTAATTCAGCGGCTGTTCCGTTTTCATACAAACATTAATTATTTTTTGGTTTATTTGTCTGAAGAATCATAATTAGCCCGTAAAAATCGGCGTGGAATGATTTTTGCCGGATAGTTTTATTTTTAGGAGGATTTATATTTTGTTTTTATATTTGTTATTTCAAGAAGCATCTCCCGTTCAGGATTCCGCCGATAAAGCCATTGAAGCCGGACAAGCCGCGCAAAACACAATTATTGAAATGATCAACGGCTTTTTTGCCCAATTGCCTTTGATCGGTGTCGGCGTTCTCGTTTTTTTGATCTTTCTGGCAATTGCTTCCGGCGCACGAAAGGTTATCGAACTGACCGCGACCAAAGCCCGTCTAGATTTGATGCTGGCATCGCTTTTGTCTCGAATCGGCTATATTATCGTCGTCGTTCTCGGTTTGTTTGTTGCGTCAACGGTGATTTTTCCGGGCGTTAATGCCGGCGATCTGTTTGCCGGACTCGGTATCGGTTCGATTGCTCTCGGCTTTGCATTTAAAGATGTGTTGCAGAATCTTTTCGCCGGATTTTTGATTCTTTTATATCGCCCGTTCAAGATCGGCGACCAGATAAAAATTGATGAATTTGAAGGAACGGTCGAAGAAATCAATGTTCGTGCGACGAAAATCAAGACTTATGACGGCGAAAGAGTTGTAATTCCAAACAGCGATTTGTATATGAAAGCCGTTCTCGTCAGAACGGCATTTCCTTCGCGCCGCACAAAAATCATCATCGGCATCGGCTATGACGAAGACCACGAAGAAGCGCGGCGGATTTTGCTGCGCGTTTTGAAAAATACGAACGGCGTTTTGGATAATCCCGCGCCGGATGTCGAAGTCAATGAACTCGCCGATTCTTCAATTAATATGCGCCTGCTTTACTGGACGGATTCAATGCAGTCAAGCACGCGCAAAACTGCCGATCTCGTAAATTCGGCGGTTAAAAAAGCTCTCGACGATGCCGGAATCGAAATTCCGTTTCCGCAGAGAGTTTTGACAATGAATGATAATAAATTCAAGATCGAACAAATCGGCGAGCGTCAGGAAGTTTAACAAAAAATATCAATCAAAAGCGCGAAGTAGAAAAGAACTTTTTTACTTCGCGCTGTTTTTTTTTACATTTTCGTCAATAACTATTCGGTCGAAACCACCTCTTCACCCGAAAGTGCCGCGTGAAGCGTGTGCCAACTCAAACTGGCACATTTGACGCGCGCCGGAAATTCCAAAACTCCGGCGAAAATTTTCAGTTTGCCGAGATGGTTTTCGTCCTCTTCGATGTCGAGTTCGCCCGTGACCATTTTGTGAAATTCATCAAATAAAATTTCGGCTTCTTCTTTGGATTTTCCTTTAACGACCTGCGTCATCATCGAAGCCGACGCTTTACTGATGGCGCAGCCCGAACCTTTGAAGGCGACATCTTTTACGAGTTCGTCTTCCATTTCGACATAAACCCGCAGCGCGTCGCCGCACAGCGGATTATTTCCGTCCGCCGTATTCGTCGCCGTTTCAATCGCGCGGAAATTTCGCGGATTTTTGTTGTGATCTAAAATTACTTCCTGATATAAATCGTTTAATTCTGACATATTGATATTGTATATTTTCGTCTTTCAATTTGTAATCTTATCTTCTCAAAATTAACCGATCACTAGCAAACTGTGTATTGACAAAAAAGTTTTACAAAAGTACCGCCAGCGTCTCGCTGGCGGTTCCGCCGTCCGTCTCGGCGGCGTTCTTTAACTTTCAAATTATTCGAACTTCAACGCGCAAGCGGCGGCGGGACGCACACCGCGACCGCCGTCGAGACGACGGCGGTAGATTCTTAAAACGCTTTAGATAAGTTATTTTTTAAGTCCGATTCGTTTTGTCAGATCAATAAAACGCGGATCGTTGCGAAGTCCGTCATATTCGTAGCCTGTTCCGATGTAACGAAGCAGCAAATCGCGGTTTATGTAGGCTTGTTCGAGCAATTCCATCGCTTTGTCGTTTTCATCGAGAGCCGCGTAAACAGCGGCTAAAAGTGCCGGAGATTTGTATTCGTTGATCGCTTCGATACGCGTCAGAATGGCTCGCGCTTCGCCGCGTTTTTCGGGCATTTTGGCGTAGGTTGCGGCTAGATAAACAAGCGGCTGGCTGTATTTTTGTTCGCCGCCGAGAAGTTCGACCGATTTTCTGTAAGACTGCGCCGCTTCTGCGTATAAACCTTTTCCGGCATACGCATAACCTAAAGCAAAATACGGCACGTCTTTGGCTGGCTCAACGGCTTGCACTTCACGATAAACCTGAAGCGCATCGTCAAATTTTCGCGCCTGCGTCAGAATAATTCCTTTCTGAAGCAAAATAAGCCGCCGATTGATCGGATCGCGGACGTTTTGCTGTTCAAGCTGGGCAAGCGCTTCTTCGTGTCTTCCCATAATCGAAAGAAAAAACGCGTAATTATTACGGGTAAAATCGAGATTCGGATTCAATTCGACCGCTCTTTGATACTCGCTTTCCGCCGCTTGCCAATCGAATTCATATTCATTGACCATCGCTTTTAGCGCGTGGGCTTTGGCAAGTTCCGGATCTATTTCAAGCGCCCGTTCGGTCGCCGCTTTTGCCTTCGGTATAAGGACGCGCGGATCGCTGCTATTGTTCGCTTGCGACCAGTAAATCCAGGCGATCTCGGTATGCGCCGCCGCGAAATCGGGATCGAGTTCGACGGCGCGTTCGAAATATTCGAGCGCACGGCTGCGGATGTCCTGCGCTCCGTTCAATTCGACCAGACCGCTGAGATAAAAGCGATACGCTTCCGAATTTTCAGTGCCGTTTTCGGCGAAGCGTTTCGATTGCGATGAAGTTAATTTAAATTCAAATTTTTGAGCGATCATCTGCGCAATTTCGCTTTGAGTATTCAACAAATCGCCGACTTTTCGCCGGAATTGTCCGCCCGTAAGATGCGTATTTTCAACGGCATCTACCACGTCAACTCTGATTAAAAGTTCATCGCCGATCTGCGTGACATTGCCCGTAACGACGGCTTGAACATTAAGTTTTGACGCGACTTCGCGCAGATCGGTCGTTGCTCCGCGAAACGCAAAGCTCGAATTTCGGGCGATAACTTTTAATTGCGGCAATTGCGAAAGCCGGTCAATCAAAGCTTCGCTCAAACCGTCCGAAACGAAGTTCAAATCCGAATTACGCGTTGAATTTTCGAACGGAAGAACGGCGATCGAATCAATCCGCTTTTTGTTTCCAAAAGAAAAGAAGGCAAAATATCCGGCGGCAATCAATGCGAATAAAACAAACGCGAAGATCGGATAACGAAATCTATTGATCCGCGTTGGCTGAACATCGTCCGAAACGCCCGACGAAACGGTCGAATGAACTTTTTCTTCCTTCGTTAAAACATTTCGCGACATCGTTTCTGCCGTGCCTTTTAAGTTTTCGTCAAATTCGAGCCGTTTTCTTATTTTTTCCAGATCGGCGCGTAATTCCTTCGCGGTTTGGTAGCGTGATTCGACGTCTTTTGAAAGAGTTTTTGAAACGACCGAATCGAGTTCTTCAGGAAGATTCTGTCCGAACGAAGAGATCGGCGGCGGTTCACTCGAAAGCACTTTGGAAATTATGTCAATGGGTGTTTCGCCGGAAAAAGGTTTTTGTCCGGTAAGAATTTCATAGAGACAAACGCCCAAACTCCAAATATCCGTTCTCGTATCAATTTTGATGCCGCGCGCCTGTTCGGGCGACATATACGGAGCCGTTCCCATAACAACGCCGAAACCTGTTCGAAAAAACGGTTTGGTCGTGTCTTCGTGGCTTGAATCATTGATTTCCGGTTCGCGTTCGATCAGTTTTGCCAGCCCGAAATCGAGAACTTTAACATAACCGTCATCTCTGACCATTATGTTTTCCGGTTTGATGTCGCGGTGAATAATGCCCGCTTCGTGCGCTTGCGAGAGTGCCGAAGCGACCTGCGAGATAATATCGAGCGTTTCGCCGAGACTCAATCCGCCGCGCGTCATTTTTTCGCTCAGGCTCATCCCGTTGACAAGTTCCATCACGATAAAATGCAGACCATTTTCGGTGCCGAATTCGTGAATCGTCAGAATGTTCGGGTGATTTAACGCAGAAGCCGATTTAGCCTCCAGTTCGAAACGACGCAAACGGTCGGGTTTCTCGATCAATTCGGCTGACAAAAACTTGACCGCGACCTGACGGTTAAGTTTTGTATCATCAGCCAGATAAACTTCGCCCATCCCGCCTCTGCCGAGAAGATTTCGGATCTTGTAATGCGAGATTTCCTTGCCCGTCAGATTTGTACGCTTTTCCTGACGGGAAAACATTTCCGCGACGAGCGATTCGGGCTGTTTGTCTAAAAAACTTCGCGAACTGTTTTCAAACGAAAGAAGAGATTCGACTTCGCGGCGCAGTTCCTGATCCTCGCCGCAATAGCTTTTCAAAAAATCATTGCGTTCAGCGGGTGCGATATCCAAAACCGCGTTATAGATTTCTTCGATCTTTTTTAGTCTTTCAGCGTCCATTAAAAAAGAGCCGTTAATTTGCAGCGACAGTCTAATTTGGAAAACTAATATAATATACTTCCTTTTTCAAAAAAAGTATTTATTTAATAGGAAAATCACGGAAAAAGATTTTTATTTCGCCAATATATCAATAGCTTTTCGATTCAACGTTTCCGGTATTATTTTTCGCCCGAATTATTTTAGTTGCCATCATTTCGAACGTGCTGTATTATATGCACATTTTAGCGCGCTGACTCCCATCAAATTATTCTGCCGAGGAGAAGAAAAATGAACAATAAAGAATGGACCATAATGATCTATATGGCTGGTGATAATAATCTGGCGGTTGATATGGCTTATGCTCTGGAACAAATCAAAGAAGTTGCCGCCGAAGGTGAAGACAGTCCGAATTTGTTTGTCTATTACGACGGCAATTCGCCGGATATTCCGACGCTTTATTGTGATTTTTCCCAACCGCAGAAACCGCGTTACGTCCGCTCATACAAGTTTTTGAATAAACTTTATGATGTTACCTCGAAACCGAATGAAAACGCCGCCGACATTAAATCCGTCTATAATTTCGTTGATTGGTGCCTGAACAAGGTCGAGGTCGAAACGAACGGCGAAATCTCATACGGCAGACGCGCTCAAAAATACGCGATGATCTTTTCCGGTCATTCGCTCGGTTTTCAGGACAAAGGTTTATTTCGGGACGAAAGCTCGGACAAAACGATGAAAATGAATGACCTTTACTTCGGAATCCAGCGGCTGACGAATACCAAAAACCGTTTAAGGAAATTAGCCGGGGATTTTGAATTGGAAGGCGAATTCCGCAAACGCGAAACAACCCCGTTGATCGGACAAAAACTCGACATTCTCGGCTTCGACAGCTGCGTGATGGGAATGCTCGAAGTCGGTTATCAATTCAACGACGTGGCAAAAACGATGATCGCATCCGAAGGCAGTGTGCCGAACGCCGGCTGGACGTATGCGAAAATTCTCGGATGTCTGACCCGCGGACAAGATCAGAAGAGCAATGAAAGAATCGTCGAAAACTTTGTCAGAGAATTTATCGAAAGTCAGGATTCTTACACGGTCGGCGGCGTGTCGGTTGATATGGCGGCGTGGGATTTGAGCCGTTTTCGTGAATTGGCAAGCGCGTTTGACGGTCTGGCAGCGGCATTGACCGATTGTTTCAAGGATGAGGAAAGCATCATTTACAGACAAATGGAACGCTTGCTTCTGCAAGTTCATTGGAAAAGCCAATCTTATATGTACGACCAAAATGTTGACCTCGGCGATTTTTGCGAGCTTCTCGACCGCGAATGTGCGCGGGTTGCCGAAGAACTCGCTTACGAAGATGTCGCGGATTATTTAAATTGGGTGCGAAAACAATGCGCCGGAGTTCTCAAAAAACTGCGCGAATCCGTAATCATCAGCGGTTTCAGCGGCGGCGCATACCAATATTCAAACGGTGTTTCGATATTTTTCCCCTGGTCGCGCGAAGGTTACGAAGTGTCGCGAAAAAATTACAAGAGTTTATGGATTTCAAAGGAAGCTTTTAACAAAAAATATCCGTGGACTGTTTTTCTCGAAAAATATCTCAACGAAGTCGCAGTTCGCAAGTTTGAACCATTAACGCCGGACGCGCCAGCCGGATCAAAATACAGATATTTTTCCGGCATCACATTTGACGAAGATTTCCCTTTCACAAGTGCCGAAAATTCAATGACCAAGATCGCCGGTCAAGAAGGCTCTAAGATCGCCGGTCAAGAAGGCTCTAAGATTGCGGGTCAGGAAGGTTCGAAGATTGCAGGTCAGGAAGGTTCTAAAATCGCGGGACAAGAAGGCTCTAAGATTGCGGGACAAGAAGGTTCTAAAATTGCGGGACAAGAAGGCTCTAAGATTGCAGGTCAAGAGGGAACGAAAATCGCCGGGCAAGAAGGAACGAAAATTGCGGGACAAGAGGGTTCTAAAATTGCCGGACACGAAGGCTCAAAGATTTCCGGTCAAGAAGGTTCTAAAATTGCGGGACACGAAGGTTCAAAATTGGCAGGCGGCGGTTCGAGCGCGTTTTTTGGCAGTCTGCGGATGTTCAAAAATATTGAAAGCCGCTGGAATATATCTGGTTTTTCAAAAAAACCTGAAGATATTGAGCCGGAAACCCAAAATACCGAATCTGAAAACATCATCGGTTGATAAAAAACTTATTGCGCTTGAGAATGAAAAGGACGAGACAATTTTTGCGTCCGTTTGTCTATTGAAATTGTAAAAGTCTCTTTGGTAGTGAACTAAAAGTTAGGTTTTCAAAAAATATCCCGTAGGGATTTCTCGTTAATAGCCCCGCGATTTATCGTGGGGAACGCTAGATAATATGTTCAAGTCCCGAAGGGGACGAAAGAATCTTTCGTCCCCTTCGGGACTTGAACTTTGAAAACATCTTACCCCGCAATAAATCGCGGGGCTATTAACACAAACTCCTACGGAGTTAAAACCCTGAGCCTTACTTTTAGTTCACTACCATCTCTTTTTTTACAGCGAAAATAAAACCGTCTTTTTTCTAAAAAAAATACGCTCAAATCTTATCGCCGAGCGGCGCGGTAAATTGCGCGTCCTCGATATTTCCCGTATTCAGGACATTTTTCGGCTCGAAAAGCAAAACTTCGACTTCCTCGTCGGCAACCGGGCGATGTTCAACGCCGCGCGGCACGATGACAAATTCACCCTCATTTAATTCAACCGTTCGATCACGAAATTCGATACGAAAACTGCCCTTCATCGCCAGAAACATTTCGTCCTCATTTTCGTGTTGATGCCACGGAAATTCGCCGATGAATTTCACGAGTTTTATTTCCTGCCCGTTTAATTCACCGACAACTTTCGGTCGCCAATGTTCATTTATTAACGCGAATTTTTCGGCTAGATTGATTTTTCCCATTATCTTACTGTTTTACCAATTCGACACGCCGGTTTTGTGCGCGTCCGGCTTCGGTTTCGTTCGGCGCAAGCGGTTTTGATAAACCCAAACCGCTCGAACTCAAACGAGATGCGTCAATTCCGGCGTTCGTCAGATAATTTTTCACCGCCGCCGCCCGTTTTTCCGACAAAGTTTGATTAAAAGCATCCCCGCCGATGTTGTCGGTATGTCCTTCGATATTCATTTTCCAATCGGATTTTTCCTTCAAAAGTGCGGCGATTTTATCAAGAACGATCTTTGACTCATCGCGCAATTTGTCCGAATTAAAATCGAAATTTATCCCGTAAATTACGGCGCGTCCGGCATCTTCAAGTTCTTTTTCGATTTTGGATTTTGCCGTGTCGCCGCCTTTGAAATTCGGGATTGCGGGACAATCTCCGAGTTCGGAATTCACCTTCTCGAATTCTTCCAACGCCCAGAAACCTTCATCTTTCAAACGCCAGAAAACGAGTTTTTTATTACCCGCAAAAACCATTAAGCCCGTGTTTTTGCCGACATCGGGCTGTTCCCAATTAAGATTTGCCACCGTTCCCGTCAAACCGCCGGAAAAACTTCCGTTTTCGCGCCAACAACCCGCAATCGTTGTTCCGTCTTGTTTAACGAACAGATCGCCCGAATCGGAATCTTTCGCTTTGCCCGTTTCCTTGTCAATATCGCGGTAAGTTCCGGTTAAATTGTTTGGAACATCGGCAGTTTTTTGCGTGCCGTAACCGAACATCCGTTTGAGAGCCGTCGCCGATGCCGAACCGTGATTATTTTTGACCGTCAAACGAAACCAACGCGCCGGAATTTCGGCGGAAACGGGAAACGAACTGACTTTTGATTCCTGTTCGAGAGAGATTTCCAAAATCTTCTGAAAACCGCTGTCGGCACTCGTATTTGAAGCCTCAAGCAAAATATCTTTGGCGTTTTCTTCCGTCGTGTAAAAAATATGATTGGTGTCGAAACCGACTTTTTTCAGAGTCGTTTCGCCCGGAGTTTCGATGACGAAAACCTGGTCTGTAACCTTTCCTTTATCCGAACGCCACATCTGTCCGTCAAAGATCAAATTTATCGGATTGTGGTCAAACGCCCGATCACATTCCGGCTTTTTCACCAAATACGCACCGCTTGCCAAACTCAGAAGATTTTCAGTCTTACTCAAATCTGCTTCCGGCGAAGTTTCGGTTTTGTTATTTGTGTTTTCGTTCGATTTTTCGACCGAAGAATTTGAATTATTCGTTTTCGACTCTTCTTGTTTATTCAAGAAACTGCAAGCCGAACCGAATGAAATAATGAAAATCAGGGGTAAAATTAAATTAGTTCGCATAGTTAAAAGATCAAAAGTCTGATGTTTTTTTTGAATCAAATTTAGATGATAATGTTGTCAAGTAAAATTATCAAAAACCATTTTATAGAAAAATTTAGAAACCGGGCGCGACAGATTCTTTCTGCCCGTTATAAAAAGAATACTTGGAAATTTATTTGGTTATTCGATTTCGATCTCGTATTTATCAAGAAGTCCGGCAATTCCCGCAACAGAAAATTTTGCCTTTTTTATTCGATTCGAGTCGGGATCAATCGAATAATTATACGCGGAGCGAAAATCCGTTTTTTCCAAAATCGTATGTTCAAACGCCGCCTTCATCAAATCGCAGTTATCAAAAACAGAACCGCTCAGATTGCATTCGCCGAAATCAACTTCGTGAAGCCGGCAATCTTTAAAACTCGTATTTTTCAAACTCAATTTGTGAAACGAAGCGAAATTCAAAATGCAGTTTTCAAAATTCACCGCGAATAAAAATTCGTTACAATTTTCAAAACGCAAACCCAACAACTTACAATCCTTAAACCCGACATCCCGAAAAGCCGTCCCGACAACCTTCGCCAAACTCAGATTGCATTTCTCAAATTCACACTCCGAAAACTTAATCTCCGACAGATCGGCATCTGAAAAATCACAATCCACAAAAGCGCATCTTTCATACTCGCCTTTAGTTATCTCATTCTCCGAAAAGTCTATTTTATCGAAAGTCTGATCTTCAAAATATGATTCGTCCATTGTTAAATTTTCTCGTTAGATTATGCAACTGCATCAAACAATTTTAATCCCACCACGCCCTTAAAAAACTGTCTTCAATGGATAATTCGTCCGGCTGATAACCACTTACGAATTTTGCAAAAGCCAAACCGATTTCGGGCGTATAATCTTCTCGACGGTAAATTCCTTCCAAACAAACGCTTCGGTCTTTTTCAAAATGCGGATCGAAAGCAAAACCTTCAAACTTAAAATCAAATCCTTTTTGCCTCATTTCGCTTGTAAACTCCAAAAAAGATTCGACAGTCGGCGTGCAATTCATCGTCTGCGATAATTCCATAAATCCGAGAGCAAGAAGTTTTTCAATTCCTTCAGCGTCGAGTCCGTCAAAACGCTCACAGACACCGGGCGGAAGTCCGCGATTTTTCCAGCTAATTTCTTTACCAAAAATTATTCGGTCGCGTTTCTGAAAATCTTTTTGATTCATATTTCATTAAATTCCGTTTTCATCGTCAGGCTTTTTTAACCGCAAGCGTGATAAATGTCTTTCGCGGGCATATTTCGATTTAAACTTTACATAAATCAAAAACTTCTTAACTAAGCAGGTGAGCATATGTAATCAGATATTTTGAAAAGTTTGGAGTCCCGCCTTTAGGCGGTTTTCCGCCGCGCTTCGCTGGCGGTTGCCGCCTAAAGGCGGGACTCCAAACATAAATCGAAAATCTTTCATTTCTTTTGCTCACCTGCTTAATTCCAACCAAATATTTCTCGTGCTCCATTATCTGGTTTTGGAAATTTCATTTTTTGTGCTTTCTCAAGCAAAATCACAGGAACTTCAGTAGGTTGTTCATTAAAATAAACGCGAAATGCTTTTGGTTCATCTGCTTTGTTTTTTTGCTTCATTGGAACAAGTTTATAACCATATTCATGAAGCCATGGTTCCCATATTTTTCGTTTATTTACAAGAACAATCCGCTTAGGTCGTGCTGATTCATCTTGAATTAAATTGGCAATTAGGCGAATTACCAACTGACTGGAATGAAGTTTATCAACAATATTACTATTTAGCTTGGTTGCCTTCTCACTTGAATAAGCAAAAAGTTCGAGAGTTAGAAATGAATCATCTTCATCTGTTTCATTAATGGCTCGAAGCATATTTTCCCACTGACCACTCCACCAACCCCACGCGAATTGTTTAGTTCCAGAGCGATAATTATATTCTGGATTTCGGAGTTTACGACTATAGATCAATCTGTAAAACTTCCCAGAATATTTAATTGAACCTGTTGTGTAAAATTCCTTCAATAATTGTAAATGAGAGCGACCTACTACTGAAATTTTTGAGTCAGCGCATTGGTTATATGTAATGCCATCTCCAGGATTGATAAGCGCGACAATAGTTTTTCCACTCACTGATAAATCGCCGCTATCTGCCGTCCAACCTCCGAAAAACGGTTCGGGTGGCTTAAACGAAAAAAGATCGTAAACCGAAGATTCTGGACTTAAACCATCAGCTATTAAGACTTCTGAAACCCACTTTTCGAGTGTAGATTTTATATCAGGATTTTTGACATCCAATAGTGAATAGGCTTTACGCCAAAATTCTTGTAATTCCAAAAAAGTATCTTGAGCATTCATAATATCATTTACGCAAAAACCTCAATCACCTTTTGCACCGCGTCCGCCAGAACGTCAACTTCTTCGCGTGTATTGTAAAAAGCGAACGAAGCGCGAGCGGTGGCGGGAACGTCGAAGAATTGCATCACGGG
>JBBRVS010000136.1:0-14913 GCA_038246645.1 Pyrinomonadales bacterium
AATCAGCCAATTTTTCAAGAATCTAAAAGAAAACTTGTCAAATTTTCCAAAAATTGAGCAAAAAATCTACATTTTTGATATTTCCTATTTCAAAGATTTTCAGCAAATTGCTGATATTTATTAAAATTTGGATCTACTGAGATTATCTCTTTCATTTCTTTTAATCTAAAGGAATTAATGGCGGTGCTTTTATCCAACTTATAGAAAAAAGCTATTCTACTACATTTATGAGGTTAAGCGGAATTTACCTGTTCGATTTTAGAGAGCAGAAAAAGCAGAGTTTTAAGAAATTAAAAAATGTCCGCCAAAACATTCTGACGTGTTTCGAGCTGAGTTTTCAGGCGCGAGCAGACAACTTCGCAAAGGTCGAAGATCGTTTCGTCCGCGACGCGGTAATTGGCGGTCAAACCTTCCTTGCGGCGCGAGACGATTCCCGCGTCGAGCAGTGCGCCGAGGTGTTTCGAGATATTTGCCTGTCCCGCGCCGGTTGCGGCGACCAGCTGGCTGACGTTCATTTCATCTTCGCCGAGCGTGTGCAGAATCTTGAGCCGCGTCGGTTCTGCCAGAAGCCGAAACCGGTTGGCGATCAATTCTAATGCTTCATCATTTAATTCTTTCATTTTTTCACTCAGTTCTCTTTTTAATTTAATCGGCTTATTATTGACCTTATAGCTATATTACCGTATAGTGATATAAGTTGCAAGACATAATTAGAAGTTAGATGGAGAAATTAAAAATGCGAATCAAGAGTAGAAATTTAATCCGTGAAGATGAAAGAACTTAAGCTTTGCGTTTCTTTGCGTAAAACTTTGCGTGCTTTGCGGTTAAGGAAAAGTTTTACGCAAAGGTTAGCGCAAAGAACGCAAAGTTTTATCTGCTTTTACATTAAAAAGTTAAAAATGTCATTGACAAACTATATAACTATATGGCAATATACTTGTGATGGTTCGGATAGAAATAAATTGATAAAATAATTATCTTATCCGGCAAAAATTTTAAGCAAAAGTAAGGATGAAAAGTTATGAGCGAATGTACGGTTTTAGGATTAAAGGAAGAATTAGGAAACAAGCATACGACGCTGATTGACGTGCGCGAATTTCCCGAATTTTCGAGCGGTCGCGTGTCGGGTGCGAAATTGATTCCGCTTGGCGAAATCGAAAAACGGCACGGGGAAATTGATCACGGTCATACGGTTTATGTTATGTGCCGCACGGGAAGACGTTCGTCGGAGGCGCAGAAGCGTTTGAAAGCTTTAGGTTTTCAAAACGTAGTAAATGTTAAGGGCGGGATCAATGATTGGAAATCTGAAAATCTGCCGATTGAAAAAGACGAAAATGCGGTTTGGGATTTGGAGCGTCAGGTGCGTTTTACCGCCGGATTTCTGGTTTTAACAGGAGTTTTGCTAGCGGTTTTCGTGCATCCGTATTTTATCGGACTTCCGGGTTTTGTCGGCGCGGGTTTAGTTTTCGCGGCAATTACGAACACTTGCGGAATGGGAATGATTCTGGCAAAGATGCCCTGGAACCGGCGCAGGGAAAATCAAGCAGTTGAAAATGCCAGCTGTTGTAATTAATAAGGTTAATTAATTCTACTTTGTCAGATTAAAAATTAGATGCGGATGAACGCTGATTTTTCCCGGATTTAAGCAATTTCATTCGATTTATCCGCGTCCATCCGCGAAAATCTGCGGCTAATTTTCTTTGATTTCAAGTTTCAAACTTAATCTGACAAAGTAGAATTAAGAAATAATAAAACAAAAATTATCTGGAGATAAAAATTATGAAATTCAAACAATTTTATTTGGGATGTCTGGCACACGCATCATATTACATCGGGTCTGACGCGGAAGCGGCGATTATTGATCCGCAGCGCGATATTCAGCAATATCTGGACGAAGCGGAAGCCAACGGGCAACGCATTAAATACATTATCGAAACGCATTCGCACGCCGATTTTGTTTCGGGACATATCGAATTAGCCGAAAAAACGGGTGCGGAAATCGTTTTCGGCGCAAAGGCGAATACGCAGTTTCCGACGCATAAAGTTAAAGACGGTGATAAATTATCGGTCGGAAAAATAAAATTAAAGTTTCTCGAAACGCCCGGACACACGCCCGAAGGCATCACGATTCTGGCGGAAAACACGGAAAACGCGGATGAACCTCTAAAAATGTTCACGGGCGACACGCTCTTTATCGGCGATGTCGGGCGACCCGATCTGGTCGGCTCGAAAGGCTTTACCGCCGAGCAGATGGGCGCGATGCTCTTCGATTCGCTACACGAAAAAATCCTGCCTCTGCCGGACGAAACGGAAGTTTATCCGGCGCACGGCGCGGGCTCGCTTTGCGGAAAATCGCTTTCCAAAGAAACCTGGTCAACGCTGGGAAATCAGCGCAAATTTAATTACGCCTTGCAGCCGATGACGAAGGAAGAATTTATCAAATTGGTCGCAGCGGATCAACCGGAAGTTCCGGCGTATTTTCCGGTCAGCGCGGCGCAAAATCTGAAAGGTTCTGCATCTTTGGAAGATTTGCCGAAGCCGCGCGCACTTTCGAGCAAAGAAATTGAAGATTTCGACGGAGTGGTTTTGGACATTCGCCCAAATACGGAATTCGGCGCAGCGCATATTCCGAATTCGATCAACATCGGCTTGGGCGGACAATTCGCCTCTTGGGCGGGAACGCTCGTTTCAATCGGAACGCCGATTGCGATTGCCGCAGAAACACAGGATCAGGTTGACGAAGCCTTTATGCGTCTGGCAAGAGTCGGCATCGAAACCGCCAAAGGTTTTATTTTGATGAAGGATTTTACGGGCAAAACGAACAAGATCGAGCAAATTCCGGTCGAAAAAGTCAAGGAAAATTTATCGGACGACCTTCAATTTGTTGACGTGCGCCGCGTTGCCGAACACGCGGGCGGACACGCGCCGAACACCGTAAATCTGCCGCTCGATATTTTGTCGCGCGATCTGGACAAACTAAACCCTGAAAAACCGACTTACGTTATCTGTCAGAGCGGTTATCGTTCGAGTCTCGGAACAAGTATTTTGGAAAACGCCGGATTCAAGCGCATTTTCAACGTCAGCGGCGGAACAACAGCCTGGATGGATGCCGGATTTGAAACGGAAGTTTCGGCAACGGCTTGTGCCAATTCCAAATAATCGAAACAGGATTTGGCGGTTGGGAAAATCTTAACCGCCAAACTTTTATCAGGAGAGTTATATGAATTATAAAATATCGGTTTTTATATTTTTAACGATTTTTATTTTGAATGCCTGCGGTCTAACTCGAAGTGCGGCACCTCTTTCTTCTGCCCGGAATGAAAACAGACCGATTCCAAGTCAGGAGAGCAAGGTTTCGGAAACACCGAAAGAATTAAAGGAAAATGAATGCAAAATTTGTGATTTCGATTTTGCCGGCTACAAAGGCGATTTGAAACAGGAAGAGATCGAAGGATTGCTTTTAGCTTTGAATGACGAATATCACGCCTGGTCAACTTATGAAGGGGTGAACAAAGATTTTGATAACCCGCGTCCTTTCAGTAATATACAGCAATCCGAAGCGCAGCATATCGAAAGATTGAAACAAGTTTTTAAAACTTATAACGTGCCGCTTCCTGAAAATAAATGGATCGGAAATGCGCCGAAATTTCAAAGTGTTGCCGAGGCTTGCAAAGCCGGCGTTGATGCGGAAATCGTCAATCGGGATTTGTATGTAAAGATATTTGAAACGACGAAGCGCGAAGATCTTTTGATGGTTTATCGAGCATTGCAGAGAGCATCGGAAGAAAATCATCTGCCGGCATTCGAGCGATGCGGCGGCGGAAACGGAAGGGGAAATAGGTAAAATGGAAATTTTAGCTTATATTTTTGCCGCCGTAATCGGTATTTCACTCGGACTTATCGGCGCGGGCGGGAGTATTTTAACCGTTCCGGTGCTGGTTTATCTGGCGCACGTCGAACCTGTTCTGGCGACCGCTTATTCGCTGTTCGTCGTCGGTTCGACGGCGCTGGTCGGCGGAGTTCAAAATGCGTTTAAGAAACTCGTTGATTTCAAAACGGCGTTTCTTTTCGGTGTTCCGTCAATTTTGGCGGTTTATTTGACGCGGGCGTTCTTGATGCCCTGGATTCCGGCGCAGATAACTCTGACGGAAAATTTCGGCGTTTCAAAAGGCGTTTTCTTATTACTGCTTTTTGCAATTTTGATGGTTGCCACATCAATTTCAATGATTCGCGGCAACGACAAAAGGAGCGAGCTCGAACAAATTGAAGTTCAACCGAAAAAACAACATTTCTCTCTGGTTTTGCTCGAAGGCATCGGAGTCGGAACATTAACCGGATTAGTCGGCGCGGGCGGGGGATTTTTGATAATTCCGGCGCTCGTTCTGCTGGCGGGTTTAGAGATGAAACTCGCCGTCGGCACATCGCTCTTTATTATTGCAATGAAATCTCTGATCGGTTTCACGGGCGATATTCAAACGGGAAGCCCGATTGATTGGTCGTTTTTACTTTTATTCACATCGTTTTCGGTTGCCGGAATCTTCTTCGGATCGTGGCTCAGCAAATTTGTTGACGGGCGGCGTTTGAAAAAAGGCTTCGGCTGGTTCGTTTTATTGATGGGCATTTATATGATTTTGAAAGAAACGATTTTTCGCTAATTTAACAAAACAGGGAATTTATTTAATATGAACGAGATTTATTTTATTATCGGCGCGGTCGGTTTATGGCTTTTATTGCAGCTTGTGATTTTACCGAAACTCGGCATTGATACCTGAATGCGCGGTGCGTGCAAGGTCGAGTTTCGACCGGAAAATGATTCTGAAAATAAAAATGAGGTGAAAAAAAAATGAGCGAAACAAAATATAAAATCGTCATTGTCGGCGGCGGAACGGCGGGAATATCCGTGGCGGCGCGGCTTTGTAAAAATAATTCGGATGTAGCGATCATCGAGCCTTCCGAAAAACATTATTATCAACCGCTCTGGACTCTGGTCGGCGGCGGGATCGTGCCGAAGGAAACGACCGAACGGGACGAAAAAGATTATATTCCGGCGGGCGCAGTTTGGATAAAAGACAAGGTCGCAGAATTTTTGCCCGATGAAAATGCGCTTGTTACCGAAAGCGGAAAGAAGATCGAATATGATTATTTGGTGGTTGCGGCGGGAATTCAGCTCGATTGGGCAAAGGTCGAAGGCTTGCCCGAAGCTCTCGGCAAAGACGGCGTTTGTTCAAACTATTCTTATCAAACTGTTGAAAAAACTTGGGAATTTATCCGCAGCTTCAGAGGCGGAAACGCGATTTTTACGCAGCCGGACACGCCGATAAAATGCGGCGGCGCACCGCAGAAAATCGCTTATTTAGCCGAAGATTATTTTCGCAAAAACGGCATCCGCAATAAAGCCGACATCAAATTTATCAACGGAATGCCGTCAATTTTTACCTCGCCGCATTATGCGCCGACTTTGACCAAACACTGCGCGGACACGGGCATCGAAACAAAATTCAAATATAATTTGACGGAAATTCGCGCGGCATCAAAAGAAGCGGTTTTTACACATGTTGAAACGGGTGAAAAACTCGTCGAAAAATACGATATGATTCACGTTACGCCGCCGATGTCCGCGCCGGATTTTATCAAACGGAGCGCGTTGGCAAATGAAGCGGGCTGGGTTGACGTTGATAAAGAAACACTTCAGCATACAAAATTCAAAAATGTTTTCGGACTCGGCGATTCGAGCAGTTTGCCGACCTCAAAAACCGGCGCGGCGATTCGCAAACAAGCCCCC
Organism: Pyrinomonadales bacterium; assembly: GCA_038246645.1. Taxonomy (GTDB): domain Bacteria; phylum Acidobacteriota; class Blastocatellia; order Pyrinomonadales; family Pyrinomonadaceae; genus JAHCHG01. Next base: position 5,783 of record JBBRVS010000136.1, read on the forward strand.
GTCGTCGCCAAAAATCTGCAGCATTTAATGAAAGGCGAAACGCTTTCGGCAAAATATGACGGTTACACATCCTGCCCGCTCGTAACGGGTTACGACAGCTTGATAATGGCGGAATTCGGCTATGATCTGAAACCGCAGGAAACATTTCCGATTGATCAAAATAAAGAACGATATTCGATGTATCTGGTGAAAAGATACGTTTTACCGCAACTTTATTGGAAAGGAATGTTGCGCGGACGGGCTTAAAATTAGTATGAGAGGAAATAAATCAGGTAACAAAAAAACTCTGCGGCAGCATTTTCTGGAATGGCTCGGAATCTTGGCGGTCGGCGCGGTGATGCTTTTCTTTTTCGCGCCCGATTCGTGGTGGCAGTTCGGCGTTTCGCCGCTTGAAAAAAGAAAACAAACGACGGATTTTTCATTGAAAACTTTGAGTAATGAAAAGTGGAATTTTCAAAATCAGCGCGGAAAGGTTTTGGTCGTTAATTACTGGGCGACGTGGTGCGCGCCGTGCCGCTTTGAAACGCCCTCGCTGGTCAGTATTTTCAACGAATACAAAGTGCGCGGCGTGGAAATGATCGGCGTCAGCGTGGACGAAAATTTGGATGATATTCCGCCGTTTATCGAAGAATATAAAATTTCGTATCCGATTTTACTGCCCGGAAATGATCCGAATGTCGGCGCGGAAGGCTTGGCTCTGCCGACAACCTTTCTGTATGACAAAAACGGGCGGCTCGCCAAAAAATATACGGGAATCGTGCTTAAATCAACTCTTAAATCAGATATTGAAAAACTTTTAACAGAACAATGAAAATAAAAAATCCAATGAAATTATTGATAATTTCAGCCATTCTATTAATGAGCGTAATGACGGTTTTAGGACAAAAAACGACCTGGAAGGTTGAAAACGCGGGCGCGATGCGCGAGATGTTTGCGACCGGAAATGTCGAAGGAAAAACTGAAGTAAGTAAAATAATCCCGCAAAAAAATCTCTACGCCGTCGGACCGCTCGACGCGCTTTCGGGCGAAATTATGGTTTGGAACGGCAAGGTTTTGACGAGTTTTATGAAGGACAAAACCGTTAAGGTCGAAACAACCAAAAACGCCAAAGCCGTTTTTTTCGTCTGGGCAAACGTCGAAAAATGGCGCGAAATTACCGTGCCGAATACAGTTAAAAATTACGACGAACTCGAAAAATTCATCGCCGAATCCGCCGAAAAGTTTAATTTGAATTCCTCCGCGCCTTTTCCGTTTTTGATGAAGGGAAAATTTCAAACGGTCGAATGGCACATCAATGATTACAAACCCGACGGCACGAAATTAACCCGCGAAAAACACGACGAATTAAAACATAAAGCTAAAACCGAACGCGAAAATCTCGAATTTCTGGGTTTTTACTCGCCGAATCACAAGGGCATTTTCACGCATCACACGCGCACCACGCATATTCACGCGACGGACAGACAGAAATCATTTGTCGGACACGTTGACGACTTGAAAATCAGCGAAAAAGTTATATTATTCTTGCCTATAAAATAGCTTAGAAGTTGTTTGAAAAGTAACGGACAGCCATCGTCTCGCTGGCTGTCCGGCGTGCGTCTCGAGCGCCGATGGCGTTAAATTTCCAGGAAAGTAATACGGAGTCTGAGACCGGGACTTCTCTCAGGACAGCCGCCGGGACGGCGGCGGTACCTCTATTTAAAACAGCTTCTTAGGAGAAAAAAACAATGGACAAAAAAAATCACTGGGAAACGGTTTATCAAACCAAATCCGATCAGCAAGTCAGTTGGTTTCGCGAGCATCTGGACAATTCTTTGCGGATGATTTTACAAACAAATGTCGGCACAGAAGCGGCGATAATTGATGTCGGCGGCGGAAGTTCGACGCTTGCCGATGATCTTCTGGAAAACGGTTTTATAGATGTTTCGGTTTTGGATATTTCAGCAGCGGCGTTGGAAAAAAGCAAACAGCGGTTAGGCGGAAAATCCGGGCAGATCGAATGGATCGAAGCCGATATAACGGAAGTTTCTCTGCCGGAAAATCACTTTGACGTTTGGCACGACCGTGCCGTTTTTCATTTTTTGACCGACGCGGAAGATCGCCGGAAATATGTCGAACTCGTCATGCGTTCGCTAAAGATCGGCGGACATATTATCGTCGCGTCATTCGGCGAAAACGGTCCGGCAAAATGCAGCGGTTTAGACGTTGTGCGCTACAATCCCGAAACGATGCACAATGAATTCGGCAATGAATTCAAATTCGTCAAAAGTCTGAACGAATCACACGAAACTCCGTTCGGAACAACGCAGGAATTTATTTATTGTTATTGCCGAAAATTGAGCGGAATTTAGTTCAAAATTTTTTTAGCCGGCATTTATTTGATTTGTGGAGAAATTAAATGGAATTAGATGTTGTAATGCTGTCGCGGATTCAATTTGCGCTGACGATTATGTTTCATTATCTGTTTCCGCCGCTTTCCATCGGATTGGGCATTTTGCTCGTTTTTATGGAAGGAATGTTTTTGAAAACGGGCGACAAGCAATATGAAAATATGACGCGCTTTTTTACGAAGCTCTTTGCGGTGAATTTCGCGCTCGGCGTGGCGACGGGCATCGTTATGGAGTTTCAATTCGGGACGAATTGGGCGACGTATTCGCGTTTTGTCGGCGACGTTTTCGGTTCGGCACTCGCGGCGGAAGGGATTTTTGCATTTTTTCTCGAATCGGGTTTTCTGGCGATTCTCGTTTTCGGCTGGGATAAAGTGTCGCCGCGAATGCACTTTTTTTCGACCGTTATGGTCAGTTTGGGTTCGATCTTTTCGGCAGTTTGGATTGTCGTCGCCAATTCGTGGCAGCAAACTCCGGCGGGTTTTCACGTGGTCGGTGAAGGAATCAATGCCCGCGCCGAGATTACCGATTTCTGGGCGATGGTTTTTAATCCGTCGTCGGTTGACCGGCTTGTTCACGTTATTTTAGGTGCGTTTATTTTGGGCGCGTTTTTTGTGATGAGCATCACGGCTTATTACATTATCAAGAAAAAACATCTCGAATTGTCCAAAAAAGCCTTTACGATCGCGCTCGTTTTCGGCGCGGTCGTTTCAATCGGCGAACTCGTTTCGGGGCATTTTCAGGCAAACACGGTTTCCAAAACTCAGCCCGCCAAGCTCGCCGCTTTTGAAGGACATTTTACAACCAAAGACGGCGGAGCGGATATGTGGATTCTCGGAATTCCCGACGAAGAAGAAGAACGCGTAAAATACGGCATAAAAATTCCCGGGGGGTTGAGTTTTCTGCTTCACGAAGATTTTTCCACGCCCGTGACCGCGCTCGATCAATTTCCGAAGGAAGATCGTCCGCCGGTCGTCATTCCGTTTTATATGTATCATCTGATGATCGCCTGCGGAATGTTCTTTATTTTTATTACGCTTCTGGGTTTGTTTTTCAGATTTGTTACAAAAACAATTTTTGAAAAACGCTGGCTGATGTGGATTTTCGTTTTCGCCGTTCTCGGAGCTTACGCGGCGAATCAAGCCGGATGGATCGCGGCGGAAGTCGGGCGGCAGCCGTGGGTTGTTTATGGCTTGCTGCGAACTTCGGACGGAATTTCCAAAGCGGTCGTCGGCGAACAGGTTTTGATTTCGATTCTAATGTTTTCGTTTGTTTACGCGCTGCTTTTCGCGGTTTGGGTTTTTGTCATGAACAGCAAAATCCAGCACGGACCGGAAGATGTGCAGATGCCTTTGGAGACGACCGAAGGCGGATTATTGGAAGCGGCGGCGCGGCTTGCCAATCCCGCCGGATATTCGATGATGGGCGATAATGAGGAACCTGAAACCGAAACTAAAACTGAAACCGACAACGAAAAGGAGGCGGAATAAGATGGATTTGAACATTATCTGGTTTGGAATTTTGGGCGTTTTGCTTGCCGGTTACGCCATTCTCGACGGTTTCGATCTCGGCGTCGGGATTCTGCATCTTTCGGTCAAAGACGATACGGAACGCCGGCTTTTGATGAATTCCATCGGACCGCTCTGGGACGGCAATGAAGTCTGGCTCGTAACCTTCGGCGGTGCGCTTTTTGCAACGATGCCGCACGCATATGCGACGGCTTTTTCCGGCTTTTATCTCGCCTTTATGCTTTTGCTGTGCGCTCTGATCTTTCGGGCGGTTTCGATGGAATTTCGGTCAAAATCGGAAAACAAAATCTGGCGCAAAGCGTGGGATGTTTCGTTTTTCGGCGCGTCCAGCCTGGCAACTTTTCTGTTCGGGGTCGCTGTCGGCAATTTGATTGTCGGAATGCCGATCGGTGCGGATAAAGAGTTTGCCGGAACATTTTTCGGTTTATTAAATCCGTATTCTCTGCTCGTCGGCGTTCTTTCGGTCGCGCTTTTTGCGATGCACGGTTCGATCTATCTCTATTTGAAAACGAGCGGCGAGCTTCAGGCGAAGATCAAACATTGGATGTGGACGACGTTCGGAATTTTTATGACGCTTTACCTTTTAACCACGATCGTCACGTTAATAAAACTTCCGGCGGTTACGCGAAATTTTGAAACGATGCCGCTGGCGTGGATTGCCGTCGTGCTGAATATCTTGGCGATTGCCAACATTCCGCGGGCGATTTATAAAGAAAAACCGGTTTACGCCTTTGCTTCGTCGTGTCTGACGATTGCCGCGCTCGTTTTTCTTTTCGGAATGGCACTTTTCCCGAATCTGATCGTCTCCAGCATCAATCCCGAATACAGCCTGACGATTTACAACGCCGCTTCGTCGCAGAAAACGCTCGGCATCGCGCTGACCATTGCGATCATCGGAATGCCGATCGTTTTGGCTTATACGGCAATTGTTTACTGGGTTTTTCGCGGAAAAGTCGAACTCGGAAAATTCAGTTATTAAAAGTTTGGGGAGTGGCTTGAATTTACTGATTTATTTAAGCTGAGGCGCGTCATAAGAATTTTGTTAAATCTTTATATTCTTAACTTTGCGCCTCTTTGCGAAAAACTGAGTAAGCAGGTAAGCAAAAGTTTTAGGATATTATGAAAATTCTAAAAACTCTTTTAACTGACAGATTTACAATAATTTAGGAGTTTTCTGACATTTTCCATTATCCATTTTGCATTTTGCATTGGTGCTTATTTCATTAATTTTCAATAAGTTTTATCTCGCGTCTCAGGCTATTTATTTCCGAATAGATGAAAAGCTCAAACTAACTCAGCGGAATCAATTGCGGTGCTTTCACCCAGATATGTTGGGCAAAACCGAGTCCGATTAATATCAAAATTCCCGCCAGAGCAAGAATAAAAATATTTCCCGTGAGCAATAATAAAGCGAGCGGCAGAACATTTCCGCACAAGATCATTCCCCACCAGAAAGCCCAGCTGAATTGTCCTTTGGTAATCATTTGCACAACCGTGTGCGCGTCTTCGGTCGAATGCGTCGTCGTCAGTTCGATTGCCAGCGTTATCAGGTGAACGGCGAGCGTGACAATGCTTAAAAATGTCAGAACGAGCGTAAAACCGACGCTGACATTCAGGAATAAATTCACCAAAAGATAGACGGCAAAACCAGCCATCAGCGAATGGATGATCATATGCAAGCCCAGCATTGGCGATTGCCAGAAATCGCGTCCTTTTGCCTGTGCAAACAAAAATGCCGTATAGACTGCCGAAAGAAGCGCGAAAATTATGCCGAAAGGTTCGATAAATTTTAAATAATCGCTGAAACCCAAAAGCGAGGCGGCGAGCCAGAGCGTTAAAATTCCGCCGTAAACGGTAATAATATAAGAGCCGCGCGACAGCCACGATTTCCATTGCGGACGAAACAAAACATACAAAAATCTGTCCGGGCGACCTAAATCCATAATCAGCAAAATGCCCGTAATCGTTAAGAAAATCAAAGATACAATCGCACCTATTTGTTTGACGAGTTCGGGAATTTCCATAAAATAACCGCCGACGAGCGGCAAGAGAAACGCGCCCGCCGCAATCGCTTTGGTCAAAATATACGCCGAAACTTCCCAGCCCCACAAAACGCCTTTTGACGGCGCGTCATAAACTCTTCGCGCTTTTTTCGTGCGCGGTTCGATCTGGACGAAATTTGTTTTCTGTTTGTTTATTTCTTCCTTGTTCGGTGATTCGTTTATTCTCTGCTCGGCAAATTTCGCGTACTTGCCGACACCCGCCGATTGGCTCGACCACATATAATCCGCCGATTGATTCGTTTCGGTCGGATTCAGGGAAACTTTGTCGCCGTCTATATAAAAAAGTTTCGGATTCGTACCTTTTTCCGCCTTTCTGACCGAAACCGTTTCACGCGCAAGAAGCTGCGAAATCTCCGTGTTCGGGTTGTCCATATCGCCCGAAATGATCGCGTGTTCGGGACAAACGACGACGCACGCCGGTTCGAGTCCGATGTCCGTGCGGTGCGAGCAGTAATTGCATTTCGCGGCGGTCATCGTTTCCGGGTGAATATAGATCGAATCATACGGACAGGCTTGCGTGCAGGCTTTGCAACTTATGCAGCGGCGGTCGTCGAAATCAACAATTCCGTCCTTGCGCGTGTAGAGTGCTTCGGTCGGGCAAATTTCCACACACGGCGCGTCGGCGCAGTGATTACAGCGCATTACGCTGAATAAACGGCGCGTATCGGGAAATTCGCCTTTTTCGACGTATTTTACCCACGTCCGATTTACGCCGATCGGCACATCGTGTTCGGATTTACAGGCGACGGTGCAGGCGTGGCAGCCGATACATTTGCGGTTATCAATGATGAAACCAAAATTCATAGTACAATGTTTTAACGGTATTTAGATTGAAAAACGAAACAAAGCGTTCGTCTACAATTCTAACACTTAAAATTTTAAGGTAAAACACGGGCGGTTAAAATTTTTAATGCGTGTCAGAACTGTCTGCCGCAAGCGGACGGTTCTGACCTGTTTTGCATTTATTCGTAAAAAGTGGAAAATCATAAACACATATTAAAAAAATCAGGAGAAAAAATGGCAACAATTTCATTTTACGGCGGAGTCGGAACGGTTACGGGTTCAAAATATCTGCTTGAATCGAACGGGAAAAAGGTTTTGGTTGATTGCGGACTTTTTCAGGGTTTGAAGGAACTGCGCGAGCGAAATTGGGCTGAGCAGCCGTTTGATCCGACCGATCTCGACGCGGTAATTATCACGCACGCGCATATTGATCACACCGGATTCTTGCCGCGCATCGTCAAACTCGGTTTTAACGGAAAAGTTTTTACTTCGGGCGGCACAGCCGATTTGCTCAAGATTCTGCTTCCCGATTCAGGCAGGCTTCAAGCGGAAGAAGCCGATTATCGCAATCGTCATAATTTAACATCGCACAGTCCCGCGCTGCCGCTCTATGATGAAAATGACGCGAAAGACGCGCTCGAATTATTAAATCCGGTGCCGAACAACGGCGAAGCGGTCGAGATTTGCGAAGGTTTCAAGGCGAGCTTCAATGTCGCCGGACATATTATCGGCGCGAGTCTTGTTCTGGTTGAAATGGAAAACGCGCGCGAAAACGGCGAATCAATCAAATTTCTTTTCTCCGGCGATCTCGGGCATTATGATCAGCCGATTGTCAAAGACCCTGCACCGCCGCCGGCGTGTGATTATCTGATGACCGAGTCAACTTACGGAAATCGTCTGCACGGCGAAACGACTTCCGATATAAATCTCGCAAAAATTATTAATGAAGCCTTTGAACGCGACGCGCCGATTCTGATTCCGGCGTTTGCCGTCGGCAGAACGCAGGAACTTCTTTATATGATCCGCGAACTCGAAGACGAAAAGAAAATTCCTTCGATGCCCGTCGTCGTTGATTCGCCGATGGCGGCGCAGGCAACGCAGGTTTACAACCGCTGGAGCGAGGAACACGACGAAGAATACGCTTCGATTCTGGCAAAAAAAGTTCACCCGCTGCGCACCGATTGGATGAAAACGACTTCGAGCCGCGAAGAATCGAAACGTCTCAATGATATGAAAGGCGCGAGAATAATTATTTCTGCGTCGGGAATGATCACCGGCGGACGCGTCCTGCATCACGCGATGCGGATTCTGCCGAATGAAAACGCGACCGTTATTTTTGTCGGCTATCAAGCCGCCGGAACGACCGGAAGACGAATTTTAGACGGTGAAAGGGAAGTCCGTATTATGAAAAATTGGATTCCCGTGCGCTGCCACGTCGAACGGGTTGAAGGATTTTCCGCACACGCCGATTGGAAGGCGGTTATCAAATGGCTTTCGGGCTTGCCGAATACGCCGAAAATGGTTTTTACAACGCACGGCGAACCCGATGCCGCCGAAGCGATGGCAGGTCATATCCGCGATGAATTCGGCTGGAACGTACACGTTCCGAGTTATGAAGAAACAATCGAATTGTCTTAAATGACGAAGATGATTTTTTGCAAAAATATCCGTAAAACCGGCTTTTGAAATTCTAAAATTATCGGCTAAATTTTAAGTGAAAATAAGTATAGCATTGTTTCATCTGTGAAACAATGCTATACTTTTCTTGCTTAAAAATATTGATTACAATCAGCAAAAAAATCGGACATTACCGGCTGAATTCTGCCATCGGTGCGGGCGGAATGGGCGATTTATAATCTGAGAGGAAATATCGGGCAGAAACATATCGCTACTGAAAAAATTGTAGAACGAGAACCGACGACAAAACCACAAATATCAATTACCGACGAACAAAAAGAACTTGATAAAGAATCGAAAGCAGATCAGAAAACTCTTTACCCGCTTGCCGCCACGGAAAATATCATTCAGGAAACGCAGGCTTCGCCGACCGTCAAAACCGACGAAGTTGAAATGGAGCCGACCGGAGATTGGCAGAATTTAGAGCGCGAGCGGGTTGAACGCCAGGAAGCCGAACTGGAAAGAATCAGCCGCGAGGTCGGGCAAAATAGCGGCGGGCGAAAAAATTATAGTTGGTTGTTTGCCGTCGCCGGCGGAGTTTTAAGTTTGCTGTTGATTGGCGGTTTATTCTGGGTAATGTCGGGAAATTTCAATTCCGCTGCAAACACGAAAAAAAATGATTCGGTAAATACTTCCGCCGGTAATTCAAACAAAATTAATATTCCAGTTGCGCCGGAGATTGAAATGGTTAG
>JBBRVS010000137.1:0-14723 GCA_038246645.1 Pyrinomonadales bacterium
AACATACAATAATCCATCGCGCTTTCGTTACGTGGGTTTATCATCGCATCCTTACCTTTCGGCGGTTCTGCGCCGATATTCAATCGAACATCATAAAAATCATCTTTATCATCTGTAAAAATAGCAAACTTATTATTTTTCGGACCGTTGCAATTTCCGCAGGCATAGACATAATTTTCCCAGACAAAACACGATTCAGGAAAAAAATCCTTCGGACGAATATGTTCGACTTCATCGCCGACTGAATCTTCACAATAGACACATCTTCTCGCGCCCGAACACATTTCAATTAACTTTTCTTTAATCGCATTAAAATACTTATTTTTGTTAGTGTTTTTGCCTGAAAAACTTTTTTTGGCTTTTTGACTGCGTTCTGCAAAAGTCGCAAGCGCGTCAATTTCGTCTTGGTATTCTTTGAGCTTATCCAAAACATCTTGAGCGGGGAAAATGTTGTCGGAAAGCTTTATCATAATTTCGATTCGGTCGGCAAAACAGCTTTCAGATTTTCCAATTCGGAATGTTCGGTTTCGTCAATTTCGCCCATCATTGATTTTACATTGAGTTCGGCAAGCCGATTGAGCATTTCATTTGAATTTTGCGAGATAGAAACATTTTCGCCGAAAACTTCTGTTCCGTAAGCGTCAAGAATATTTCCGTAAATCAATCTTTCTCTGTCAATGCCTGTAATTTCGCCCGATTTTTCTTCGCTTCCCGGCGCGGCTAATTTCCAGATACTCCCATTTTCGGCGGCGCGACAGACGAGCGGACTGTGCGTTGTAACGATAAATTGAAGGCGCGGAAAATATTTCAAAAACCATTGTCCGATGCGCGTTTGCCACGTCGGATGCAGATGCGCGTCAATCTCATCAACCAAAACAACACCCGGCAAATCAATAAACATCTCGCCTTTTTCGATATTTTTGAAAACCAATTCCGAACCGTAAACACGCACGAGTTGGCGAATCAGTTCAAACGTCATACTCAAAATCGAACGATAACCGTCGCTCATTTGATTGACTGAAATAATCGTGTCGTTTCCGTCTTTGAAAAAAACTCCTTCCGAACTGACGCTTTCAAGTTCTGCGCCGTGTGGTAAAAAATCTTCTGAATTAATTAGCTTTTTAAGATTTTCGAGCGTGTATTGACTTTCTTCGCTTTGTTCTAAAGACTTGTAATTTAAGTTTATTAACCAATTTATTGCTTCGGTTAATGCAACATCTTCACCAAAAATAGAAAGATGCGCTGCTAGTTTGGCAAAAGTCGGAAGCGTAAAAAGCTCATCCCACCTCGAATCGCCGCCTTTAAATCGGCGGTAAGGTCCGTAACCAACAGAAAACCAATTTTCAATTTCATTTGTTATTGGAGAGGTCGGATCATTAGTTGTAAATATAATTAACCCATTTTTATATTTAATAAAATAACCATCTTTAACAAATTGTTCTGAAAAAGTGTTTGGAAGATTGCTTCGAGATGTGGGCGGGATTCCTTCCAATCTTATTAATCCAAATTCTTTTTGTTGATTAAGCCAGTCATTCCAATTCGCGCGAAGTCCCTGTGCTTGTTCGTGTCCAACCAAAACTAAAGCCATTGATCGAATAATCGTTGATTTTCCCGCGCCGTTGTCGCCGATCAAAACGTGCCAGCCTGCCGGATTCGGGAATTCAATTTCAAAATCAATAATCGAGCGGATATTTTTTATTTCGGCTTTTTGGATATACATTTTCTTCTTATCAACATCTTAGATTCAAAAATGACTGGAGCGCAAGCGTCCCCGCTTGCAACCGTCGCTGGAAGCGGCGGAAAGGCGATTGAATTAAATTCAAGTTTATTCGGAGCAAAGGCTTTTTCGCGCTATCGCGCTCATTGCAAGCGGGGACGCTTGCGCTCCAGTCCGCTTCGCGCTCCAGTCATTTTAAAATTATCTCATTCGCCGTCCGGATTCCGTGAAAAAAGGCTTCTTCGAAAAGCGCGATTCCGCTTAGGTCGGAATGGGCGAAATGGATATTTCTAAACGATTTTTGTGCCGTTTCGCGCACGCCCGACCAGATAAAATCGGTGCGCGGCGAAATCATCGCGTGTCCCCAGCGCATTATATCAATTTTAGTTGTCAATTCCCGAATTTCGGGATGAGCGCGTGACAGATCCGTTAAACAAATGTCTGAAAGTTCCTTCCAATCAAGGCTTAAAAGTTTTGCTCGCCCGTTCTGTTCAGCCATCGGATAATAATATGTAAAAACCGAGCCGCCGTAATCAATTCCTTTTTGATGCGTGGCGACAACGTATCCGAGCGACGGACTTTCGTATAGAACATTGTCCCAGGCGAGCGGAAAATCTCTGGCGAATTGAGGTTTCGGGCGGTCTTTCAAAAAAAGGTTGGCGACAAACCAGGCGTTGTGTTCAAACTTACGGACAAACGAAGGCGGATTTTGTTTGAAATCACGAATCAGATAATTTGCCGTAAAAACGGGCGCGGCGAAGATCACTTTTTCGGCGTGAATGCCGCGAATTTCCTTTGTTTCAGCGTTGTAGCAAATCACGTCAACGCCTTTTTCATTCGGAATTATTTCAACCGCGATCTGCGAACGGCGAATTTTATCTTTAACTTTTTCGGCTAAATGATTTACGAATCGCCCGTTGCCTTCGGGAAATGTAATAAAGGTCTGCGATTCTTCACCGCTTTTGCGAACGCGCGAACAGAAATAAAAAAGTCCCGCCCAAGCCGATGTTTGGTCAAGGCGCAAACCGTAATCGTCGCGGCAGGCGTAATCGCAATACCAGAGCAAGCGTTCGGATGTAAATCCTTTTTGTTTCAGCCAATCGGCAAACGAAATTTTATCGAGCGCGGTAACTTCTGCATCGTTTGAACAATTTGCAATCGGCAAAACGAACGCGCGTTTTCCGCTTGAATCTCGCCAATCAACCCAAAAATCAAGCTGTTTCTGAAATTCGGCGAGTTGTCTTTCGTCTTCTATACTTGCGCCCGCGTGCAGGTAAAGACCGTCATACCAGCGACCTTTGTAAAAAATGCGCTCTTCCGGTTCGCGGCAGAGAAACTGTTCTTTGATAATGAGTTCGCCGCTTTGGTCGCGCCCTTCGGCGAGATTCATTTCTTCTAAAAGCGATATGAGTTCCGCGTTTTCCTGAAACGGAACGGGCAAATAATGTGCGCCCCACGGATACGAAACGAGATTTGAAGTGCCGCTCGCCGACGTTCCGCCGATGCGGTTTTCGAGTTCGAGCAAAACGAAATCATTAAAATTTTCCCTGTGAAATTTCCAAGCCGCGATCAAACCCGCCACGCCGCCGCCGACGATCACGACTTTTGCGTTTTCCCAATTATTTTCAGGAACTTCAAACGCGCGGTTTTCGCGCAAAATATGCCCGATATTTGCGTTTGCGCCGACAATTTCGCCATCGTAGGAAATGTTTTCGGAATTGGATTTACACGCAGAAAGAGCAAAAGGCAATCCTAAAAAAGCAGTTAAAATTTCGCGGCGTGTAAAATTCGGCATTTTTATGAAAGTGTGAGTTCATCCAAAATTAAAATCTTCAATTCCGTTACTTTCTTTAAATCTTTATCATTGCATAAAAAAGCATCGCAACCGTTTTCCAAAGCTGTAGCAATTTGCAGAGCGTCGGGAGTTCGCAGATTGTATTTTGCGCGAAGTTCGGCGGCGGTTTCGGCGACCAAAGCCGTTAATTGTAAAAGTTGAAAATTTGCCCCGTTAAAAAGCAAATCGCGGTATTCATTTGCTAAGGTTTGATTATTTTGACGAAGCGGTTGAACTAAAACTTCTGTAAGCGTAATTACTGAACTACACGACTGAAAATCGCCTTTCGTAATGCGTTTAAATACTTGTCTCATCAAATCTACATAAAGCGGATTTTGTTCGACAAAATAGATAAATGGCGAAGTGTCTAAACCAATATAAACTGTATTTATTAAAGCATCTGCAAGTTTCATTACGGACGATGATCCCATTCGTTTCTTAATTCGTTGACATATTCCTGAGCATCTATTCCTTCCCAAATTTCCTTTCCTAAACCTTCAAATTCGAGCAGACTTCGCTTCGGGTTTTCGGTTTCGGTTTCAGCCAAATCATTTGAGACTTTAGCGATCAGGCGCAATTTTTCTTTGTCCGGCAAAGGTTTGATGTATTGTTGATAAATTTCTTCGACAGTTTGCATAAAAATTTCTCCTTTCTATTAATTTTACAACAAATTACTCGAATCTCCGCCATTCCACTTCGTAATACCTGACCAAAGCTTGATTATCGAGGCGGTTTATCTCGATTTCTTCGCCCTCGGGAAATGAAATGTCGGACGAAAATTCAAACATCGAAGCCATTGTCTGATTATTTAAGAATTTCAAATTGATATTTTCCGGCACTTTTTGCGGCGGTTCAAAATCTCCGATCTTTGCCAGCGCGTAACCCCAGATGCCGAAGCTCGGAACGGTCGTCTGGAAAGGTTTGACGGTAAAACCGCTCGCCTGCAAGGTTTTGATAATGCACCAATAGGAATTTCGCGCGATCAGAGGCGAAGTGCATTGAATAACGATTGCCGCATCGGGCGCAAGTTTTTGTTTCAGGAGATTATAAAAACGCGTTGTGTAAAGTTTCCCGAGCGCGAAATTGTTCGGGTCGGGAAAATCAACGATTGCCGCGTCGAACGGTGCGATTTCGGTATTATCGAGCCAAACGAAAGCGTCGGTATTTATTATGGAAACGCGCTTGTCCTGCAAAGATTGATTGGTCAGTTCGGCTAAGGGCGGAAATTTTTGGGAAAGTGCGGTCATTTCCGGATCGAGATCAACAAGCGTAACGGATTCGACCGACGGATATTTTAAGATTTCCCTGACCGCCAAGCCGTCGCCGCCGCCTAAAACCAGAATGCGTTTCGGCTTATCGCCGGACGAAATCATCGCCGGATGAACCAGAGCTTCGTGATAACGATATTCGTCAAAGGAATTAAACTGCAGATTTCCGTTCAGAAAAAGCGCGTAGCCGGTTTTTCCTTTCGTTACGACAATTCGTTGATACGGCGAGGTTTTTGTGTAAATTATGTTATCAACAAAAAGCGCGTCTTCGGCAAGAGACGTTAGCGCATCGGCTTTGATCAATCCGATCAAAAGCAGAACGAGGATGATAAAACCTTTGATTCTCAAAATATTTACGTCGCGTTTATTGATTAAATTCTCGAGCAGCCAAGTTCCCCAAAGTCCGACGACGGCGTTTAGGATGCCGAAAACCAGACTCGTTCGCACCAGACCGAGACGCGGCACGAGAAAAATCGGAAACAACAGCGAAGCGACTAATGCGCCCGCATAATCGAGTGCGAGAACCCGTGCAACTAATTTCTTGAAATCCAATTGGTCTTTCAAAATCCGCATTAAAAGCGGAATTTCCAACCCGACGAGTGCACCGATGACAAAGACCATCGAATACAGAATGATACTGAAATAGGAAACATTGGCAAAAGTGAGAAAAAGAAGCGGCGCGGAAAATCCGCCGATGATCGCCACGCCGAGTTCGATCTCGACAAAGCGTTTGGCTAAATCTTTATCAAGAAAACCCGAAAGCCACGAACCGACACCCATTGCGGAGAGATAAATTCCGATAACGAGCGAAAACTGCGTGACCGAATCGCCGAGAACATACGAAGAAACGGTTGCCGCAAGCAGTTCATAGATCAAACCGCAAGTGGCGATAATTACGACATTTAAGAATAAAAGCGGTGTGCGGTTAATCATAAAAAATGGAAAATGGAAAACGGAAAACGGAAAATGAACAAACAGCAATCATTTTCCATTTTCCATTTCTCGTTTTCCGTTAATTAAAAAATTAGCCGTGAATCGCTGCCGCGATAATGATCGCAATGCCGATCATAATCGAGCCGATGACCAAGCCGAGAGCGGTATTGTGGTCTTCTTCGATTTCTTTGTGAATATGAAAAATCCGGCTTAAAATGCCATAGGCGACGGCAAAGAAAATCAAACCGATAAAAACAAAGATCAGCGTTGTCACCAAAACTTCGGCAAGCTGACTGAATTGAACGACGAAAGCAAAAGCATTTAAGCTAAAAATTGTAGCTGACATTATTTTCCTCCACGAAACCCCGTATAAATAAATGGCACGCCAAGAGCCGATTTACGACCCGAATTGGCAAATTCCCAACCGAACCAAGATGTCGTCATATAAATAAAAATGACTCCCAAACCGAATACGACGTATAATTTTCTTAACATATCTTTAAGTTCAAAGTTCAAGGTTCAAAGTTCAAAGTTCAAAGTTTAGGTTAGTATTTTCAATAACTTGAAACTTTGAACTTTGAACCTTGAACTGTTTTATCCACTACTTCCAAACATACTTTCGCTCCAGCGTTTCGATTCAAAGGCTAATTTGCGAAACAGAGCCAGAACGGGAATGATTAACAGAATAAAGAAAGCCGCGCAGAAATTTACGCCGCGCGAAACATTTTGCTCGACTTTTATCGTAACGGGCAGAGGCTGCTGCCAGTTTTGCCACGTTCCCTGCACCCGAAGCGTATATTTTCCGCCGGGAAGTGCGGAAACGGTCGCATCTTCCGATTTCGAACCTTCCGTCCAGCTTTCGCCGCCTTCGACTCCGCTGTAATACTCGACGTCAACCGGAACCGATTCGACCAGAGTATTCTGTGCGTCAACCAGATCGAATTCCAGCGAAGCCCATCCGTTATTAATTGACGGAACATTTGCCGAAACGCGCACATTGCGATTTCCTTTAATATCGAAAGGTTTGGAAAAAACGGTTTGCGGCGTGGTTGCATTCGTCATCGGCTGAAGATTTATTTCTTCCGTGTAAGCCACGCTTGAAAAACCGCCAATCGGAATCATAAAAATTGCCGCGACCAGAAAAAGCGCGAGCAGTGCAAAACCTGCCTTGATGTAAAATCCGCCCGTAAACGGCTGATTCGGCGCGACCGACCACGGTTTCGGCAGATCGGGAACGCCGAACGCTTTTTCGACTTCTTCATTCGTCAAATAATGCCCCAAAGACCAATTTATTTCGTTCGCGTCAACTTCCTGCGAAAGCATCAGCGGCGCGGCAACGAAATCAACGGCGCGAACTTTGTCGCCGACCTCGACGCGCCAGTAAAATTCGCCTTTGACATATTCGACCTCTGCCGGAGCGTCCTGAAAAATCTTGAAAGTTTTGCCGTTATATTTCGCGCTCGTTTTTCCGACAAAATCCGTAGTTTCGACTTCCGCCGGATTGACGGGTTCGACAAAATTCCAGTGATTATCCGAATGAACGAGCCAGCGAAAACCGACGTTTGGATTATACAGCAGATATTCGTGCCAGAAATATTTTATGCCTTCAATGGTTACGCTTCTGACAACCGCGCCGATAATTTTCAGCTTCGCGCCTTCGGCAAATTGCACAAATGCGCCTTCCGCGCCGATCGGTGCAATGAAATCGTGCGGCGCGGGCGAAGGCTTGAGCGCGTGCAGAAATTTCAGATTTCCCTGATTTACGTCCAACAGCGAATTGCAATACGGGCAAGTTACGCGCTCGGTTTTGTCCGGCGCGTTCAACTCCAATGCGCCGCCGCAATTCGGGCAGCCCATCGCGGCGGAAGCAACTCTGCGTTCGGCGCGTTCGGCGGATTTGGCGTGTCCGAGACCGATTTCCTTTAACGTAACTTCCTGCCCGACAAAAACGAACGGCGGCGACATACCGTAATCAATCGTCCCGAAGGTTTTATTCGTTCCGCTTAGATCCGCATAATTACTGCGTTCGTTCGGTGTTAATTTATACGGAATTTCGCCGTCTGCCGCGACCGATGTTGCCGTTCCTTTTTCAACGACCATCAGCGGCGTTTTGCTTGGAATCTCAGAAACTTGCTGACCGAGCTGCAAACTTTCAAATGACGGAACTGTCACACTTTGCGGCAAAGGCTGGTAGAAAGTCATATAAAACTTGCCCTGCGCTTCGGCGAGCCAGCCGACCCAGCCGTTCGAAAAGGTCGCGTACCATTCGTCCCAAAATCCGCCGAGTTCGTGCCGAAGCTGCGCACGTCCGGTGAGTTCGAATCTATGCCCCATAAATTCGCCGCTCAAACCCAGTTTCAGCGGCGATTCCGATTGCATAATTTCCGCAACTTTGCCTAAATCTTCGAGTTTGCGGTCGGTTCGCGCCACGGCAGAACGGCAAAACGGGCAGACCAGAACAATCGTCGAACCGGCTTTAAACTCGATCGGTGCGGCACACGACGGGCAATTTGCTTTTAAGACGCTCATAAATAAAGTACCGCCAGCGTCCCGCTGGCTGTCGTGTGAGCGTCTCGCTCACACGCTTTGATTTTCAGACATCCGCCAGCGGGACGCTGGCGGAACAGCCGTCGAGACGACGGCGTTATGCGGAACAGCCGCCGGGACGGCGGCGTTACAATGCGCTTGCCTCTTTATATTTTCCGGAAGCCCAAATCCATTGCCAATTCTTTAAGTCAGCTTTTGCCGGATTATCTAAAACATATTGAATTATTCGCGTAAGTTCTTTTTGATCCCGAACTAAATGATCGTAGTATTCGCGTTGCCAAAATTCGCCTTTTCTATTCAACAATTTATTGATTTTATGCGCCGTAAATGATTTCCACGAATGCAAAATATCTTCCAACTCGTTTTTTTGAATTGCGCGAAAAACAACGTGAACGTGATTCGGCATTATACACCAGGCAAAAAGATGATAGCGTTCGCCGTCAAAATACCGCAGGGAACCGGCAACAATTTCGGCGATTTCCGGGTTTTTCAGGTAACATTCGCCAATGCCTTGATCTAAGTATTCATCTACTTTATCTGAAAACATCCAATCAATTTTATTTTTTTCCTCGACTGAAAGTTCCCGCTGTAAATTAACCAAGACCTTTGAAATTTGTTCGCGTTCGGATTCTATATTTTGTAAAATATTTTGCGGCAGAGAATCAGCAAGTCGAAAGGTTACAAAATAAATTCCGTCTTCCTTTTCCCAATGCGGTAATCTTCCGCGTTCTCTGATTTTGACTTCACCGTAACTGACAAGTCTTTTGTTGTCGAAGTTTTCCGCTTGCGCGGTGTGAGTGCGGGACGCACTCACGACCGCCAGCGGGATGCTGGCGGTACCTCTGACAATTTTTGTGATTCTCACGTTTTCCGCGCCGATCATGTCTTGTAAATTCTTTTCCCAATCCCATTCGGGACGCGTCCGGCAGCAGTATAGATTAAAAGTTGCGACGGCGTGTTCGGGATACGTATGACAGGTCAGATGCGATTCGGACAGCATTATCAAACCCGTTACGCCGCCTTCGCCGCCGAATTTGTGCCAGTTTTCTTCGCCGACGGTTTTTAAGCCTAAATCTTCGATGACGCGCGTAAAAACGGCGCGCACCTTTTCCAAATCGCGTAAAGTTTCCGCATCGCAATTTCCGGCATCAATTATCCATTCAGTTCCGACAAACATCTTTTCTAAATTCCAAATTCGGTTTGTGTGTAATTGTTTCTAAAATATGAAATCCTCAAACGCAAATTCATAATGATTTCACTAACTATAATACTTACGTTATTTATCAGGCAAAAGTTTGACGCAAAAAATTTTCGAGAACTACTATTGTGCAACCTGCGTTATAATACTCAGGTGGAAGTTGTATTGAACAAAACTATATCGAAATTTTTCGCATTTGTCATATCCGCGCTTGCCTTGAGTTTTATTTTTTCAGGCTGTTCGCCGGTTTCTTCGAGCGTTGATACAAACGTCAATAAAAATACGGACAAAATCTCGAACGATTATGAAAAGCCGGAAATCGTCGGCGAAATCAAATCAAAAGAGATCACGGAAAGCAGCGGAATTGCCGCCTCGCGCTGTAATACGGATGTTTTCTGGACGCACAACGATTCGGGCGACGAGGCTTTTCTTTTCGCCTTAAATGCAAAGGGCGAAAAGCTCGGCACATTTCGGGTTTCCGGCGCGAAAAATCACGATTGGGAAGACATCGCCGCTTTTCAAAATGAAAAAGGAGAATGTTTTCTCTACATCGGCGACATCGGAAATAACACGCGAATCCGCGATATTTTCACGATCTACCGCGTTAAAGAGCCCGAAATTTCCGGCGCGGACAAAAATTCGAGCAAGAAAAATCCGTCAAAAACCGAAAAGGTTCAAGCGATAAAATTTGAATATCCCGATCTGCGCCGCGATGCCGAAACCTTGATGATTCACCCGAACACAGGCGATATTTACATTCTTTCCAAACGCCTCAGCGATTCCGCCGGAGTTTATAAACTTTCAAATAATTACAGTTTACAGAAAACCAACAAACTCGAAAAACTCGCCGATTTCACCGTTCCGGCGATCCCGAACGGCTTTTTAACCGGCGGCGACATTTCGCCCGACGGCTTGCGCGTTGTTCTCTGCGATTATTTTAATGCTTACGAAATCGTTCTGCCCGAAAAGACGAAAAAATTTGACGAAATCTGGAAACAAAAGCCTTTAATTATCGAGCTCGGCAAAAGAGAACAAGGCGAAGCGGTCTGTTATTCGGCAGACGGCAAAGCGGTTTTTGCAACGAGCGAAAATAAAAATTCGCCGATAATTAAGGTTACTCAAAAATAAATAAATCCGATCAATTTAAACACATAGAAACATAGCAAACATAGATTTATCCAATATTTGTTTTTACAAAACTCGATCAATTTTTCGTCAAATAATTCTCTTGCTATGTTTGCTATGTTTCTATGTGTTTAAAAATTAAAATTCTTCGCTGTTTTTTTATCCGCGCCGAATTTGTTTATAATCTTTTTTATTCAAACAAATTTCAAGGAGAATTTTATAAAAATATGAAAACTGAAACTTTAAACTTCGATACCGCCGCCGGCGCGACGACCGCTTTTGTCGCAATGCCTGACAACAGAGACGAAAACACTAAAGCCGTAATTTTGATTCAGGAATGGTGGGGTTTAGCCGATCACATCAAAGACATCGCAACGCGTTATGCCGACGAAGGTTTTATCTGTATCGCGCCCGATCTCTATCGCGGAAAACTGGCGACAAATCCGGACGAAGCCGGAAAATTAATGCAAGGTTTAGCAATCGAAGACGGCATTGATACGATCAAAAACACGATTGATAAAGCGCGTGGAACTTACGATTTAAAACATTTCGGCATCACGGGTTATTGTATGGGCGGAACTTACGCGCTTCGTGCCGCTTGTCTGCTTGAAGGAATCAGTGCCGCCGCGCCTTTTTACGGCGATATTCCCGAAGAAGACGTTTTGAAAAACCTGAAAGTTCCCGTAACTTTCATTTCCGGCACAAAAGACGGTTGGATAAACACGGAAAAAGTCACAACTCTCGAAGAAATCGCCGATAAATACGAACTCGCGCTCGATTCCGTCAAATACGAAGCCGACCACGCATTTTTCAATGACACCCGCCCCGAAGTCTATGACGAAACCGCCGCCAACGACGCTTGGGCTTTGGTTACGGGATTTTTTAACGATAAATTATAAATGCGAATCAGGAGTTGAAAAATCCCAATCTTGAAAACAAAGGACTTATCCAAGTAGGTTTTTCTTTGTTGCTAAAATCAGATTCGTAAGTTGCTGATTTACAAAGCCGGATTTCAACTCCTGATTCGCATTATAAGTGAAAACAACATAAATTTCTTTTTTATAATGTTGAATCAAAGTTGTTGTAGCAACTTAAATTTGCTGCAAAATCAATCCGCATATAAGGTTGTTATCTGGAATGATTCCAGATAATCATAAGTTGGGCGTTTCGTGGCGTATTCGATATTCAACTTAATTTTGCAAATTGCTTTTGGACATCATTTCTTTGATAATCGGGACAAATACTTTGTTAAAGGGACAATGACAATTCGAGGCGAAATATGTTGATACTTAGTTGGTGGGTGATAATTGCGATTTTGCTCGGTGTGGGGTTGGTTAGCGGATTGCTGCTTGGTTTTCTGGGCGATTCGCTCGGACTCTCGCCAAGTTTGAGAACCATCGGAATGGGAGTTATCGTCGGTCTTGCGGCGGCAGTTTTGATAACTCGCCGACAAGCAGCTATCAATGAACAAAAGAATTGATAATCTCTAACCCGAACGGTTCACCGTGAGAAGCAGTTCAACAAGAAATCGTTGCGTAAAAACAAAGACACGCTCAACAAATCAATGGACGTGAGGGCGAAACAGCGACTTTGTTATCGAGTTTTTTGGTGAACTCAAACGGGCTTGGCAGCGGTTTCGCCCCACGTCATCTCAGCCGTTATCTCACTCGTGGTTTCCCTCGACAAGTATGATAGGATAACGGCGAAATAAAATTCTGGAGATTCCGAATGAGCAACTTACTAAAAAGAATTACGGTTAATCCCAAACAATGCGGCGGGCGACCTTGTATTCGTGGAATGCGGATTCGTGTGATTGACGTACTGGAACTTTTCGCGGCTGGTTTGACGGCTGACGAAATTTTAGAGGAAATGCCTGATCTTGAGCGCGAAGATTTACACGCGGCTTTGACATATGCGGCGCAAAAGTTTGACCATCCGGTTTTAATGGCGGCGTAATGATTTGGATTGACGCACAGATGTCGCCCGCGATTGCCGCCTGGATTACGGCTAATTTTCCCGTT
Source organism: Pyrinomonadales bacterium (assembly GCA_038246645.1). GTDB lineage: Bacteria > Acidobacteriota > Blastocatellia > Pyrinomonadales > Pyrinomonadaceae > JAHCHG01. Next base: position 12,644 of record JBBRVS010000137.1, read on the forward strand.
AAGTGCTTGGCGGTACCGAGATGTCGGCTTGCGCGATGCGGAAGACCGTGAAATTTTTCTTGAGGCGCAAAAGCAAACGGCAACTGTAATAACCAAAGACAGCGATTTTATAACTTTGCAAATGGAACTTGGCGCACCGCCGAAGATAATTTGGGTAACTTGTGGAAATACATCGAATGCCAGACTTAAAGAAATTCCAGCCGCTACGTTGTCAGAAGCATTAGAACTTCTCGATACGGGCGAAGACTTGGTAGAAATAAACGCGACCTAACAATTGATGGACGTGATGGCGCGGGCAGCTACTTTCTCATCGAGTCGCGTGTCAAACTTCGGATTGCGCTACCGATTTCGCCCCTTATCATTTCAATTGTTAAACCCGAAGCCTACTTTCTCAAAAATCCCTTAAGTTCATCAGCTTTTGGCAAAGCCGTTCGTGCGCCGATTTCTCTGCATTTCAAAGCGGCGACGGCGTTTGCCGTTTCTGCTGATTTTTCGACCGTTTCGCCTTTTAGCAAACCGTAGAGAAAACCGACGCGGAAAGCGTCGCCCGCGCCGGTCGTGTCTTTGCATCCGCCGGGAACTTCGTAGCCGCGTGTTTCGATGAATTTATCTTCGCACAGGAGAAGCGAACCCGTTTCGCCCAAAGTCATTCCGACAATCGGACAGCCGAAACGCTGCCGTATTTCGCGTAAGGATTCGCGCCGGTCTTTGATTCCGACGAGTTTTTCGGGAAAATCTGACGAAGAGATAAAAATATCAATCAGCGGAATCATTTCGAGTAAACCTTCAAAAATATTGTCAATGTCAATCGAAACTATCGCGCCGTGCGTTTTGGCTTCGCGTGCCATTTTCGTGCAAGAACGCGCGTCGTGCGGCGTGGCGTGAAAGACTTTTGTTTTGCTGACAATTTCGAGCGGAACTTCTTCCGGCGAATATGCTAATTTCTCATCCCGTTTCCAGATGACGGTTCGCTCGCCGTTTCGTTTATCAATCAAAATAAAGGCGATCTGCGTCTGCGCGCCTTCGATCTGTTCGGCAAAAGTTACATCAACGCCTTCGTCGCGCAAAGTCTTAATTCCGAAATCGCCCGTAATTTCTTTGCCGAAACGCCCGACATAAGCGGTTTTCATTCCCAAACGCCGGAGTCCTGCCATTGTCGAAGCGATCTCGCCGCCGGCTAATTGGGTGTAATTATCTAATTCGATCTTTGAATTAAATTCGGGATATTCCGGCACGATGATCAGATAATCAACCGCATTCGTGCCGAAACCGACCGCGTCGAATTCTTTTTTTTCTGCCAATTTAAACGGGAAATTCATCGTAAATAATTGATTTGTTTAATATTTATAACTTGTCTGCTAAAGATGATAAAACTTACAGAAAAAAAATTACAATTTAGAAGCAAAATATTGCAAAAAACTCTTGCCAAAATAAATACAGAAAGGTTAGATTGAAAATCAAAGTATATTTTTTTACTTGGTTTTTAAGTGAAAGCGCATTAAAAATTTAGAAATGATTTGGAGAAATAAAAAATGCCGAACGTAGCTTGCCCCGAATGCAGCGAAGATATTTTTGTAGATGCCGACACCGAACAAGGCGATCTTGTTTTTTGCGATGAATGCGGTGCGGATTTGGAGGTCGTCGGACTCGATCCGGTCGAATTGGATATTGTCAGTGATGCGAAGTACGGTATTGAAGACGATGAATTGGACGACGAGGAATTCGTATATTAGACATTATTGGAAATAAGAAATAAACCACGAAAGGACACGAAGATTTCACGAAGTTAATTAAAAAAGTTTGTCAACCGATAAAAATTTTCGCATCCTTATAGTAAATCGTGAATTTGACGAACAAAATTCTTCGTCAAATCTTCGCGAAATCTTCGTGGTTTATTATTTCCAATAATGTCTATTAAAATTTATTCATAAAGCGTTGAATAATAAGCGTTTGACAGTGAACTAAAAGTACTGTTTTTATAAATTGCCTCCAACTTTAGTTGGAGGATTGTTGCAAAGAATTAAAGGCTTTAGCTTTAGATGAAGCTGTAAGGAATTTATTTAATTTTATTATTCGGCTA
>JBBRVS010000138.1:0-14690 GCA_038246645.1 Pyrinomonadales bacterium
GTTTACGCGGCATCCGCCAGCGAAGCGCGGCGGAAAAAGCCGCCTAAAGGCAGGACTCTAAACACTCGAAAATTTAATTTACGGAGTACTAAGTAGTCTGTAAATTAAGTTTTTGGGTAATCTTGAATCTTTTTCTCTCTCTCTCTCTCTCTCTCTCTGCGTTCTCTGCGACTCTGCGTGAAAAAAAACAGTTAATTTCACGCAGAGTCGCAGAGAACGCAGAGAATAAAACACTCAAAAATTTAGTTTACGGACTACTTAATTGAACCTTTGAAAACCAATCTCCCCTTTATTTCAAACAGCGCGGGCGACGGTTAAAACGTAAACCTTGCTGGCACCTTTTTTCTTTAATTCCTTGGCGCAGGCGGAAACGGTTGCGCCGGAAGTGAAAACGTCGTCAATCAATAGAATATTCTTGCCTTCGATGAGATTTTTGCGTCTGACTTCAAAAGCGTTTTTGACGGTTAGTTCGCGCCCTTTTTTGTCCATTCCGGCGCGGTGAACAGGCGTGTGAACTTTGCGGACAAGGCTTTGTTTGTCGAGTTTGAGATTCGCTTCTTTTACTAAAATTTCCGCTAAAACCTCGGCTTGATTAAAGCCGCGTTCAAGTCTTCGCTTTGCCGAAAGCGGAACGGGAATGATAATTTCCGCGTCTTGAAAACCGGAACTTTCAAAACGCGCGATTAAAATCTTTTTTAATTTTTTGGCAATAAAAGGTTCGCGTTTCAGATGCAGAACGCTGGCGGAAAGAGCGTGTTCGTAAAGCCCGGCGGACATGGCGCGGTCGTAGAAATGTTCGTCGCACGCGTGGCAGAAGGTTTGAAAATCAACCGGCTTTTCGCTCAAAAAAGTTCCGCATTTATGACACAGAGTTTCTTTGCCTTTAAAAATGCGAGTTTTCCTCCAGCACGAACCGCAGACGACACCGTCAGATGAGTTTTCGACACTTTTTTCGCAGATTTGACAGGCTTGAGGATAAGCTAGAGTAAGGAGAGAATCGGCAATCTTTCGTAGCATCTTTAAAAGGTAATTTAAAGGTAAAAGGTAAAAAGTAAAAGGTAAAACTTATTATTTGATATTTTTACTTTTTACCTTTCTCAACAGAATTGTCCGAAATCTAAAGCTTTCAATAAGACCGAAAACCTTTGCATTTGAGTAAAAGTTTTACCCTTTACCTTTTACTTTTTACCTTTAAAAGTTAATCTTCGTCGAGCAGACCTTGTTCCTGCAATTCCTGACATTTCAGGCAATACCGCGCCCACGGGACGGCATTCAGGCGAATGGAATTTATTTCCTGTTCGCAGTTTTGGCATAAACCGTATTCGTCATCGTCAAGCCGCACTAAAGCCTCATTAATCAAAACCAATTGACGGCTGTCGTTTTCGGAAACTGCCATCATTACATTTTTTGAATAATTTTTAACTGCCAAATCCACCGGATCGGGCGTTTCGGAATCATCAATCGAAAGATTTGTGCCTCTCAATTTGGCGATCAAAAGTTCGCGCTCGGCGATTAATTTTTCTTTGATTTCTTCTAAGTTCACTTCGTTCATTTTTGATATGGAAACCCTTTAATTATAGTATATGCGCGATAAATTTGTTCAATCAGCAAGACTCGCGCCATCTCGTGCGTAAAAGTTAAATCGGATAAAGATAAACTAAAATCCGCTCGTTTGGCAACTTCGGAAGATATACCATCGGCACCGCCGATGACAAAGGCGATTTCTTTTAAGCCGCGATTTTGCCATTTTATAACTTCATCGGCAAATTCGTGCGACGAAATCGCTTTTCCTTTTACATCCAACAAACAGACGAAACTGCTCTGATGCAGTTTATCCAAGATTCGTTTGCCTTCTATTTCTTTCGTTTCATATGCGGAACTGTCTTTAACTTCCATTATTTCAAACTTTACAAAATGCGAAAGACGCTGCAAATATTCTTCCTGCAACGCCCGCCATTTTTTATCCTTCGTTTTTCCGATCCACACAAAGCGAAAGTGCATAAGAAAAGAGATTCTATACGCCGGATTAAAATAATGCAACAGTTTATCAAGTAAAAAATGATTTAAGCCGGGAGCGCGAGGCAATCTGCCGGCATGAGCGCGTCGAGCGCGAAAAAGCGTTTGATTACACTAAACTAATTTGCGACCAAACTCCGTTCCGCCGCTTACGCGACGGTGCAGGCAGGTTGCCTCTCGCTCCCGGCTTTATTGCAAAAGCGGCTGGAAAATTACGGATTTTCTGATATTTTCCGATTTTTCGTTTAATTTTTCCGATAATTCTTCGATGTTTTCATTCGGATATTCCGCGCCAAAAGCCTCGCGCAGTTCTTCGTCAGATTTCCCTTTTAAGAAACATTCGAGAATAAACAAATCCAGATCGCCGAAATCCGCAATTCCCAGAGCGTTCGGAATATTAAGTCCCAAAACGCGCGTATTTGCCAGATCAAACGACCAATCAAGAATTTTATCAACCGGATTTTTTTGCGGAAAACGTTCCTTTATCAAATTCAAGATCGGCTCTCGACCTTCGACATTCATCAACAGCGCGAGAAAAAAGCGGTGTTCGGGTTCGGTAATAAAACCGCGCCGTTTCAAGATTTCACCCACTTTATCCTGATGCGCGAAAACCTTCGGAAAAATTTCGGCGCGTTCGCCGTGTCTTTCTCTGACAATATCTAAAAATGCGGCAAAACGATCTTTCGGCGCGTCGAGGTTAAACATCTTATCCAGTTGATTTTGCTGCAAGAAATTTCTGACATTTGAAAGAATCGAAAAACTCGTCTGAAAATCGCTTTTTTGCAAAAGTTCAGCGACAAATTTATCGGTTTCGGGATGTTTCGACCGAAAAAGTGCGCTCAAACATTGATTTTTCTTGATCGTATTGGCTTCTTCAAAAAACGGGTCAATTGCCAGAAAAGGTTTGTGATACGAAAACTGCGGCAGATAAAGCGGGCTTTTATGCGTGCGCACGACGATCGTCGCCGATGGTTGATCGAGATGAAAAAGTCCGTGAATATATTGTCTGCCGGCAAGAATTTTCTGCACGTCGCCCGTTTCGAGCAATTCGCAGAGCTTCAAATTCATCTCGCCGATCTCGGTAAAAGCGTTGATCTTTTCCTGCACATCAAATTCATACCAGCTGTGAATGCTCGCGCCGAGCAGAACCTGAAACGCGCCGCAAAACGAATGCTGATGAATGGCGGTCGTGCCTTCGAGCCAGAAATAAACGTCAATGTGAAAACGCGGAGAATTATAAAGCGTAATCGGCGGATCGCCGAAATTTCCGCGCAAATCCTTTTGTTCGGGAAGCTGCGTCTGCGCCAGAGTCCATTCTACAACTTCCCAGGCTGAAACTTTTTCGGGCAAATTCGCGCGTCTTAGCGCATCGGCGGCAATTTCGGGAAAATCGTCTTCCGCATAATTTTTGTCGCGCCAGATATTCTCGATCTCTGCGCCGAGTCTTTGAAATTGTTCCATAAATCTAATGATTTAACCTTGAAAAGTCGGCGGCGGCGGCGGCGCATTATATGTTTCGCCTTGCGGAATTCGATCGAGATATTTCAAAACTAAATATCCGCCGATAATTCCGGCAACAACGCCGATGATTCTGAATAATATGTCGTAATCTTCAAAAATCGTTTCCGACCAGCCGAAAGCCGCGATTCCGATTCCAAGACCGACTCCGAGCAAAAGCCCGATGATCAGCTGACTTCCGATAAATACGGCAAGCGCGATAAAGCCCCATAAAATCCCGTTTCTGCCGGAATCATTGGCTTTTTTGTAACCCCAATAGGCGAACAATATAGCTAGAATCATTTTTTTTAACCTCACTTATTAAGTACAAATTTATTTTCTTATGCGAATCAAGAGTAGAAAAGATAAAATCTTTGCGAACTTTGCGTAAAACTTTGCGTTCTTTGCGGTTAAAGAAAAAAGATTTTACCGCAAAGAACGCTGGAGTCAGGCGCAAAGGGCGCAAAGAAAAACCTTTTTTACTGCATTTATTTCTACCCTTGATTCACATTATTAAGTTATTTTAAGTTTTTCACAGAGTTTTTAACTCAAAAACAAAGACTTCTGATTTTGACTTTTGACGAATTTTCTATGTGCCTTTGCCTTATATTTAAAAGGTTGAATAATCAACAAAAATTGTAAAAATTGCCGTATTGCAAAGTGTGTTAATTAAAATCAGACGGCGGCGCAGGTGGCATATCAAAATCTTCCGGCAGTTTTGAAAGATGCCGCAAAATAAGAAATCCCGCACCAAGACTTAAAAGAATACAGAAAATTGTAATTGTTACAATTGGAATATTTTCCTGAATTTCTTGTGTCGAAATTCCGCCAACAGTTGATATAATGGCGATAATAACAACTATAAAAATCGGCAATATTATTTGAATTCCGATTCCGGTAAAGAAAGTAATCAATGCCCAGCCAATCGCATTGCGTCCGTATTCTTTGGCAGTTTTATAAGCAAAAACCGTGAATACAATTAAAAGAACGAACCCGAAAAGATTTATCAGCATATTTAGAGGTACCTCACAAATTTATTTTCTCCGTCAACCAGAATTATTTTCTGCTTGATAGTTTTTTCGGCAAGTTCGAAAGCCATGATGATGATTTCCTCGCCTTTTTTGATAAAGTGCGCCGCCGCGCCGTTCATACAAATGATGCCCGAAGCCGGTTCGCCGTAAATGACGTAAGTTTCAAGCCGACCGCCGCTCGTGTTGCTTGTTACAAGAACTTTTTCGCCCTCGAGCAGATCAATCTTTTCACACAGATCGCGGTCAATCGTAATGCTTCCGACATAATTGACATCGGCTTGCGTCACGGTTGCTTTGTGAATTTTAGCGTGCAGAAACCAGCGCATAATTTTGAAAATTGTAAAACGAAAATGAAGTATAGCAAGAATTGATTAAAAATAAACAGTTCAAATATTAAGAATGAGCTTGGAGTCCCGCGTTTACGCGGCTTTTTCCGCCGCGCTTCGAAGCGCGGTTGCCGCCTGAAGGCGGGACTCCAAACTTAAACTTAAAACTCTTCAAACTTCGGTTTCGCACTGCTTATTTTTTTATAAGTTCCGCCCGCGCCGACATTATGCCCGAAACCGCACGACGAACCCGAACTGTCCTGCGTAACTTCTATCTCGCCCCGCTTGGTAAATTTTATCGTAATGCGGCAATCTTCGTCGCCGTATTCGTTTTCCGCCGTATAAACCGCCGTGTCGCCTTCGATGTCCGCCTCACCGGTCACATTTCCGAGGTTGACCATCATTTCGCCGTTTTGCATCAAATACGGATAAACCAGATCGAATTGAATCTTCAATTTCCCTTTGCCGAGCGCGAGAATTTTTATTTCATTGGAATTGCCTTTGAATTTTCCCGTAAAATTAAACCGAAAAGTCCCGTTGACTTCCTTTGCGCTGACCGAAGCTCTCGTTTGCGCCTTTACATCAAAACAGAAAAAGAGCGTAATTGCCAGAAAAAAGCTCGAAATCAAAATTTTTTTCAACATATATTTTATTGTTTCCTTTTAGTTAAATAACTTATCTGCTATATTTTGCCTAATTCTTTTCAAAAAACAAAATAAATAAAAGGAGATTTTTATGGCAACTGCTGAAAATACTTCAGACAAATACGACAAAAGTTTTTTCGGACATCCCGCAGGATTGTCCACGCTTTTTTTCACCGAGATGTGGGAACGCTTCAGTTATTACGGAATGCGAGCTTTGCTCGTGTTGTATATGGTCGCGGCAATTGAAAGCGGCGGTTTGGGTTTTGATACCAAAACCGCCGCTTCAATTTACGGGCTTTATACCGCTTCGGTTTATTTTCTGCCGCTGATCGGCGGCTGGATTGCCGATAGATTTATCGGCGCAAAACGCGCAACATTTATCGGCGGCGTAATTATCGCTCTCGGACATTTCGCGCTGGCAATTCCCCCTTTGCCGTTTTTCTACTTAGGTTTAGCATTGGTTGCCATCGGTACGGGTTTCTTAAAATCGAACATCAGCGCGATGGTTGGCGATCTTTACAGCGAAAATGATACGCGACGCGACGGCGGATTTTCGATTTTCTATATGGGAATCAATCTCGGCGCGTTTCTTGCGCCAATCGTCTGCGGAGCTTTAGCCACTTATAACTGGCATTGGGGATTTGCCGCCGCCGGTGTCGGAATGGTTGCCGGTTTAATTCAATATGTGATCGGCAGAAAAAAACTCGAAGGTGTCGGCGAACCGCCGGTCAAAACAGAACTCGACACTTCGGCTGTAACGCCTGTTTATCTGGCTCAAGTCGGTGTCGTGATCGCCGCTTCGCTCGGTTTATTATTTTATTTTTATTCCGCTTACGGATTGGATTTCGCACTTAAACTCGCGCTTATTCCGGTTCTGATTGTCAGCGGTTTGATTATCGTGATATTTACCGGAATGCAGGATAAACTTTCGTTGCAGGATTGGAAGCGCATTGGGATAATCATTATTTTGTTTATGCTTGCCGCACTTTTCTGGGCGGGTTTCGAGCAAGCCGGTTCGAGTCTTAACCTTTTCGCCGAGCAATTGACCGAAAGAAATCTTTTCGGTTATGAAATTCCGGCGGCTTGGTTTCAATCAATCAACGCCATTTTAATCGTGATAATGGCTCCGCTATTCTCGATAATGTGGATAAAATGGGGCAGCAAACAACCGAACGATGTCTTTAAATTTGCGCTCGGTTTATTTTTCCTCGCGCTCGGTTTTGTCGTAATGGCTTATGCTTCGGGTTTAACCGGCGCAGGCAGAGTCAGCCCGATGTGGCTGGTCGCCGTCTATTTTCTGCATACGACGGGCGAACTTTTCTTAAGTCCGGTCGGTTTGAGTTCGATGACCAAACTCGCGCCCGGAAAAATGGTCGGTTTGATGCTCGGCGTATGGTTTTTGGCTTCATCGCTCGGAAATTTCGCCGCCGGACAAGTTGCCGGAGAATTTGAACCGGAACAGCAAGCTCTCGTCGGTCTTTTCTGGAATGTGGCAATCGTTGCATTTATCGGCGCGGTAGTTGCGGTTATTCTGTCATTTGCCGTCGGAAAATTCCTGAAATCAAATCAGAAAACAGCGGAAGTTCCGATTGAACCCACGGTAAATTGATCTTTAAATCTTTCAAAAAAAGAACGTGAAGAAATTTAAATTCCTTCACGTTCTTTTTTTATTTTCAGGAAAACTAGGCGAATAATTTTTCGTAAATAATAAACACACCGACCGCCAGACTGAAAATTCCGGCTAAACCGAGAATTGATTTATTTAACGCAACGAATTTTCCCGCCGTCAGATGAAGCGGCAGACCGATCAGCAGACTCATTATCATCATTCCGCCGATCGAGCCGATGCCGAAGATCAAAATATAGGAAAGCGCAACCACGGGCGAAGAAATCGTCGGCACGATCAGAAGCATCAATCCCGCGCTTCCCGCCAGACCGTGAACCATTCCGATAGCGATCGAGCGCGGGCTAAACCGCATAAAATGATGCGATTCTTCGCGTTTTTCGCTTTCGTGTCCGTGAATGTGCAGATGTTCGCGCCCTTCGTGTTGGTGCGTGTGAACGTGGATTTTCTCTTTTTGGAAAAGTTTTCTCAGCGCGTTCAAACCTAACAGCACGAGCATTGCGCCGACGATCGCTTCGAGTTTCGCTTCGAGCGATTCGGAAATCTGCAGTTTCAGGAAAATCACCAACGCGCCGACGATTAAAAGCGAGAGCGTATGTCCGATGCCCCAGAAACCGCCGATGATCGTCGAACTGAAAACATTTTTCCGCTCGGCAACAATCGTCGAAACCGCCGCCAGATGATCGGCTTCAACGGCGTGTTTCAAGCCGATGACAAAACCGATGATAAGAATCCAGATAGTTGATGTTTCGGCGGTAATTTCCATAATTTTAGATTAGAACATTTTCAAGATAAAATTAATAATCTTGAAAATTTCCGGCAGGCTTTTGTGTTTCAGTTAAGAAGAAGTTTTAAGATATGATGAAAAATCTAAAAACTCCCGTAACTTTCAGGTTCAAAGTAATTTAAAGTTTTTCTTCCTTTTTCCGTTTTCCGTTTTGCATTGGTGCTTATTTATTCGCAGAAATACCCGATTCAGTTTCATCAAAGGTAAAATTTATCTTTTCGCTCGAAGAAATTTCCGCGCCGCGTTTTTGAATCGAATGAACGCGCCAATCTTCGTTTTGTTCGGGGAAATCGTTGCGAAAATGCCCGCCGCGCGATTCTTCGCGCCAGAGCGCGGCTTTTGTAATAAGAGTTGCGACGCTCACGAAATTCTTTGATAAAGTTCCCAGATTTGCCTGACGGATTTGATTAAATTCGCTTAAAGCTCTCTGCAAAGAATCCTTATCGCGCAAAATCCCGACGCGTTCCCACATCACGCGCTTGACGCGTTTTCTGACCGCGACTGAAAGATCCACAGATTTTGGATTTTGGATTTTGGATTTTGAAATTGTCCATTGTCCATTGTCCATTGTCCATTGTCCACTGTCCTCGAAAGCGGATTCGCCGGCGCGTGCGCCGAAAACCAAGCCTTCGAGAAGTGAATTTGAAGCAAGCCGATTTGCGCCGTGAACGCCCGTGCAGGTAACTTCGCCTGCCGCATAAAGTCCTTTCAGAGAAGTTCTGCCCCACAGATCGGTGCGAACTCCGCCCATACAATAATGCGACGCCGGGGAGACAGGCAGTAAATCCTTGGCAATATTCAAATTATAAAACTTGCAGGTTTCGTAAATTTTCGGAAAGCGATTTTTCAGAAAATCTTCATCCATCGCGGTCATATCGAGAAAAACGGTGCGCGTTCCGGTTTTTCGCATTTCGGCGACGATCGAGCGCGAAACAATATCGCGCGGCGCGAGTTCCAGCCGCTCATCGTAATTCGTCATAAAACGCTCGCCGAATTTATTCCGCAAAACGCCGCCTTCGCCGCGCATCGCTTCACTCAATAAAAAACGCGGCGCATTTTCCAGACTAAGTGCGGTCGGATGAAATTGCACGAATTCCATATCAGCCATTTCCGCACCCGCAAAATATGCCATTGCCATTCCGTCGCCGGTGGCGACGGGCGGATTTGTCGAATGCAGATAAAGCTGTCCCGCGCCGCCCGTACACATTATTACGGCTTTGCCGAAAATCTCGCGCGGCGCACGCAGAATCGGATCGAGAAAGCTCACGCCGACGCATCTTTCATCCTTTACGATCAAGCTTTCGGTATTGGCAAACGGCATTAAAACAATTGTTTTTTCCGCCCGCGCCCGCGCAATCAGAGCGCGTACGATCTCTTTTCCGGTCGAATCGCCGTGCGCGTGCAGAATTCTTCGACGCGAATGCGCGGCTTCCTGCGTAAAAACCAGCTTTCCGCCTTCTTTATCAAACTCGGTTCCCCATTCGATCAATTGCTGAATATATTTCGTGCCTTCAACGACGAGAGTTTCAACCGCTTTTTCGTCGCAAAGCCCCGCGCCGGCGATCAGAGTGTCTTCTTCGTGCAAGGTCGCGTTGTCGTCATCCGACAAAACGACCGCCACGCCGCCCTGCGCATATTCGGTATTTGACTCAGACGCTTTATCCTTGGTTAAAACGGTAACGCGTGCGCCCGTTCGGGCAAGCTCGATTGCCGCGCGAAGTCCCGCAACTCCGCTTCCAATAACAATAAAATCCGTTTCCAAAGCCATACAGAGAAATTTAACAAATTCTATTGAAAGTAGCGAATGAAAACGCGAATGATACTGCTTTAATGCTATGATTCTTAAACCGTACCGCCGTCCGTCCCGGCGGCTGTTTTGAGTGCGTCCCGCACTCAGTCTTTGATCATTTTCGAATATTTCCGGCACAGAAAGAGTGGCGGCAAGATGCCACCATGACAGCCGCCGGGACGGACGGCGGTACATTATAAAATGCAGAAACTTCCCGAAAAAAATCTGACCGAAGCGCGGTATTATTTGCCGAAGGCAGACGAAGACGCGCTCGAAAAATTTGCGGAAAGACAACATCGTTCACGCGTCCGTTTCACGATTTTAAAGGATTTTTACGGTCGAAATCATTGCCGGATGACGCGTCTGCATTTGCTGGCGACGTGCGCCGTAACGCTCGGACGATTTGCCGGATTTTCCAAAACTTTTGACGCGATGGGCGAGCATTTCCTGCCTGTCGGTCGTGATAATCAGCCGCGCACCGCCGAATGGCAAAAGTTTGTCGAGGCGTGCGGGGAAAATTTGCCCGTCGAAGTGCGCGACGAATTGTGGCTTGCCGCTCATTTCAAGGATTTGCAGGACGTGCGCGTAAGCGGTTTGTATGCTGCCTTTGAACACGAAGCCGAAGGGCATAAAACCGAACCCGTCTGGCAGCTTCTGCAGCAGCATATGGACGTTGCGCTCGGCGTTCGGCTGATGGATCATTCGGCGATCAGCGGTATTTTGCCGTATGAAACGGCGATTGCTCACAGCCTGACTTTAACGGTCAAAAAGCTCTTTACCGCCGCTTCCAGACTCGTCTTTCTTTACACAAGAGAATCCGCCCGCGCGATTTTGAATTTTTCCGAGAAAACACCGGAAAATCTGATCAGCTATCGCCGGACGGCGTTTGATCTGACTCGTTATTTTCTGCTGTCATTTACGGTTTCCAAAATCTTTCGCCGGGGCGTTCGCAGCCGTGAACGCGGCAGAGTTGCGACTTCTGAAAATTGGAATTTGCTCGAAATGACTCTGGGCGAAAGGGTTTCGGAAATTCATCCGTTGATCAATGAATTCTATGCAAATCCTTCACGCTTTGATGTGATGGCAACGCTCAAACTCGAAACGCTTCCCGCAAAATTTTGGTCGCGTCTGCTGACGACTCTGATCGGTCAAGGTTTATACGAAGCCGATCTGGAAAAAATCCCGACGCGCTTTCGTATTTTCAGCCGTGAAGACGGCTCGATGCACTTTATCCGCGAACTTTACTGCAACGGCAAATACCGCGTTTTTGATTCCGATTTTGTTGTCGAAAACGGAAAACTCTACGAAGTTTTTAAGGATTTGAATGCGGCGGTTGAAATGCAGGTTTCGCCGATTGAAGATCGAGGGTTATCCATCGAAGGTAAAAATTTCCTGTTTTACGGCAGAAAAATGCCTTCAATCGGTTTGAATGTCGAATTCAAAAGCCGCGTTAGAGAAGACGGAATTTTGAATATTGACGGACAATTATCAATGAAACCGAAAACCAAATTCGGCGCATTTCTCGCACATAAGATTTTGCGAAGACCGAAGGATTTGGGAAGCATTCATTATGTTGCCACCCGCAAAGCGTCTTGAAAATTCGGATTGACAAAAGTTTCCTGTCCCGTGCCGAGCCAGCTTTTTGCTTCGCCTTTTCGCGCCGGAAAACCCATATATCTTTTGAGAAAAAACGCGGCGAATTTCAGAATCGAATCGCGTTTTTTCAAAATGCTTTCATCGCCCGCGCACCAGCGGCGCAGTGTTTCAAAACCGTATTCCGTGCCGAGTTGCATAATTGGTCTAAAAATAATCGAATCAATCATTTCGCCAAAAAATCCATAGCGCGTTTCGTAATCGTAAACGGTGCGAAAATACGTGCCTTCGGCGCACGGTTTGTATTGCCAGATGCCGCGCCCGATGGTGATCAGAGATTTCCAATCATCGGATTCAAATTCAAAGGTCGAGAGCTTCGGCGGCGAATTTTGCAAATATCTGCCGATGCCTTTGACCTCGATTCCGAAACCGATCTTCGTGCGGTAATCCATCAAATTAAAACCGTTTTCGTCCTTTTCTTCCAAATACTCAATGTGCGAAAAACGTATGTCCCAGAGCGTATGCAGTTCGGGCTGTTGAGAGCGTTCCCAGAGAAGTTCCGCGTCGCACGGAATTATCGCTTCGACGACGATTTTATTCGATTTTTTCGGTGTCGTTTTTTCGTCAAATTTGAGCCATTTTCGCAAATCCATCGAAAAAGTTAGAAGCGCGATAACGCCCATCGCGGTCATAAAAATTCGCAAAAACATAGGAACTTCCGGCGGCGCGTAAACAATTGCCGTCGCCAGATTTCGATCAGCCCAAATTGTCTGAAAAGTTACGATCAAATACGCACCGACCAGCAGACTCAAAACGACGTGCATAAAATACTCGCCGCGCGGCAAACCGCCCTGCGCGGCGCGGCTTTTGTTTTCTTCCAGAACGTCCGCCCACGCGATAAAAATATCGAAAAAATAAAGCACGCCGAGCAAAAGAAGCGCAAATCCGTGAAAACGAAAATTCGCCACCCAGATAAATTGCAGAGCATAGATCAGATGCCGCCAAACGTGCCAGAAAACCTCGCGCTGACATTCGGCGCGCAGATGAAGTTTGCATTTGTAATTGTGAAAATAAAGAACGTCAAAAAGTCCGAGATGCGCGATAATTAACAGCAGATAAAACGAAGTTTCCATAAAATTTTCTCCGACAAGAAAGAGGCGAAATTTTTTAGAGCAAATTATATTCCAAGACGGAAAAGCCTGATTTTATGAAGTTGTAATACCAAAACCAATTTAATTGATTGTTAAGGTCAGAACCGTCTGCCGCAAGCGGATGGTTAAAGATTAACTTTTCAAACGTCGGTAAGCGGCTCGAAACTATGAGTTAAACCGCCCGCTACCGCAGACGGTTCTGACCCTTATAATATTATCATTCTTGCGTTACCTGATTATTAACCCTGCGCTTTGCCGTTTCCTGAACTGTCTGCATCATTTCCGCCATTTTGTCTTTCGGAACAGTTCCGCGAACTGTAACTTCTGTGGTTGTCGCTTCGACCGTTACATTGTAAAAACCTTTTTGATAAAGCGCGTTTGTTACGGCTTGCTGAGTCGCGTAATCGGCGACAGGCTGCGGCGGAATCTGCAGATTTTCTTGAGTTGAATTATCAAAAACTTCTTCCATTTTATTTTTCCCAACTCTTGAAAAATCTTTTATTTTTTTAACAAATAAAATTATGCTTCCATCAGAATCTTTGCGTTGAATTTTAAGCGCGAAAATTCCGTCGTTTCCCCATTTGTTAAAAGCGCGGATGAGATAAGTATTTCCGACAACAATCTGAATTCTATTTCTGAAAGTTATGCCTTCGGAGGAATATTCGTCTTTAACTGAATCGAGTTTTTCGGGTATTTCATATTTGGCAAGCGCGAAAAACTCTTTGTTTTGTTCATTTATCGTTTCAAGCAAAGTTCCGCCGATATTCGTAATAAAACCAAAACTTTCTTCTGAATTCTTAAACTGAAGCGAATTATTTTTATACTCAATTTCAGGAAACGGATAAGAGCCTGAAAGTTGAATAAAAGAGTAATTTGAATAATCCGAAGAACCGGACATTATATTATTCAGTAATCCGGCGGGAAAAAGTCTTTCAGCTTCGGCACCGATTCTCTCGGCTTCGGCAATATCTTGCCGACTGACGGCTAAAATTTCTTCCGTAAGTGTTTCCTGACGGCTTGCCAATTCGTCGAGTTTTGCCTGAGTTTGCTCGGCTTGTGAACTGACAATTCTCAATTCTTCGATCTTCTGTTCGCGTGAAAGTTCTTGTGCGCTGATGCCTGAAACAAAAATCAGCGCACAAATTATCAGATAAATTCTTTTGCACATATTTTTTTTAATCCGGTTTTGCGTCATCTCTAATCAAAGTCGGCTTTTCAAAATCCTTCAGCTTTTTCCAGAAAATTATCAAACTTCCGTCTTCGTCTTTTCGATAAACGTTGAAAGCGACCAAAGTATCGGCTTCGTCAAAACTGATTGCCCTTAAAATATAAGTATTTCCGGGAATTGCCGGAAGTTGTTTTTTATAAGTTACGCCGCCAACGTCCAAACCTTTGTGAAGGAAACGAAATTCTGTGCGCGCTTCCGGTTCGATTACTTTTGCTTGATAATCGAAAAGCTGACTAACTTCGATTGAATTTTCATCAACACTCGAAAGCGGAACATTTCCTAAATCCGCCATCAAACCGTAATTTGCGCCGTAAAAACCGACGATAAAATTATTGCTTTGTAATTCGATTTGCGGAATCTCGTTGTAGCTGTGTGATTTATTTGTAAAAGAATAATATGCACCGCCGCGCAGCGAAAGATTATTGTTCTCGGAGTCAAAAATTCCGCGCGGCAAAATCTTGAAAACTTCCACGTTTTCGATTTGGGCTTGAGCTAAATCGCGATTTGTCGGGGAAAGCATTTCGTTGGTTAAATCCGTTCGCGGAGTTACTCCGGTTTGTCCGAACATCGTTGAAACCGAAACGAGCGCGATAAGAAGAATTCCTAAAAATTTACGCATAAAAATCTCCCTGATTTAAAATTTAAATTGCTCTTTTAATCTTTAAAATCGAAAAGCACTTTGATTTGCCAGTATAAAACAAACAAATCAAAGTGCCAAGATTTTTTTCTCTAATTTTATACTGCCTCAATAAAAAGTTACAGACAAAGTTTGTTGCGAAAAAGAGCGGGGTAGAGCCGCTCTTCCCGACCTATTATTGTTTTCAACTTGTCTTGATTACCTTTATCAGGCAGTGAAGATCGAGTTTTACAAATCAAGTTAAAAAAGATTTCAGGTCAGGAAGGGCGGCTCTGCCCCAATGGCATTAAGTTAAGGATTACTTCAATGCCGTCAATAGGTTACAGAAACAATAGTTAATGGCGGAAGCAACTTCTTGCCCCATTCA
>JBBRVS010000139.1:0-14653 GCA_038246645.1 Pyrinomonadales bacterium
ACGGACGCGGCAAAAGATTCCGGTCAGCGAGAAGCGGAACGCATCTGGTCTTCAAAATAATGGAAGCCAGCGAGAAAAAGTGGCAAACGCGTCGCGCATCCGGAAAAACTTAAAGAGGTAAAATTACCGGAAAAAGAGAGTTAGAAAAATAAGGAAGTAAGGGAGCAACAAGGAAGGCTATGAATTTATTTCCACAACATTTGACACAATCTCGGTATTATTAGAGGTGCAAAGGTTAATAAAGTTCAATAATATGAATAGGTGGTAAATCTCTATGATAAAAATAGAAACTGGACAATATTATGTTGTTCTTGCAGAAATTAATACAGGAATTATTGTATCCCTAGATGGAAAACGAAGTTATTCTAGTTTAAATGAAGTGCCTAACGAGATTTTTTCTAGTTTAAATGAAGCCGAGCAATTTTCCCAAAAAAAAATATCTGAATTACCAGATATCGAATGTAATATTTATAATGATAAATCAGAAAGAGTAAAAGTTATTGTAAAAGGTTAAAAGCTCTCTGAAGATAAGTTAAGAGATTCTAACTGCTAACTATAAAAGAACATTAATAAAATCTGATATTACGCAAGCAAGATAAACTATGGATTATCAAGAGTTTACGGCTATTTTTATCAAAAAGTAAGAAAATAAATAGTGAGTCAGCAAATATTTTTAGTTGGTATAAATACCTAAGCTTTTGTCTAATCAGCGTTTAGACAAAGCTGGTAAAATTCACTCAAAACTTAATTTTGCTCGATTTGTCATTGTAATTATTCTAAACAATAGCTTTAATTGGCTTTGCGTAATATCAGTAAAATATCAAAACAAGCTTGGAATTGACAACCAACTGAGAATTCAAACCGGAAGCGATGTCAATTATTTTCTGGCGGATCATCTCGGCTCGACAAACGGGTTAGCCGATTCAAGCGGTAATCTCTCATCATCGGCAAGCTACGATTCATTCGGCAATGCGACGGGAAATCTCAACACCCGTTATCAATTTACTGGCAGAGAATATGATTCAATCTCGAAACTTCATTATTACCGGGCGAGATTTTATGACGGAAAACTCGGCAGATTTATTTTGGAAGCTGGAACTTGAAACATAAAATGCCGTTAAAAAACGGAAAGTCTTTTTCGGGTCTTTCCGTTTTTTTTAGTTTGGAATAGATTCAAAACTAGCTTTACGCCGACCAAATGTTCTACAATAAATATCCAGCAGAAAAAAAATTGAAATTACTTTTGATTAGACATTTCATATAATCAAATTTCACCAGAAAGAGTTTTAAAATATGCAAGAATTTACAGATCAAATGCCGATGGATATTTCGCGTTATCCGATGGTTCCAATCCGCGATGTCGTTATTTTCCCGTTTACCAAAGTAGCCTTTAAGATCGGGCGACCGAGTTCGGTCAAGGCTCTCGAACAAGCGATGAACGGCGAGAGAAATATTTTTCTTGCCACGCAGCACGATGCGACCGTTGACGAGCCGAACACCGACCAGATTTATCAGGTCGGCACATTGGGGAGAATTCTTCAGGCGCAAAAACAGGAAAACGGGCAAATTAAAGTTGTCGTCGAAGGCAGAGAACGCGGTCAAGCCGTGCGTTTCGAGCAAGACGGCGAAGGAATGTTTTATGCAATGGTGCGAAAAATTCAATCAGTTGATGAATCCGGTTATCGCACCGACGGACTTTTGCAGAAAATTCACGGGTTGGTCGAACAATTTCTGCGCGTGTCGCCCGATGCTTATACGGACGCGCTGCACGCTTCACTTCGCGGAATTTCCGCCGCGCAGATCGCCGATTCGATGAGTTCGCATCTGCGGATCGATGTTGACGAAAAACAAAAATTGCTCGAAATGGTTTCTGTTCAGGAACGTCTGCAACGTTTGATGGAAATTCTCGAAGTCGAAATCGAGAAAAAACAGCTCGACCGGACGGTTCACGCCCGCACCAAAAAGCAGATGGACAAACATCAGCGCGAGTATTATCTGAATGAACAGATCAAAGCGATTCACAAAGAACTCGGACGCAAGGACGACAAGGCGGAACTCGACGAATTAAAGAAAAAGATCGAAGAAGCCGGAATGACCGAAGAAGCGAAAGACAAGGCAATGCAAGAATTCGCCCGGCTCGAAGCAATGCCGCCGATGTCCGCCGAAAGCACGGTTGCGCGCACTTATCTCGATTGGCTGATCAATGTCCCTTGGAAGGAAGCTTCAGAGGAAATCAACGATCTGAATGAAGCCGAAAATGTTTTGAATGAAGATCATTACGGCTTGGAAAAAATCAAGGAACGCATTTTGGAATATCTGGCGGTTCGCCAATTAGTTAAAAATCCGAAGGGAACGATTCTTTGTTTTGTCGGTGCGCCCGGAGTCGGAAAAACTTCTTTAGGGAAATCAATTGCGAACGCGACGGGCAGAAAATTCGTTCGCCTTTCTTTGGGCGGCGTTCACGACGAAGCCGAAATTCGCGGTCATCGCCGCACGTATATCGGCGCATTGCCCGGGCAAATCGTTCAACTGATGAAACGCGCCGGAACGGTAAATCCGGTGATTTTATTGGACGAAGTTGATAAATTAGGAAAAGATTTTCGCGGCGATCCGTCGGCGGCACTGCTCGAAGTTCTCGATCCCGAACAAAACAACACCTTCCGCGATCATTATCTGGATGTTGATTACGATCTGTCGCAGGTTTTCTTTATCGCGACCGCCAATGTTTTGCACACGATTCCGCCCGCATTGCAAGATCGTCTGGAAGTTTTGCATCTTTCCGGCTACACCGAGCGCGAAAAGGTCGAAATCGCCAAACGCCACCTGATTCGCAAACAAGCCGAAGGAAACGGTCTGGATGCGGAAAAGGTCAAATTTACCGATGACGGTGTTTTAGAAATTATCCGTCATTACACACGCGAAGCGGGCGTCAGAAGTCTGGAACGCCAGATCGGTTCGTGTCTGAGAAAAGTTGCGCGAAAATTCGTAACTTCCGAGCAAAACGAACATTTCAAAGAAGTCATTGATGCCGAAAAAGTGCGCGAGCTTTTGGGCACGATTCGTTACCGCAAACAGGATATTGCCCGAAAAAGCGAAGTCGGTCTGGTCAACGGTCTGGCTTGGACGGAAGTCGGCGGTGATGTTTTGCAGGTTGAAACAACGCTCGTCAAAGGCAAAGGCGAAGTAACTCTGACGGGCAAACTCGGCGAAGTGATGCAGGAATCGGCACGCGCCGCTCTGACCTGCGTCCGTACCCGCGCCGAAAAAATCGGCATAGATCACGCCAGCTTCCGCGAGATGGACTTGCACATACACGTTCCCGAAGGCGCGATTCCGAAAGATGGACCGAGTGCCGGAATTACGCTGGCAACCGCAATGGTTTCGGCTCTGACGGGCAGACCGGCGCGGCACGATGTGGCGATGACGGGTGAAATCACTCTGCGCGGCAAAGTCCTGCCGATCGGCGGTTTAAAGGAAAAACTTCTCGCCGCGCATCGTTTCGGTTTGAAAACGATCATTATTCCGAAGGATAACGAAAAAGATTTAGCGGACGTGCCGGAAGAAGTCCTCGAAGATCTGACGATTCACGCGGTGGACGCGATTGACGAGGTTTTGGCAATCGTTCTGGAAGAAAAGGTCGAAGACATAATCGTCGCAGAAACTCCGCCGGTCTGGAAAACCGATGCTCCGACGACGGAAATTTCCGCAACGGTCGAGTAATCGTAAAAGTCATAAATAAGAAAAAACTCTGATTAAATTTTCACGGAATTTATCAGAGTTTTTTCTTTATCGTAAAAATCGTTTGATGAGTAGATTCTCAAAATATTTTCACATAAAATAATTGGACAAAATTAAAAAACGGAGAAATAAAATGAACAAAGCAGAATCGGCGGAATTGATTATGAAATTGTATGAACTGCGCCGCGAGGAAACTATGCGGACGGCGCGGAATTGGTTTGTCGCGTTTTTTCCCGAAAGCGTTGATGAAGTCGTGCAGGCAATGATTGACGAAAAGACGAGCGCGTATTATCGGATGGTTATTTCCTATTGGGATATGGCGGCTTCGTTTGTCAATCACGGGGCGATTGATGAAGAAATGTTTAACGAAACGGTCGGCGAACACATTGTCGTTTTCAGCAAAGTCGCGCCGTTTTTGGAAGAATTGCGCGAGAAATTTCAGAGTCCGAAGATGTATGGAAATCTCGAAAAACTGATTATGCGAATGCCCGATGCCAAAGAAATGCTGACCAAACGCCGCGAAATGATGAAAGTCTGGATGCAGAAACGGGCGGAAATGGCGAAAGGGACGGTTTAGGTTTTAGGCAAGTAATCTCAAATACAAAACTGTGTCGTTTAGAGAGCGGTCTTTGACCGCGTTTCAAGTGAGAGTTTCAAGGGGTTGCGCGGTCAAAGACTGCTTGCTTAACCATCCGATTTATTTTTAAGATGGCTTGTAAATCAGAGAAAAAATAAAAAATGAAAATGGGAGTTTTCTTAAACTCCTTTTTCGCGCTAAACTCGAAATTTATGAAAATTTCTTCGGCAGAGTTTGTTAAAAGCGCGTTTGAACAGAGTCATTGGGTTGATGACCGATTGCCGGAAATCTCTTTTCTCGGGCGCTCGAATGTCGGAAAATCGAGCTTGATAAATTCGCTTTTGCAGAGAAAAGGTCTGGCGCGAACTTCCAACACGCCGGGCAGAACGCAAAGTATCAACTTTTTTTTAATTAACGAATCGTTTTATTTCGTTGATCTGCCGGGTTACGGTTATGCCAAAGTTTCCAAGACGATGCGAGCCGATTGGGGCGTGATGGCGGAAGAATATCTTGCCGAAAGGGAAGAGCTGAAACTCTCGATTCAGCTCGTGGATTCGCGGCATAAACCGACTGCGCTCGATATTCAATTGCACGAATGGCTCGTTTATAATGAAAAAAATCATATTGTCGTCGCCACCAAAGCAGACAAACTTTCCGGCAACAAATTAATCAAAAGTTTACAGGAAATAGAAAAAACACTTCGCGGCAGCCGGATAATTGCGTTTTCAGCCGTGTCGGGTAAAGGAAAAGTCGAGGTTTGGAGAGAAATACAAGCGAATTTGTAAAAATAATAAATAAATGGTTGATTTATTTAATTAAATAGAGTAATAATTAAATATCCCAAAAAACTCAGGGTATTGGCATAAGTCTTCGGGCTTTTTTTCAAATTCATCACGACGGAATTTCCATATCAAATTTATCAACGAGTTTAGCATTTCAATAAATTTTAAAAGGCTAAAGTCCTGCCTTATGATTAATACTAAAATCGTAAAAATTATTAAAAACTTTCCACATTAAACGGACAATTAAAATGGCTACCAAAACAACTACACAGAACAAAAAAACGCCGAGCAAGGCGAAAAAAGCGAGCAAGCAAGAGGAAAACGGCTTTGAAGCCGAAGCTGAGGAAATCAAGGAAGAAATATCTGTCACAGATAATAAATCCAAAGATAAGGATAAAAACAATAACCGCGGTAAACATCAGCCGGCGGAAGATACTTTGGATTTAGCCGAACTCAAGGAAATGTCTATTTCCGAATTGACACAGGTTGCCAAAGAAATGGAAGTCGAAGGTGCTTCGGGGATGCGTAAGCAGGAACTTATTTTCAAAGTTCTCGCGGCGCAAACCGAAAAAAGCGGTCTGATTTTTTCGCAAGGCGTTTTGGAAACTCTGCCCGACGGTTTCGGTTTTCTGCGCGCTCCCGAATACAACTATCTGCCGGGACCCGATGATATTTATGTTTCTCCGTCGCAGATTCGCAAATTCGATCTGCGCACCGGCGACACCGTTTCCGGGCAGATCCGTCCGCCGAAGGAAGGCGAGCGGTATTTTGCACTGATCAAGGTTGAAGCGATCAATTTTGAAGCACCGGAACAAGCCCGCGAAAAGATATTTTTCGATAATCTAACGCCGCTCTATCCGGACGAACAGCTCAAGATGGAAACCACGCCCGACAAAGTCTCGGCGCGGGTCATTGATCTGGTTACGCCCATCGGTAAAGGTCAGCGTGCGCTGATCGTCGCGCCGCCGCGCACCGGGAAAACGATGATTCTGCAATCAATCGCCAATTCGGTAACGGAAAATCACCCGGAAGTTACTCTGATCGTTCTGCTGATTGACGAACGACCGGAAGAAGTTACCGATATGCAGCGTTCGGTCAAAGGTGAAGTGATCAGTTCGACATTTGACGAACCGCCGACGCGCCACGTGCAGGTTGCCGATATGGTCATTGAAAAAGCGAAACGCCTCGTCGAACACAAACGCGACGTCGTGATTTTGCTCGATTCGATCACGCGTCTGGCAAGAGCGCACAATGCGGTCGTGCCGCCTTCGGGCAAGATTCTTTCCGGCGGTATTGATTCCAACGCGCTCCAACGCCCGAAACGCTTTTTCGGCGCGGCGCGAAACATCGAAGAAGGCGGAAGCTTGACCATTATTGCAACCGCTCTGATTGATACGGGTTCACGTATGGACGACGTGATCTTTGAGGAGTTTAAGGGAACGGGTAATTCGGAAATTCATCTTGATAGAAGACTTTCCGACAAACGCCTGTTTCCCGCCATTGATCTGCAAAGAAGCGGAACGCGCAAGGAAGAATTGCTGCTCTCGCCCGAAGACCTTAATCGAATCTGGGTTATGCGCCGCGTTCTGAATCCGCTTTCGCCGGTCGAGCAAATGGAAGTCGTTTTGGAAAGATTGTCGAAATCGAAATCCAACAGCGAATTTCTTGCTTCGATGCAAAGCTGATCGGATTTTGAATTTTTAGATTAAAAACACTCCGAAGCTAGATAGCTTCGGAGTGTTTTTTTAATTTTATTCACGCAGATCGGGATTACGAACGTTGCTAACCTAAATAAGCAGGTAAGCAAAAGTTTCAAGATATTATAAAAATGCTAAAAACTCCGGTAATTGACAGATTAAACACAGGTTAGGAGTTTTCTGACATTTTCCATTATCCGTTTTCCATTTTGCATTGGTGCATATGTAAATTTTTTCAAATGGCGATCTCAACCTTTGGATGTCCGGCTAATATTGGCAAATGAATAAAACTATCATAGAAACATTTCTTTTTAAGAAGTTTTGCGGCTTCGGCGGCGGTAACGGGTTTTGAGAAAATATAGCCTTGTCCGAAATCGCAATCGAGAGCTTTGAGCATTGAAAGTTGTTCATTATTTTCAATGCCTTCGGCAACGACTTCCATTCTGAGGCTTCGCGCCAGAGTCAGAATTGTGCGGATGATCTCGGAATTTTTTGAATGCGAAGTCATATCGGAGATAAACGAGCGGTCAATTTTCAAACGGTCAATCGGGAAACGGTGCAGGTAACTCAAGGATGAATAACCCGTGCCGAAATCGTCGGTCGTCAGCCAAACTCCCAAATCCTTTAATTGATTGAGCAGATTTTCCGCGGTTTCGCTGTTTTCCATAATCGCACTTTCGGTAATTTCGAGGTTGAAATTATGCGGCGAAAGTTCCAATTCCTGCAATGTTTTGTTGATAAATTCGGGCAGATCTGAGCGGGCGATTTGCTTCGGCGAAAGATTAACGCTCATCAGCAGATATTCATCAACCAGATCATTTTCCTGCCATAATTTCAATTGGCGGCAAGCCTCTCTGATTACCCAATTTCCGATCGGCACAATCAAGCCCGTGTCTTCGGCGATCGGCACGAAATCCGCCGGTGAAATCATTCCTCGTTCGGGATGATGCCAGCGCAGAAGTGCCTCGAATTCGATGATTTTTCCGTTTGAAAGCGAGACTATCGGTTGATAATGAAGTTCGAATTCATCGCGTTCGAGCGCGCGGCGCAGATCGGTTTCGGTTTTCAAAAGATTCGTGGCTTTGACATACATTTCCTGATCGAAAATCTGATAACAATCCTTGCCCAAAGATTTGGCGCAATACATCGCCGTATCGGCATCGCGCAGCAGTTCTTCGGGCAAGGTGTAGCCTGTTTCGGAAAGTGTGATGCCGATCGAGGTTGAGGTAAAAATATCGTTTGCGTCAATCAAAAACGGATTTGAGAGCGATTGCAGAATCCGGTCGGCGACGACAATAGCATCGGAAATGCTTTTTATATCTTCGAGCAGAAGAACAAATTCATCGCCGCCGAGCCTTGAAACCGTGTCAACCGTTCGGACGCATTGCTTTAAGGTGTCGGCGATTCCGCACAAAAGTTTGTCGCCGATCAGATGTCCGAGCGAGTCATTGATTACCTTAAAGCGGTCAATATCCAAAAAAAGTACGGCAAATTGAAAATCTTGGTTGCGGCGTTTGCGGGCGATTGCCTGCCGAAGCTGATTTAACAAAAGGACGCGATTCGGCAAGCCGGTCAGAGAATCGTGCAGCGCATTGTGGCGAAGCTGGGCTTCCGCCCATTTCCGTTCGCTGATATTGCTGGCGATTCCCTGAATGGCAACGGGTTCGCCGTTTTGATAAATCAGACGACTGCTGACTTCAAAAGTCAGACGTTCATTGTCGGCATTGATAAAATCAACCTCGATATCGGTGCGCGGCATTCCGTCGAGCTGACGCTTGAGCATTTTTTCGATAGTTCTGTGATGTTCGGGCGGAACAATCGAAAAATAATTTTTTTTGAGAGCGTCCGACTGCGAATATCCGAGCAATTTTTCTCCGGCTTTGTTGAGTGAGGTGAAATTTCCTACGAGATCGGTCGTATAAATCAGATCGTTGGCGTTTTCGATCAAATCGCGGTAGCGTTCTTCGCTTTCCCGCAAAGCATCTTCGGCAAGTTTGCGTTCGGTAAAATCGCTCATTGCGCCGATCATCCGCGCCGGCTGATAATTTTCGTCGTAGATTATATAACCGCGGTCAAAAATATAGGCGTATTGTTCGTCAAACTGGCTGAACCTGTATTCCTCCGACCAGTATTTCGTGCCCTGTGCGAAGATTTCATCCAGAGCAGAGATAATTCGCCTCCGGTCTTCCGGATGAATCCGTTCTTCGAGCCAGATCATATCCGGCGATTTTTTATAATCCTTAAAATTGCTGACGGTTTCGCCGCCGGCGGTTTGAGGATTTTTTTTCGGCACGAGATTATGTTCGTAAATTATGTCTTGCGTCGCCTGCGCGGCAAGATAATAGCGTTCTTCGCTTGCCTGCAAAATCTTATCGGCAATATCGCGTTCAGCGATTTTTTTCTCCATTTCGATGTGAGACTTTCGCAGATCATCTTCGGCTTTGGCGCGGGTTGCTTCGGAAATCGAGCAACGCGTAGCCAGATCATTGATCGAACCGGCAATCTGTCCGAATTCGTTATTTCCATCAAATTTAAAACAGTGTTCAACACCGCCCAAAACCGTCGAAGCGGCGAATTCTTTGATTTGATCGAGCGGCGAAAAAATCTGACGGTTGAGAAAAAAAACGGCAAAAAAAACAATTGAGATTCCGCTTAAACCGAAAAAAACATAAACAAAAAGATTGGAATTGTTCGAGGTGTCCTTAAAATAAAAAAACGCTCCGGTTATGGTTGCGGAAAAAATTAAAAAAGAAACAAAAATCAGATAAATTTTCCAAAAAGTAGGGGATTTAAGCATAAAAATGTATGAAAGAAAATTTTTTGGAAAGGATAGAATCGGTGAAGTGGAATTAAAGAAATACGGCAAAAAATATATAAAATCTTGACGATCAAGTGCGCCTTGCTCAAACATATCGGTAAAAAGTCGGATAACTTTAATAAATTTAAGTAGATCCCAAAAATTTTTTTGATAAATTTCAATCTTGACAAAATCCGCTCTAAACGTCAGATTGTTAAGCATAAGTAATTCAAGAAATAATCGAAAAAAATGAGAGTAGCGGTTCTATCTGCGGAAGCGGTTCCATATTCAAAAACTGGCGGTTTGGGTGATGTTGCGGGTGCTTTGCCGAAGGCTTTGCGTTCGGTCGGGGTTGATGCTTTGCTGATTACGCCGTGTTATTGGCAGACCAAGGGCGAGCATTTATGGCGCGTCGCGCTCGATGATCTGCGCGTTGACTGGCGCGGCAGAGATTATCGGGCAAAAGTCTTTTATTCGGAAGCGAACGGTTCGCCGACATATCTGATTGATGCGCCGGAGTATTTTCACCGCGATTCGATCTACGGTTACAACGAAGATCACGAGCGTTTCGCCTTTTTTAATCACGCCGCGCTCGCGTTGTTAAAACGCCTCGGTCGTGCGCCGGATATTGTTCATTTGAATGACTGGCACTGCGGTTTTGCGGCGGTCGAAATCGCTCATTTAAGATATTGGGATTCCTTCTGGCGAAATACGCGGACGGTTTTTTCGATTCATAATCTCGCGTATCAGGGCGGTTTTGACGCGGGCGATCTGTGGAAATTCGGATTTTCGAGCGAATTCGAGCGAAATTCCTTTATGTTTAACGGCTACGCTTCGGCGATGAAAGCCGGACTTTCGGCAAGCGATATGCTCTCGACCGTCTCGCGCCGGTATGCACAGGAAATCCGGATGCCCGAAAACGGTTACGGGCTTGATTGGCTTTTGAGATTAAGAAGCAATCGGTTTGTCGGCATTACGAACGGCGTTGATTACGACGTTTGGAATCCCGAAACCGATGCGGAGATCGAAACGCATTTTAATATGTATAATCTCGAAGGAAAGCGCGAATGCAAACGCCAACTTTTGCGTCAATTTCATCTGCCGGAAAATTTGGAAAAACCTGTTTTTGCAATCGTTACGCGGCTTACATCACAAAAGGGAATCGAACTGATTCAGCAAGTTGCCGCAGAACTGCTGGCAACCGGCGCGTTTTTCGTCGCACTCGGTTCGGGCGATAAAAATTACGAAAATTTTCTGCAAAAACTGCGCGATTACGCGCCGCAACAGGTCGGGATTTATAAAGGCTACAATGAGGCTCTGGCGCACAAGATCGAAGCCGGCGCGGATATGTTTCTGATGCCTTCGCGCTTCGAGCCGTGCGGGCTGAATCAAATGTATTCTCTGCGTTACGGAACCGTTCCAATTGTCCGCGCCGTCGGCGGTCTGGACGATACGGTGCAGAATTACGACCGCGTCAATAATAAAGGAAACGGTTTCAAATTCAGAGCATTTCGCGCCGATCAGTTTTTAGAAAAGATATATGAAGCACTTTTTGCCTATGCCGAACCCGAAACGTGGCGCAAAATTCAGATCAATGGGATGAAACTCGATAATTCGTGGGAAAACGCCGCGCGAAATTATGTTCGGCTTTATCAAATGACAAAAAGTTAGATTTTCCCAAATTCATAATTTTCGTAAAATTTGTTACTCTTTCATTTCGCATAAATGATCAAAGAAATAGTCAAAAAAATTATACCGAAATCGGTTTTGCAAAAACGTCGGCAAAAAATTGCGTCGCGTGAACAGCAAAAATTTGCCGAAAAATCAGTAGCGGAAACCTTCAGCGAAATTTACAAAAACAACGTCTGGGGCGGAAAATCGGGCGAATTCTTTTCAGGCGACGGTTCGCGCGGAAAGTATGCAAAGGTTTATGCCGAAGCGGTCAAAAAATTCATCGCTGAAAACGATATTAAAAAGGTTGTAGATTTAGGCTGCGGAGATTTTCAGGTTGCTTCGATGTTCGTTTCCGAAGATATTTATTACACGGGCTGCGATGTCGTGCCGAATTTGATCGAACATCTCAATAAAACCTACGGCAGCGAAAAAAGAGAATTTCGCCGCGTAAATATCGTCGAAGACGAACTTCCGACAGGCGATCTATGTTTGATTCGGCAGGTTTTGCAGCATCTTTCAAACCACGAGATCGTAAAAATTCTGGATAACTGCAAAAACTTCAAATACTTGATTATTACCGAACATTATCCAAATCCGAACGTCGAACTCGTGCCGAATCTCGACATTCCGCACGGACCCGATATGCGTCTGCATTACGATTCGGCAGTTGTTCCGGATAAACCGCCGTTCAACGTGAAAAACGTCAAACTTCTTGTCGAAACCGAAGCGGACGACGACACGAGAATCAAGACATTTTTAATTACGCAGTAGTAAAGTGATTCATTGAAAGTTGAAAAAAAACTGACCACTGACCACCGACCACTGACCACTAACTTTATGATTATAGTAATTATCGGCGCACAATGGGGCGACGAGGGAAAAGGAAAAGTTGTTGACTTGCTCGCCGACCGATTCGACATCGTGGCGCGTTATCAAGGCGGACATAATGCCGGACACAGCGTTTATGTCGGCGACAAAGCGTTTGTTTTGCGCCTGTTGCCGTCGGGAATAATTCACGAAGGCAAAACCTGCGTTCTCGGCAACGGAATGGTCATTGATCCGAAGGCATTTTTTGAAGAAGTTGATCAAATGATCGAGCAGGGAATCGAGATCACGCCCGAAAGATTAAAGGTTTCGAGCCGCGCACATCTTATAATGCCGTATCACCGCGCCCTCGACCACACTTCGGAAGAACGCTTAGGCAACGAAAAGATCGGCACGACTCTGCGCGGAATCGGTCCTGCGTATGAAGACAAAGCCGGACGGCGCGGAATCAGAGTTTCCGACGCACTCGTGCCTGAACTCTTAAAGTCGAGAATCGAACGAAATCTGGCGGAAGCCAACCGGCTGATCGTCCTTTACGGGCGCGAACCGCTGCGCTCGGACGAGATATTTGAAGAAATCTCCGCGCTTGCCGAACGTCTGAAACCTTTTGTGACAGAAACTTCGCATTTTCTCTCGGAAGCGAAAAAAGCGGATAAAAAAATCCTGCTCGAAGGCGCTCAGGCAACCCTGCTCGACGTAGATCACGGCACATATCCGTATGTTACTTCTTCAAACCCGACCGCCGGAGGCGCGGCGGTCGGCGCGGGAATTCCGCCGCATCACATTTCGGGAGTTTTAGGAATTGTCCGAACTTACGCCACAAGAGTCGGCGAAGGACCTTTTCCGACCGAAATGCTCGCCGAAGAAGAAGACATGGCAAATTTGATCCGCACCCGCGGCAATGAATTCGGTTCGGTCACGAAACGCCCGCGCCGGTGCGGCTGGTTCGACGCGGTGGCAACGCGCTACGCTGCCGAACTTAACGGTTTTAATTCAATGGCTCTGACTAAAATTGACGTTCTCGACGCACTCGACGAAATAAAGGTCTGCGTCGGCTATGAAATCGAAGGCAAAAAAATTGACACATTTCCGGCGGTGTCGTTGGATTTGCAGAAAATCAAACCCGTTTACGAAACTCTGGCGGGCTGGAAATCCGAAACTCTGGGCATGACAAAACTCGAAGATTTGCCGGAAAATGCCCGTAAATACGTAGATTTTCTGTCGCGCGCGGTCGGCGTGGAAATCGGTTTGATCTCAACCGGACCCGAACGCGATCAGACGATTATTCTGCAAGATTCGGTGATGGAAGGCTGGTTCAAATAAAAAGTTTAGTTTCCAACTTGATTTTCTCCGATAAGATTATTAAAATCTAAAATTTCGCTGGTAAAGATTAGCGAAACGATTTTTCAAAATATGGTCCGATAGCTCAGTCGGTAGAGCAAATGGCTTTTAACCATTGGGTCGCAGGTTCGAATCCTGCTCGGATCACCATTATTTTCAATAGTTTAGGGCAACAAATGCGGTTGCCCTTTTCTTGTTTGTGTGCCTAGAGTGTGCCAAGTCAAAAGTTTTACTTTTCAGGCATCATTTAATTTTCTATTAACTGTTTGATTCATTTGCTTTGCTTGTAATTGCAATATCAAGCGATTCATTATTGAAATCCGTAATGCCTTCAACTGCAATTTCAGGCGTTGATAAAGTGTCAATAATGCTGTCTTCCAGTCCGCCGTCAATCGCCCACGTGTAAAACTTTTGAGCGACTTCATCAGACTGATCCCCGATAAATGTTAATGTTACTTTTTTCATAGTTTCTCCTTTTGTTTTCTCTCTTTTATTTCGGCTCTAACGCTTCTTTGAGCGCGGTTTGCAGCAATTGGTCGGCGTTTGTTATGCCTTGTCTGATGTTTGCTCCCAATTCGTCGCAAAACTTCATCAGCTTTTCCAGCTTGGCGACAATTCTTTCTTGTTCGGCTAATGGCGGAAGTGAAATAATAAGATAATCAATATCGGAAAGTCTAAAACTGTTTTTCAATCCTCTTTGAGGCGCGTTAAATTGTTCTTGTAAAAAATTTGATAGAAATGAAAATACAATATATGTTGGAAAGATTTTTTTATTGAGCCTAACTAATGCAGTATGTTGATTGATATATGCTTCGCCAAAATCTTCTGGAATGAAACCTAAATTCCCAACTTCGCCTGTGATTGATACCAAAATATCATTTTGTTCAAGTCTTGTTCTATTGCCCTCTGAATTTTTAGGTGGATTTACATACTGAATTTTATTCAATCTCAAATTGAAACTATCTTTTGAAAGATTTCCCATTCTCACAAAAATTGCGCCTGTATTTGAATAGTGTTTTGCCCAATCTCTTGAGCCGCTTGTAATCAAATCAGTAACGCTTCCCAATCTGCACCAAGTCCAATTTGAAGGAATTTCAAACGGGATTTCTTCCGCGTTGATTGGCGGCAAAGGTTTATCTCGCCGAATGCGCTTTTCGGCGACGAGTTTTTCTTTTTCCGCCTTGATCTTTTCGAGCAGAATTTCCGCCGGTTCGTCCGCAAC
>JBBRVS010000140.1:0-14545 GCA_038246645.1 Pyrinomonadales bacterium
ATGTTTCACACACTTTTTTTCAGATATTTAATCAATTTTTCTAACCGAATCGCCGACACGAATCGTACCGGACTCAATGACTTTGGCGTTTATTCCGCGCAGATGAAGCTGTTTTCCGACCTTTGAATTGACGAATTTCATCGCATCAAGCCCGAACCGCGCGACAAATTTTTTACATCCCGTGTGCGGAATTTCCGTAACTTCGACAATTGCCGAGCCGATGGAAATTTTGCTTTTTGGTGGCAGATTTTCATTGCTTAAATCGAAATCTATGTAAAGCTGATCGCCCGCCAGTTGCCAACGCTCTTTATTTACAGCAACGAGCGATGCGGCGCGGGAATTCATAATATTGAGCTGCATTTCGGGATGCCCGAAACCGTCCGTTGTCCGCGAACTTCCGCGGGTTTTCCAGTTATCGCCGATAAGCCCGACAGCTAAATCGAGTTCGCCTTCTTCTAAAACTTCTCTTTCATTTTCTTCCGGTCGCCTGACGATAAGATGCAAAACTCCTTCATCCTTCGGCGATTGGCGAATTTTGTCCAAGCCTTTTTCGAGTTCTTCAAAAGTTAAATGCTGCGGCATAGTTTTTCTAAAAAAATCTATTTTCAAAAGTTTTAAGAAAAATAAAAATCTTAACAACACCCGTAATTGTTCGATTAATAGTAGTTTGAAGTGTTTATCTTATATTTTCCATTATCCGTTATCCGTTTTTCGTTGTGCCTTAAATATCGTGGCGATTCGTCATCGCTTTGTCCATCGTTACTTCGTCAACAAATTCCAGATCCGAACCGACCGGCATTCCCATCGCAATCCGCGTCGTCCGCACGCCGAGCGGTTTTAAGAGCCGCGCCAGATAATTGGCGGTCGCTTCGCCTTCGGTCGTCGGATTTGTGGCGATGATAACTTCTTTGACTTCAATATCTTCATTGTTTTCCGGCGAAAGACGCGGAAAGATATTGGCGATCATCAGTTCATCGGGACCGACACCGCGAATCGGCGACAAACTTCCGTGCAGAATGTGATACAAACCTTTATACGAACGCGTTTTTTCGATGGCAACGAGATTATAAGGTTCTTCGATGACGCAGATCATCGAGCGGTCTCTCTGGCTCGAACTGCAATACATACAGGGATTTACGTCCGTCAAATTATTACAGACGGAGCAAAAAACGATTTTTTCTTTGACTTCGCGCAAAGCTTCGACAAAACTTTCGATCTTTTCCTTCGGCAGACGTAAAATAAAAAACGCCAGACGTTGTGCGCTTTTATGTCCGACTCCGGGAAGGCGTTTAAATTCGTCAATCAACTTGGCGACGGGTTCTGAATATTCAAGCATTTTAAATTTTGGATTTTAGATTTTGGATTTTGGATTACTTTTTGAATTGCCGATTTTGGATTGAAACTCGAATTTTAGTCAAGTTTCAATCTAAAATCGGCAACCCGAAATCCAAAATTACATAAGTCCGGGCGGGAGCATTCCGCCGAGTTTGCCTTTGAGTGATTCTTCGATCTTGCGGCGGGCTTCGTTTAGTGCCGCGACCGATAGATCCTGAATCATTTCCACGTCGCCGTCTTTGACCAGATCGGGCGAGATATTGAGTTCCAAAACTTCAAAATCGCCGCGCATTTTAACGGTGACCGCACCGCCGCCCGCCGAAGCGTCAACGACCATTTCCTTCATCTGTTTGCCCATTTCTTCCTGCATTTTCTGGGCTTGTTTCATCATCGAATTCATATCGAATCCACCTGGTAATTTCATAATTTTATATTCTCCATTTTATAAAAAATTGCTGTCTGCAAATATAAAAACAAGTATAACAAACGGCTTATTAATTGTCTTGCTTACAACATTTTCATCCGGAAAACTTGCAATTTCCGTTTTTTAGGATTAAAAATAGCTTTGTGCAAATTATCTGGCAAAATGAAAAATTAGAGTCGCAGTATTTCTTTCGTCAACAAGCCGAATGGACGGGCGTAAGAGTTCATCGCGCACGCGTGCTGCCGGGCAAAATGCTCGAACATCAGGCTGAATTTCACGAAATAAATATTTCGATTTCCGGTAATTTAACAACCGAAAGAATCACACCGACCGGCAAACGCCAGACTTATTGCGGAGGAAACGGCGGTTTGTGCATTACACCTGCCGGACAAACGGTTGGCGCGTTTTGGAATAAACCGCTCGATCATCCGGGAATTTTGCTTGCACCGGACTTCGTTTCAAACACGGCGGCTGAAAATCGTTTTTCACCGAATTTCGATTTTTACGACGACCTGACCGAAAAAGACCTGAACCAATTTTGATACAAAATTTGCGATTGTTTGCAGAGAGAAGATTTCCATTATGAAAACATTCAAAATAACAGTCACAATTTTATTTCTTGTAAGTTTCGCATTCAATTGTTTCGGTAAAGATTTCAGCAAAACCGAAGCCGATAAAATCCGGCAAATGCTTGAACAGGGCGAAACGGAAAACGCTTTTTGGTTTCTTGCCGATCTGTATCGTCAAAACGGCGCGGATATTGCTTCGGAAGGACGCTGGCAGTTAAAGCTGAAGGTTCAGGATTACAAGGAAATCATCAATAAATACAGCAACGGCAATGTCGAAATTTCGATTTCGCGGATGATGAAACCGGAAGAAACTATTGATTACTGGGAAAACTGGAGCAAGGTTTTAGCCGCCGGAAATTTCGATCACAAGGCGTTTTTCAAAGATGACCGCGAAAGATTTCTTCTCGCAAATTTTAATGTTCTGGTTTTGTCCGCGCACGAGATCGGGCATTACGTTGATTATCGCTACAAAATGAGCGACCGCGATTTCGGCGGCGGTTTTTTGCACGACAATGATCCGCTCAATTGTACGGAAAACTACGCCGATAAATTTGCGGTGGCGACCATCAATCATCTGGCGCAGGACGCGCGTTTTGCCGAAATCCGCCCGCGTTATCTCGAACTTATCAAAGAATTTAACAGCAAAATTCCCGCTGAAAACCGCTATAATTTTGATTCTTACGATTTTGTCGGCGAAAAATGCGGCGCGGTTGATTTATTGAAAAACGGCGTAAACGCCGATAATTCCGTCAACGAAAACTTTTTCCGGCAATACACTTCGGCTTATTTCAATCGTCACCTGTTGATGCTCGAAAATGAAAATTACGGGAATTTGTCAAATGTAATAAAAACCGAACTGCTCGATCCTTTTTTCAAACGAATGGATTACGCGCAACCGAAATTGTCCGTTAAAACCATCAAAGAATTCGGCGGAAATCCGGGCGGCGAAATCTTTCTCGGCGGCGATACTCTGCGCGAAAATATGGAATTTGAAATGATCCTGCCCGGTCTTTCCGAATCCGGCGAAAAATCGAATGTCCCGGTAAATCTGCGCGATTTAAGGCTCAACGATAAAGGCGAAATCAGATTTGTCGAACTCTATTGGACGGCGAAAACAATTATCGGAGATTCTGACAAATATATCTTCAAAGAACCGGATTTTTCGCTGAAAATCAAAGATTCGCAGGAAAGAGTTTTAGAATCATTCAAACTGAAAGTTCCGAAGAATCTGCAAAACACCTTCAATTTTTCGAGCGTCGTTCTGCCGAATGACAATGAAATCGTTGTGGTAATGACACCGTTTGACATGAAAAAAAGATTCGATCACATTGTGATTCTGCATCTTTTGAAAAATAAAAATAAATGGAATCGGCGTTTTGTAAAATTTACTCTGCCCGATCTGAAAGACGCTGACGAAATCGGCGGAAATTGGTTTATTACGTCGGGCGGAAAATTGAATCTTTTAAGCCGACAGAAGGTGGCGGAAAATTCTGATAACGTAACTTTTTCGCTTTATGAAATTGACCGCGCCGATTTTACGGCAAAACTTAAAAAGCCGACATTTTCAGCCCGAATGAAAGAAAATGACACCACAAAAAGTATGAAAAACGGTTTGTGGAGAAATTATTGGAACGGCGGCGCGTTTGGAAATGATGCGGGAAGATTATTTATTTCGGGCGGCGAACGCAATCTGCAGCTCGGAATGGACGATAATCTTTTTGAAATTACCGATCAGGCAAAATTGGTTTTGGGAAATTTTGACGGTATTAGAGACGGCAGCGATCCACGCCGAATCCAAATCTCTAATTTTAAAAGCGCACGATTTATCAGCAAAAATCGAATCGTTTTTATTGACAGCTTTAATAAGAAAAATTACATTCGTGAGGTAATTTTCCAATAGCCGAATTAATTTTCCAGACAGCTTTTCAGTATCTTCACGCCGCGTTTTATCTGTCTTTCGTCAAACGCCGTGTAGCCGAGAATAAATCCGCCGCGCGGCAACATTTTTGCCGCGTATCTCGAAATCGGCGCGATGATTAAACCTTTTTCCGCCGCTTTGTCCGAAATTATCCGGTCGTCAGCACCTTCGGGAAGCCAGCCGACGAGATGCATTCCGGCATCGGCTTTTCGCACTTCGAGCAAACCGGAAAGCTCTTTTTCGCATTCGCTAATTAAAAGTTTTTGCCTTTCTTCGTAAAGCCTACGCATTCGCCGAACGTGCCGCGCAAAATGTCCTTCCGCGATAAATTCCGCCAGAATCGCCTGTTCGAACACAGGCGAATGAACATCCGTCAAAGCCCGCGCCGCCGTGAAAACTTCGACTAATTCCGGCGGAACGACCGCACACCCGATTCGCAAGCCCGGAAAAATCGTCTTGCTGAATGTTCCGACATAGATCACTCTTCCCGATTTGTCCAAACCTTGCATCGAAGCCAGCGGACGACCGGCATAGCGAAATTCGCTGTTGTAATCGTCTTCGATAATCCACGCATTTTGCTGTTTTGCCCATTCGAGCAAGGCGATGCGACGCGCAAGACTCATCGTTACCCCGAGCGGATATTGATGCGAAGGCGTAACGTAAACGAGTTTTGTATTTTCGACTGCGTTTGGAATTTTTGCCGCGTCAAACCCTTCTTCGTCAACTTCGACCGAAACGACGTTTGCGCCGTTTGATTTAAATAAGTTTTTAGCTTCGATATAACACGGATCTTCAATTAAGACCGAATCATTGCTTGATAAAAAAATGCGCGCCGTCAGATCGAGTGCCTGTTGTGCGCCGGAAGTTATAATGATTTGTTCTGATATGCAATTTACGCCGCGAGCCGATTTTAAGTGCGTGGCAATTGCTTCGCGAAGCGGCGCGGAGCCTTGCGGATCGCCGTAGCCGAGCATTTTTCGCGGCGGATTTTTGTAATATTTTGCGGCGATGCGCGACCAGATTTCAAACGGAAATTCATCAACCGCCGTCAAACCGTTTTGAAAAGGACGAAAAGTCGCCTGCACAAAACAGCGAACGGTCGAAACGTCCTTTTTCAATATTTTCTCGCCGTAATCCGAAAGGCAAAGCGGCAGATCGCGGGATTTCTTTGAATTTTGCTTTACCGTTTTAATTTGCAAAAGATTTTCAGGTAATTCGGACGCGACAAAAGTTCCCGCACCGGTTTTGCCTTCGAGATAGCCTTCGGCAAAAAGCTGTTCATAAGCATTGACGACCGTAATGCGCGAAACGCCGAGATTTTGCGCCAAAAACCGCGTTGACGGCAACTGCATTTTTGAAGCAAATTCACCCATTAAAATCGCGGCGCGTATTCTTTCATAAATTTGACGATACAAAGGCAGAGAATCATTTTTGTTATCAAGCATTATAAAAGGAATTTGATCTTTCGGTTTTGTCATAAACGGCAATATAACATAAAAATTGGTCTTATAAAAAAACCTTAAAATGGCTATTGTGTTAAATCCAATTTCACTTAAAATAAAACCCGCAAAGTTAAAATTAAACTGTAAAAATATGAAACAACAAATGAAAAAAGAAGTTGAGTTAAATGTCATTCCGTCTGAGAAATCATCTGAAAAAGATTTCAACTTTCTTATCGGGAAATGGAAAATCCGTAACCGTAAACTCA
Organism: Pyrinomonadales bacterium; assembly: GCA_038246645.1. GTDB lineage: Bacteria > Acidobacteriota > Blastocatellia > Pyrinomonadales > Pyrinomonadaceae > JAHCHG01. The sequence continues at coordinate 5,955 of JBBRVS010000140.1, forward strand.
ACAAACGTCTGGCAAATTGCGGTGATTGGACGGAATTTGAAGCAAAGCAAGAATGCCGGCATATTCTGCACGGCTTTGGAAATCAGGACTTTTTCAAAGCCGAGTTTGACGGCAAACCGTTTGAAGGAATGTCTTTGCGTCTGTTTGATCCGAAGACAAAACTCTGGAGCATTTATTGGGCTGACAGTAATGCGGTCGTTTTACAAGTTCCGCAGATCGGTTCGTTTGAAAACGGCATCGGCGAATTTTTTGCCCGCGATAATTTTGAAGAAAGATCAATTCTCGTCAAATTTAATTGGAATGCGACCGATGAAAAATTTCCGGTTTGGAGTCAGGCTTTCTCGGCAGATGAAGGCAAAACCTGGGAATGGAATTGGTATATGTATTTTTCGCGACAATCATAGATCAAGAGCATTGAACAAATAAAATTTTGAGAGATAGAAAAATGCGAGATTTAGCAATACGTTTAGAAAATCGTCCCGGAGCTTCAGCGGAAATGGGAGAAACACTTGGAAAAGCCGGAGTCAGCGTCGAAGGCGGCGGCGGATTTGTTTTTGACGGCAAATTTATCGCGCATTTTCTTTTTGAAGACGGCGGCGCGGCGCGAAAAGCTCTTGAAGAAAAAGGAATCGAAATTCTCGCCGACTGCGAAGTTCTGGTCCAAAAGCTCAATCAGGACGAACCCGGACAATTGGGGAAAATTTGCCGGATGATGGCGCAAGCCGGAGTCAATGTCGAAGTTATTTACAGCGATCATCAGAATCAATTGATTTTAGTAGTTGATGATTTGGATAAAGGACGCATCGTTTCCGACGCGTGGAAAGCGGGCGAAAGACCTTAAAAAATATGAGTGAAAAAATCGAACAAACCAATCGCACAAAACTTAGACGAATTCCGAAACGAGGCTCGTTTGACCGCGAAAATATTTATAAAATTTTAGACGAAGCTTTTATTTGCCACGTCGGATTTATAGTCGAAAATCAGCCGTTCGTCATTCCGACGGCGTATGCCCGAAGCGACGAAAATTTGCTTATTCACGGTTCGGCGGCGAGCCGGATGATGCGCGAAATGTCGAAAGGAATTGATATTTGCGTAACCGTAACTTTATTAGACGGTCTTGTGCTGGCGCGTTCGGCGTTTCATCATTCGATGAATTATCGTTCGGTCGTGATATTCGGAACGGCGAAACTTGTTAAAAATGAAGCTGAAAAGCACGAGGCGTTAAGACTTTTCACCGAACATATAATTCCGAATCGCTGGGAGGAAATCCGCGCCCCGAATTCAAAAGAATTAAAAGGCACGACGGTTTTAAAGCTAGAAATAAATGAAGCATCCGCAAAAATTCGGACAGGCGATCCGATTGACGATGACGAAGATTATGAATTAAATATTTGGGCGGGCGTGATTCCTTTAAAGATCGAAGCAGACAAACCGATTGATGACAAGAAATTGCCAAAAGGCATCAAACCGCCGAATTATGCTTTGAATTATTCGAGAGATTAAGAATTTAATTGCCTGCGGAAATCACGGAAAAATGTGGAAAATGTTTAATATTTTTGCTTTTTTCTGTGATTTCCGCGACTTCTGCGGGCAAAAACAAAAAAAATGGCGAAAGAACACAATTATCAAATCAATTTAAATTGGACGGGAAACACGGGCGAAGGCACGAAAACTTACGCAGGTTACAAACGCGATCACGAAATTTCGGTTGACGGAAAAGATGTAATAAAAGGCTCGTCCGACCCGAATTTTCGCGGCGACAAAACACGCTACAATCCTGAAGAATTGCTCGTCGCCTCGCTCGTCTCGTGTCATTTGCTCTGGTATCTGCACCTGTGCGCCGAAGCAAAAATCGTCGTTGTAGATTACAAAGACAAGGCGAGCGGCAAAATGGTCGAAACATCTGACGGCGGCGGAAGATTTGTCGAAGTTACATTAAATCCGCACGTTGTAATTACGAAAGAATCCGACGCAAAATTAGCCGAATCGCTTCACCGAAAAGCACACGAACTTTGTTTTATCGCCAATTCGGTAAATTTTCCGGTACTTCATAAACCCGATATTTCTTTTGCGTAAAAGCGTTTTAATATTCGTTCAATAAAACTGCGTCGTGAGTTTCGTTGATAAGCGGGTAGAGAAATTGTTTGCCGTCGGGTGACCATTCGGGAAGATTCGACGAGCCTTTGCCCAAACCTTCGAAGATTTTCGCTTCGCCGCCGTCAACAGGCAGTAAGATCAACTTTAGATTTTCGCCTTCCGAGAAAATCTGCGTGATGTATTTGCCGGACGGATGAAAGCGAATCTGGCGTTCGTAAACGGGAATCGGCAGCGTAATTTTGCGAATTAATTCGCCCGAATCGGCGGCGACAAGCGCGATGCGCCATTGGCGACTTTCTTCCCAATCCATAAAATAACAGGCTATCTGCAAACCGTCTGCCGAAATTGCCGGAAAATAACATTTTTCGCGGACAAGCCGCTGATTCGGTTCATTATTTGAAACGAGAAAAACGCCTTCGGCATAACCCAAACCGCGATGAAAAACGATCTTTCCATCGTTTGAAACGTCGGGCAATTGGTCGCTTTTATCGCTTAATTGGCGCAAATTTTTCCCGTTTGAATCGGTTTGCCGGAGTCCTTTTTTATCGGCTTGTTTTGAACTGAAAATCAAACTTCCGTCAACGGGCGACACGGCTAAACCGAAACGAATATTCGCATCGAATGTGATCTGCGTTTGATGCGAGCCGTCGCCGTTCATTCGCCATAATTCGCGTTTTCCGCTCGCTTGCGAAGCGTAAATAATCTCGCCGTTAGCGTTCCAATCAGCAAGATCAATCTGATCGGGAGCCGAAAAAACTTCGCGGACTTTGAGCGTTTTTTCGGCTTCGTTAAAATCGGCAATTCGCAGACTCGTCGAGAAGTTTACTTGAACGGCGACAATTTTCCCGCTTCCCGCCGCGAGAACGTCATACGGTTGTAATTCGTTCGTCAATTGTTTTGTTTCGCCCGTTCGGCGCGAAAAACTCCAGATTTGGCTCGAAAGTCCGTCTTCTTCCGAAGCGATAAAAACCAATCTGTCCGCATCGAGCCACGCCAGATCGTCAATATCTTTCCAGCGTTTTTCGGTCAAATAATATTCGCTTCCGTCATCCGCATTGACCATTAAAATCGTCGCGGTCAAACTGTTTTCGCTTTTTTCAGTTACGGAAACCGCAATTTCATTACTCACCGGCGACCACGCGACGGGATTGGATTTGAATATCGGAAACTGCCGAACATCGCGTTTGGCGCGAATCAAAATTTGCTGATTTGCGCCGTCAACATCGGAAATGCCAAAGAAAGTTTCATTTTCCGCGCTGTTTGAATCGGTAAAAGCCAGACGTTTTCCATCGGGTGAAATGCTGACCGCCGCGCTCGAATCTATGTCTGGAATTTGCCGGGAAACGCCGCCGAGAATCGGGATTTTTTCCAAAATCGGATCAATTTCATTTTTGGAAAAAATCGAAGCGTAGATAAATTGATTGTCCGGCGAAACGGTCAAACCGACGTATTCGTGAGGTTTTGAAACAACGATTTGTTTTTCACTTCCGGTTTCGAGTTGACGCAGCCACAGACTTTCGCCTTCGCCGTCTTTCTGAGCGAAAACGGAAAACTTTCCGTCGGGCGAAATTGCCGAATTCACAATTTTGCCGTTCGCCGTCAGCTTCATTAATTTTAACTGTTTATTTTCAGTAGCTTGCGATGGTCTGTTCCAAAACCAACCGATCGAGAAAATTGTTAAAATAACTGAAACCGCAATTCCGGCAACACCGAATCTTTGCAAACTCGATGATTTTTTTTCGGGAAATGCCGTTTGTTTTGCGGATATTTCTTCTTCGTGTTCGATGGTCAGTTCGGAAACCGAATGAGTTTCAATTAATAAAAGATTTTCGCTCGTTTCAGCGACAAATTTGTAGCCTTTGCCCGGAACTGTTACGAGAAAACGCGGCGCATTTTTTGTTTCGCCCAAGATTTTTCGCAAATTCGAAATTTGCACGACCAGATTCGATTCCTCGACAAAACTTCCTTCCCAAACCGTATCGAGAATTTCATCTTTGGAAACAATTCTGCCGTTGTTATTTATCAGAAAAGTCAACAAATCAAAGGCTTTCGCGTGTAAAACAACCGTTTCGCCGCCGCGCCATAATCTTCGATGAACCGTATCGAGTTCAAATTCGGCAAAGGAAATTATTTTGTCAGATTCTTTATTCATCGCCAATTTATAAAAATTTATAAAAATTTATCCGCAAATTTAGGACTTTTTTCCGGCTTTTCTGTCAGTCTGGTGTCCGTTGCCGCTAAAACTGTGGGCGAATTCAAGAAGTGCCGAGAATTTTAGCAGAAACCGGACAAAACAAAAAGACTTTTTTATGAAAAGAATGCGGCGCACAAAAATCAGATTTGAAAAACACGAATTGACGCTCATTAGATTGAGCCGAAACGCAAGTCTTTTTTGCTTAACGTGTCAGACAAAAACTTCGCATTTGACGATTGCACACACTGCAAAAGTATTTGGAATGTCCGAAAAAACCGTTTTTACTTTAGCGGCAACCGAACGAATTCATTCAATTGAAACAGCAGACGGAAGACTTTTGATCTGTGCGGCTTCGGCGGCAAATTTAGAAACTTAAAGAATCGAAGGAGAAAAAATTATGGCAGCGTGGCAAGCCGAAATATCAATTGAGACGTTTAGAACCAAACTTTCGTGCAAAGTATTGATTAGTTATATGTCGGTTGAAAATAATGCACTCGGACAACATTTTTGGTGGCAAAAAGTTGCGGGCAGATACGATTTCGGACCGGCATCGGGTAAGTGGGCATATTGGCGAAGCGGCATCATTCTCTCGCGCACAACCGATATGAATAATCCTCTTGTCAAAGAGAAAATAAATCATCTTCTCGTGTTGAATGATGTCCCTACACGCTTTGCCGAAAAGGTTTCGCCGGGAAATTTTCTCGTCGGCACGGGCTACCATTATACGACCAATGAAGAAATAGGTTGGGAAATGAGGTTTCCAACCGTCCCGATTAAAAAATAGGAGAAAAAAATGCCATTTATCTTAACCGGTTCGAGCGTTGTTAAATGTCCGCACGGCGGAATCGTAAATCATATATCGCGGAGCAAACGACAAATATTTCTACACAATGAAATTATTTGGATGAAAAGCGATATGTATTTAATTTTCGGATGTCCGCAAAATTGCCGGCAAGTTTTCTGGCTGACGGCTTCGAGTTCGTTATTTATTGACGGTGATCCTATTTTGAATCATATCAGTTACGGAGCGACTAAATTCGGAAGCGAGCATCAAGGAGTTACACAAATTATAAGTTATCAAACAAAGGAAACCGAAGAATCATTTGCCGCAAAATTTAAGAAGAAATAAGTAAATATCGTGAAAGTGGATTTTCAAAAGGTATTGAGAATTATTTACAAAAATTGAGTTACTAAAAGGAGAAAAATTAAAATGACGACGGAAATATTAAAAGCTTTATTGGAATTGGCAAAAAGTCAAAAAACGACGCTTTATCTCGATTCGAGCCGATGCGCCGAAGTGAGCGGCGGTGTGCTTGCCGGAGCAGTCGGCGGAATATTGATCAAAGACAGTTCAAACAGCACTCAGCAGTGGTTTGAATTCGGCGGTTTGGGAACGGGCGTATCAATCGGTTTGCCCGCCGGTTTTTCTTATTCCGACGAAGGATATGATACGTGGGGCGGACCGATCTACAAAGGTCCGACAGGATTCGGAAAGATCAACTATGACGATCTGGTCGGCGCGGGACATCTGATTACGATCAGCGCAGCCAGAATTCAGGAAGGCGGAAAGGGAATCGGATTGTCAATTGTGACGATGAACGAATCATACGGAGAAATGCTAGCCTGTTCCGCTCTGACGATTTTCGCCGGAACGATGATCGCCTCGCCGGGCGCGGGTGCTTATGTCTATAAAGGCATTTGGCGAAAAGTTGATAAGTAAAATTTAGCTTAAAAATTCAAATTATGTTTTTTCTTCACGTTCCAGCCTTCCAAGCAAAGTGAAGAAAAACAGGCAGATTGGTGGATAATTTCTGGTGGAGTTTATCTATCAATCTGCTTTATTTTTTATCGGAATTTTTTGGTGTGATTTTCTCGCTTATTTGAAAATACGCGGCTGAAAATTTAACTGAAAGCGAGAAATTTAGTATCTGAATTCTGTTTATGCTAATCTATTGTCAAAGTATTTTTAGAGGTTAAATTATGGCAGTTCAGAATTTGGAAGTGACAACGGAAAGCATCTTGAGCGCGGTCATGCGGATGCCGGAAAGCGAGGTCGAACATCTTTTCAAAACTGCTAAAAGATTGAAAAAACGAGAAGCGGATTTGATCGAAAAAATAAAAAACTCCGATCTATCGGAAGAAAAAAAACAAATTTACCGCAAACTTCTCAAAAATTTTCGCGCAGAAAAAATCACGCCCGAAGAACATAAACAATTGACCGAAATCTCCGAAGAACTCGAAGAAATATCGGCAAAGCGGCTCGAATGGCTTTATGAAATTTCAAAAATGCGCCAACAACCGCTTAATGAAATTATGAAGGAACTCAATATCAAGCCGAAAAGTTATGGCTAAACTCTCAATTGCCGCAATGAGAAAAAAGGTTTTCGAGCGGGCAAAAGGTTTATGCGAATATTGTTTTTTGCCCGAAGAATATTCCGTTTCGGTTTTTGAACTCGAACATATCAATCCCGTTTCAAACGGCGGCAAAACAATTCTGAAAAATTTGGCTTTATCGTGTTCCGGCTGTAACAAACATAAATCTCATCGCATTTCCGCAATTGATTCCGAAACGGGAGAAACAATTTTGTTTTTCAACCCGCGTCAAGATAAATGGAGCGAGCATTTTATTTGGAGCGAAGATTTTACAGAAATTATTGCGCTAACCGCAAAGGCTCGCGTTACAATTAAATCATTAAAACTCAATCGTAGAGGTCTTAAAAATCTCCGCAAAATTCTGCATCTTGTCGGTAAGTAGCATCCGTAAAATAACTTTACCTATCAAGGTAGGATTGTATATGACAAATTCGGCATCGTTGGATGTCTCAACAACCTCTTTTGGTCAATATCTTCTGCAAATGATGGTTGTTTGAGTGGATAATTTTTAGCGTTGATTCTCACCTCTACACTTAATCCCGTTTTCGTCCTTGTTTTGCTCATCAATTGTTTGACTTGAGCTAAATCCGTTAAAATTACTTCCTTTATAGTTCGATGCACTTGGGCAAATAATCTTCTCTCAATCGGATTATATTTGCTGCAATATGGTGGATAATGACAAATTACTAACTTTTTCCCGATTTTTCGGGCTAATTCTTGCAACAATTTCTTGAATAAATGATGGCGATGTCCATTCGCCCCGCCACTATCGCATAATATCAAAATCCTCTCGGCTTTCCGGTATTCGTATTTACCAAAGTTTTCCCACCACCATTCGATATTATCCACCACAAATTCTGCTGCCCTCGTGCGAGTTGCCCAAACTCAAATAACCTTCATTTAATTTCACATCATAAATCCCGTGCGGAATCACTTTCCCTGTTCCAAGTTGCGGATAATCGTGGTCTAAAACCTCAAGGACTTCATCATCTTTGGTCATTATAGCTTCATTTCTGGTTAAATTCCCCAAGATTTCCTTTTTCTTAGTGTCAACACTTATGATTGGATTATCTGCCATCAAGAGAAACAAATTCATTAAAAATGAAATCACCCGCGCATTGCTCACTTCGCGTCGGGCTTTCTCCCGTTGCTACCTGCTTTTTAGGCTTCCTTTTCCGATACCCCGCAGAATATAAAATCCGCCTGATACAATCAGTTTCAATCTCAACTTGATAGGTTTTCAACAAATACTCGGCAATGTCGCAATTTCTTAAATGCGTCCATAAAACGCGCTCATCGGTTGGGCTGCCCGCTGTATTTTGCTCCACATACTCAAGTATCCAAGCGGTTAATTCCCCAATTTCTACTTCTTTTTTTTCCGTCCCCCGCCCGCCACTCTTTGCCGGGTATAATCAGTTTCGTAATTACATTCTGATAATTCCTGCAAGCCTTTCCTGATTGTTTGCCGCCCACATCCAAACACTCGCGCTAAATAATGTTTGCTTCCTTCGCCTAACCTTTCAAACTCCATCGCGAGAAAATGCCGCCGCTGTTTTTCAGATAAACTCCGATAATACTTGAATTGCTTTTCTAAAAAATCATCCTCATAATAAGTCTTTGCTTTGCTCATCCTTTTTTGATGCAGTTTTTTGCTTGCTAGGTAAATTTATTTTCCCATTGTTACTAAATACTTCAAAATTATTAATGTGGGTTTATTTCGCACCTAATTTTGATACTATAAGTGCCTATATTTGCACGAGAATAAACTATTTGTTGTTTTGGTTTATTTGATGTCGTATAGTTATACTATGAGTATGGAAAAGCCGACTAAAATAAACCAACTTCTTCGACTGCAACCTGCGGGAGTAGTGCTTCAGGCAAATTGGCTTGACCGAAAAGGATACAGTTACGGTTTGCAGCAACGCTA